>JAMJFU010000166.1 GCA_023544525.1 Anaerolineae bacterium | reverse complement strand
CTGGCACGTGGCACCTCCGAGACCGGCGGTGCATGGCGCAGCACGCGCTGCAGCGCCTGGCGGAGGGGACCCTGCTGTTCGTAGCCCCGCTCGTTCAGGTCGGCAAAGCCCATGTAGATCGTCCGGCGACAGCGGAAGGTGAGGCCACGGATAAGGCGCGCCAGGGCGTCTTCGCGGGCGGCCAGCTCGTGCTCGTCAGCCCAGATCTCTTGTTCCGGCCAGTCGCGGCGCAGGACGTAGGGATGGGTCAGTGGCTGGTAGATGCGCTCGAACCAGGCCCGGCTGCCGGCATCCAGCCAGAACTGGACGGTGACGGGGTGATTCATCATGAGGAAGGTATAGGCCGGCACGAGGAGCACGGCATCTTCCGGCCGGACCTGCCAGCTGGAGACGTACTGGGCAGCCACCACGCCTCGCTCCACCATGTCGACATATTCCAGTGCCAGGCCGGCCTCGCTGTGCGGCATGGATCGCAGGGTCGTGATGGAGGGGAGATCGCCCTCAGCGCCCAGGACCGCGACCTCTGCTGCATCCTGGTCCGGACCGGCCTCGCCTGGGGCAGGAAGCGCCTGGCGGAACTTTCGGATCGACTCGATCAGGTTGGCGGCCACCGCACCCGCGTCCAGGTCGCCGTGGAAGCCAAATCCCGGTTGTGAAAGCACCTCGCCAAAAAGCCGGCTGAGAAAGTGATGCAGAGCTTCGCCGTCCTCGGCGTTGCCGCTGCCGTCGACATAATCCTGAATCCAGGTGCGCAGCTCCTCGTAGCGCCCGCCCAATAAGTAGCTGATGCGCTGCTGCATATCGGGCACGATCTGGTAGAATGGTGTCAGGCCAGGCCGGCCATCGCGCACCCGGTAGACGATGTCGGTCAAGAGCCGCGCCCGGACCGGGTCCATGTCGCTGATGGCCAGGAAGAATGCCTGAGCAACGTCGGCCACAGGCGGCGGACGGCTCCAATCAGGGTGAGCTAGCTTGGTCAAGGTGAGCAGGCAGCGGGCAGCGGGCTCCTCGCGCAACTCGCGAGATGGCCTGTGGGTGCGGACCGCGATATCCAGCTTGGCCAGACGTTCTGTGAGTGCAAAGCGCAGCGCCTCACTCAGGAACGGCGCCAGGACGGCTATCTCGCCCGCGGGCAGCCGGTCGTCGACGACCAGGCGCCCTATCTCTGCCACCACCCAGTCAAGCATCTGTGGATGGAAACGCCGCACTTCGTAGTCCAAGGCCCGGCGCGGATTCGCGCCCTCGGGCGCGACCGTCTCGGGGGCGGGGCGAAATGCGCTGACCAACCCCAAGCCGAGGGCCTGCACGTCGGCGGATGCCACGTTGGCCTCGGGCAGGTCGACCTTTTGGCGGCAGAGGTCCGCGAGTTGTTCGCCGCCGGTGGGATCAGCCCCGAGAAAGACCCGGTAGCCGCCACCCTGGTCATAGACCACCAGGGCGGATTCGCACAGGGGCAGCCATAACCGCAGCAGATCGTGCGCGGCAGGGATGTCCTCCTCCGTGTTGTCCGCGATCAAGTGGCGGTAACCGCTCAAAAGGTAACGTCGTAGCTGTGGCAGGGGCAGAAGATGGTGCCAAAAGACCTCGATCTGGAGTGACCAGTCCAGCAGGTTCTCGGCCAGGCAGGTTTCGCGGAACCTCAGGGCCAGGGCCTGGACCTGGTCATAGATCCGCAGCCGGGCTGATTCGCCGGCCCAGGCGGCCTTCAAACGGTCCGCGATCTCGTCTGGCTGGAAGCCGACCGCTGCGGCCTTGTTCAGGTTGTCGATGACCTGGCTGACCAGGCGCGGCCGGTGAATGGTGATGCCGTCAAAGGCGCCTGCGGCCAGAAAGGGCTCCGCGACCCGGTCCATGTAGTACTGGGCCGTCTCGAGGGTAAGGAAGCGGGGCGGCCGCGATGGGTGGCCGAAACCGGCTGGCTCGGCGACCAGCGGCCAGAACAGGTCAATGGTCCGGCGGGCAAGACCGCCAATGGTGGCGATGTCGACCAGCGCGCCAGCCCGGGCCTGGGCGCTGTGAAGCGCCTGGTAATAGGCTTCGGCCAGGGTACGCTGGGGCACAAGGATCAGGATCTGTTCGGCCGGCACACCCTCTTGCAGGAGGTGGTGCAGGCGCGCTACAGCCAACTGGGTCTTGCCGGCGCCGGGCGGGCCGGCAAGAAAAATCGTGTGGTTTCCGTGGTGCGGGGCACGCACCAGATCAGCTTCCACGTCCATCTCCTGAGGGCCACCAGGCATTGCACCCGCCGATCATGATGATTGCTTGTTTCATGGTCCCTGACAGAGCGGATCAGCCTTTGCGACTGCCTCCCAGGGCCTCCAATTGGTCCTTGGCTGGCACCATTGGGGTATTGCGATGGCAAAGGACGATGGTGGGCAGGTGCGCTTCGGGGGCTGGATAGCTGCGACAGACCTCAGGTATGGGCTTGTCCATCTGATCTTGGCCCAAGATGTGCACTTCGTGGGCGGCCCACCAGCTACGGATGGCGGAGCGAGTCCATTCGTCCCGGTCAAAGTGCAGGGCGCGCAGGCGCCAGCGGCGGCGCGTGCCTGGACGGCGATCGTAGGCAATCACCATAGCCTGATCCGTAAGGCGATCGCGCTCCTGGGGGGCTCCATCGCCGGTGAGCTCGATGGCAAAGCTGTCTTCGTACTCGCTAATAGGTGTCCTTGCTTTTTTGACCATAGCTTTCTCCAGTAGATTATAGCATTGCTTGGTCTGGATGGCAAACAGGGCTGCGGTGCTCCCTGCGTTTCACTCGATCAAGCCCTGCAGACCGTGGCAGATTGTGACCCGTTGCTTGGGTTCTGCGCAGTTCTGTGCTATAATTTCTCCCGACCTGAGCTATTCCTGACCTCGAAGCAGAAGGGAAGTGATGGAGGAAGACCTCGGAGCACGCCACATACGGCGCATACTGGCTGCCCGTCGCGATGCCATTGTCGAGCAATGGCATCGGGCCATATCCCAGACCTCGTACGTGCCGCTGAGATCCCCCGAGGTGCGCGATCGGCTCTCGCAGCTTGTGGACGAAGCGATCGATGTCTTGCTTACGCTACCTGTGGATCCCGGGCGTGCGAGAGGCATCGGCGAGGCGCTGGCCCGTATGCATTATGTCCGGGCTGAGGCGCTTGGCGGGACCCTGGTGGTGCTCGGGCGAGAGCTGGCGCTGGGCCTCTCTCCCAATCAGGTGGTCGCCTTGCATCCCGGGCTGACTCAGCTATTGGGTGCACTGGCTTCCGGGCACTCCCAC
Source organism: Anaerolineae bacterium (assembly GCA_023544525.1). Lineage (GTDB taxonomy): Bacteria > Chloroflexota > Anaerolineae > JAAYZQ01 > JAAYZQ01 > JAMJFU01. Next base: position 5,376 of record JAMJFU010000166.1, on the reverse strand, counting down.
GCCAGCCTCGAGATAATCCTGGAGGAGCAGGACGGAATCCGCAATGCCCTGGTGACTGCGCTGCGCACTGCTGAACAAAGACTACGACAGGCTCGAATTGAGCTGGAGATGCGTGTCGAGCAGCGGACACAGGAGCTGGCTCAGGCCAACTTGGACCTTCGGAGTGAGATCGCCGAGCGCAAGCGCATAGAAGTGGCGTTGCGCGAGAGCGAAGCGCGCTACCGGGCGGTGGTGCAGGATCAAACCGACCTGATCTGCCGCTTCCGGCCGGATGGTACATACACCTTTGTCAACCAGGCTTACGGGCAGTTCTATGGTTCGGGCGAGCAAGCATCCAGAGGCAGGAGCTTTTTCGGGTTGATTTCTGCGCAAGAGCAGGAGGTCTATCGTGCACTCATCCAGTCATTGTCTCCGGACGAGCCGGTGCGTACCATTGAGCAGCGGTCGAGAAGGGCCGTCCGCCAGGAGCGCTGCCTGCAGTGGACCCTGCGGGGCATGTTCGATGAAGATGGCCGGCTGACCGAGTTGCAGGCTGTTGGGCGGGATGTCACGGAGCGCCGGCGGGCCGAGGAGGCCCTGCGAGAGTCGGAAGAGCGCTGGCGATCGCTGGTTGAGAATGCGCCCGACATTGTCGTGACCGTTGACCGGCAGGCCAATATCCTCTTTGTGAACCGGACGCCCGAGGGTACCAGCATTGAGCCCGAAGACCTGCTGGGCGCCAGCATGCTGGACTATGTGGCACCCGAGTTTCGGGAGGGGATGGCGCAGGCCGTTGAGGACGTGTTTGAGCGTGGAGTCCAATCCACGCACGAAGTGGCGTTGCTCACGCCAGATGCTGGGGTGCTTTGGCAGGCGATCCGCTATGGTCCCATCTGGCACAACGGAGAGGTGACAGCCGCGATACTGATTCTGCGCGACATCGGCGAGCGGAAGAAGCTGGAGGAGATGAAGGATAATCTGATCCGCGATGTCTCCCACGAGCTGCGTACGCCGCTGGCCAAGGCTCAGATGAGCCTCGAGCTTTTGCAGGAGATTGTGGCTGTTGAGGATGTGGATCGTGGGCGAGCGATGCGAACCAGCGAGATTGCGGCGCGCAACGTGCGGAGGCTGCTCGAGACCGTGGAGGGCATCCTGGACCTGTCACGGCTGGAAAGCGGCACCCTGAGCTATCAACGGGAACCGGTCGCAGTCGAGGATTTGGCCCAAGAGGTCATTGCCTACATGCGACCCCTGGCCCGGGCCAAAGACCTGCAGTTGGTTCTCCAGCGGGCCGGCCAGGTACCGCGCATCGATGGCGACAGGGAGCAGTTGTTCCGCGTTCTGGTCAACCTGGTCGACAATGCCATCAAGTTCACTGATGAGGGTCAGGTCCTCATTTCGGTAGAGGGCACCGATGGAGGGGTGACGGTGGCGGTCTCTGACTCTGGGATAGGCATCTCGGAGGATGTCCTGGAGCGGATCTTTGATCGTTTTTTCCAGGCGAGGACTACTGTCCGCGGTGTCGGCATCGGCCTGACAATCTGCAAGACCATCGTCGAGGCCCATGGCGGGCGGATCTGGGCAACGAGTCCCGGAGACAGAGGAGGGGCCACGTTCCGGGTCAGTCTGCCACTGGAGGATGGGCTATGAAGCCGACCATCTTGATCGTAGAGGACGACGATGAGCTTCAGGAGCTCTATGCGGCGATGCTTGAGGCTCTGGACTACGAGATCGAGACGGCCCGCGACGGCGCCGAGGCCCTCGATCGGCTGGCTGTGGTTGATCCGGATCTGATCGTCCTGGACATCCTCCTGGACCGGATGATGGGCGACGAGTTCTACCGGCGCCTGCGCCAGGTCCCCAGACACCGGCAGACCCCTGTTGTTGTCGTGAGCGTGCTGCCAAAGGAGCGCTGCACGGAAATGTTGGGTACGGATGCCTGGACCGTATTCCTGCGCAAACCGTTTCAGAAGCGGGAGTTCGTCGAAGCGGTGCAGCGCGGTCTTGGCACACGGGCCCGGGACGAGAGAGGGTAGCATGACCGAAGAGTGGATCCCTGATGACATTCCCCTGGACAAGCCTAGCCCGGCCCGCATCTATGACTATTTTTTGGGCGGTTACCACAATTTTGCACAGGACCGCGCCGTGGCCGAGCAACTGCTCCAGATCTTGCCCGAGCTGTTCCTCACGGGCCAGGTGAACCGGTCGTTCCTGCGCCGGGCTGTTACCCTGCTGCTCGATAACGGGATAGATCAGTTCTTGGACATCGGGTCGGGCATCCCCACCATGGGCAACGTGCACGAGGTTGCCCAGGCGGTGAACCCCGAGGCGCGCGTGGTTTACGTTGACATCGACCCGGTGGCCGTGGCCCATTGCAAGAGCATGCTGGCAAGCAACTCGCGGGCGGTGGCCATCCGGGGCGACGTGCGCGACCCCGAGGCGCTTCTGGAGCACACAGAAGTGCGGCGGATGCTCGACTTTGAGCGGCCAGTGGGCCTGTTGATGGTAGCCCTGCTTCATTACGTGGTGGACGACGAGGTGGCTTATTCCTCTGTGGACCGGCTGCGTGAAGCGTTGGCACCGGGCAGCTACATGGTCGTGGCGCACTCGACGATCGTCGAGTCTGACAAGTTGGACGGAAGGTGGCAGGCAGGGAGCGAAATTTTCAGAAGGGCCAGCGAGACCGTGGAACGCACCCTGGACCAGGTCCAGCGCTTTTTCGGGGACTGGGTGCTCGTGGAGCCGGGGGTGGTGCAGACCCCGCTGTGGCGTCCAGAAGGGCCGGACGACGTGCTGCTCGACGATCCGGTGCGGGGCCATACCCTGGCCGGCGTCGCGTGGAAGCCAGGGCAATCTGGCTGACGGTTGGCGGCGGTGATTTGACTTGTCACGGGCATCGATGGTAAACTGGGTGTGACCACCGGGGAGGTCCCGCCGGGAATGGGCCGTTCCCCAACCTTTTCAACCTCACAGGCTACGAGAAGTCTCGAACATGGACGACCAGGCCTAGAGCGGGGATCCTGAGGAGCAAAGTAGATATGGCAACCATCAACAATATGACCTTCAAGATTGCCGGTGCCGCAGGACAGGGAGTTGAGTCCAGCGGGGCTGGATTTTCCCAGGCCCTGGCGCAGGGCGGACTGCACATCTTTGGCCTCCAGGACTATATGTCTCGTATCCGCGGAGGGCTCAACTTTTTCCAGGTCCGGGTCCACGAACGACCGTTGTTTGTGCAGGAGGATGCGGTGCACATCCTGCTGCCCCTGAATGAAGAGGCCCTGGAAGCCTACCGTGACGAGGTCGTGCAGGGCGGGGCCATCATCTATGACGATGGCTTCAAGGTGGACCGCCGGACCATGTCCAACCGGGGCCGGAAGGCCATGCCGGTGCCACTGCTGGACATTGCCAAGGAGCACGGTGAGCGGGTCATGGCCAACACTGCGGCCCTGGGTGCGGCAGCGGGCGTGGTCGAGTACTCCTATGAACGGCTGGCTGACGTCATCCGCCAGAACTTCCGGCGCAAGGGCGGGGAGGTGGTAGCCGCCAACCTCAGGGTCGCCCGGGCAGCCTATATGTACGCCCAGGAGCACTACGGTACCGATTTCGAGTGGAAACTCGAACAAGTGCCAGAGAGCCCGCAGCGGATGATCATGAGTGGGAACCAGGCGCTTGCGCTGGGCGCCCTGGCAGGGGGCTGTCGCTTCATCTCGGCCTACCCCATGACCCCGGCGACGTCGGTCATCGAATGGATGGCCAAGCACGAAGAGGAATACGGTGTGGTCATCAAACACGCCGAAGACGAGATTGCGGCCATCAACATGGCCATTGGCGCCAATTTCGTGGGGGCGCGGGCCATGACGGCGACGTCAGGCGGTGGCTTTGCCCTGATGGTCGAAGCGTTGGGCCTGGCCGGCATGTGCGAGGTACCCCTGGTGGTCGTAGAGGCCCAGAGGGGCGGGCCCTCGACCGGGCTGCCGACCCGCACGGAGCAGAGCGACCTGCTCTTTGTGTTACATGCCTCGCATGGCGAGTTCCCCCGGCTGGTGGTGGCTCCGGGCACCGTGGAAGAGTGCTTTGATACCGGCTGGCGAGCCTTCAACCTGGCCGAGAAGTACCAGACGCCGGTCATCATCCTGACGGACCAACTACTGGCCTCTTCGCTCAGGACGATTGAGGTGGGGGATATCCGGTTCGATAAGGTCGAGATTGACCGGGGCAGCCTGCTCAGCCAGGAGGAATTGGATGCCCTGGCCGAGCCCTACAAGCGGCATGCCTTTACGCCGGACGGCATCTCTCCCCGAGCGGTACCTGGCCACCCCAAGGCCGTGTATGCCACCGCCAGTGACGAGCACGACGAATTCGGCCACATCACCGAGTACATGGAGAATCGCAGGCGGATGATGGCCAAACGCATGGCCAAGCTGGAAACCGCCCGCCAGGAAATTGAGGCTCCGCAGCGTTACGGGCCGGAGCAGGCGCCCCTGGTGCTGGTAGGGTGGGGTTCGACCTACGGTGTCCTGCGCGAGGTGGTGGACCGCCTCGATGGGGAGGTGCGCCTGGTGCAGTTCCACGACTTGTGGCCATTTCCGGCGGAGGCAGCGGCAGACGCGCTGCAAGGGGGTATGGTGGTCACGGTGGAGAACAACTTCACCGGGCAGTTTAAGCGCTTGCTACAGGGAGAGACGTGCATCCAGGTCGACCACACGATCTGTCGCTACGACGGCCGGTCGTTCTCACCGGAGGACGTGATCGCAGGCCTCAAGGAGGTGCGCTAAATGGCGGTGAAGGTCAAGGACTATGCAAGCGACGTCAAGCCTACCTGGTGTCCGGGGTGCGGTGACTTTGGCATCCTGGCGGCCGTGAAACAGGCGCTCGTGCAGGTGGGACTTGCGCCCCATGAGGTCTTGTTGGTCAGCGGCATTGGCTGTGGGAGCAAGCTGCCTGACTATGTGACTGCCAACGGCTTCATGACGCTCCATGGCAGGACATTGCCAGTGGCCACGGGTGCCCGCCTGGCCAATCATGGCCTGCAGGTCATTGCCGTGCACGGCGATGGCGACGGGCTCGGCCTGGGCATGGGCCACTTTATCCACACCGCCCGGCGCAATCTCAACATCGTGGACATCCTGCAGAATAACCAGATCTATGGTCTGACCAAGGGCCAGTATTCACCGACCAGCGATCCCGGGTTTGTGACCAGCACCTCGCCAGAGGGTGCCATCGAGATACCGGCCAACCCGCTGGCCCTGGCGCTGACGGCCGGTGCGACCTTCCTGGCCCGGGGATTTGCCGGTGACGTCAAGGGCCTGGCGGCGCTGATCGCCATGGCGCTGGAGCACGAGGGCTATGCCCTGGTGGACGTGCTGCAGCCCTGTGTCACCTTCAATCGCAAAAACA
>JAMJFU010000165.1 GCA_023544525.1 Anaerolineae bacterium | reverse complement strand
CCCAGGTGCCTGTAAAGGTCACCGTGAACCTCTTCCCCCTTGAGGAAGCCAACGAGGCCCTGAACCAACTGCGCGATGGACAGTTTGAGGGATCCGCCGTCCTGGTCATGCCTGACTTCCAGGAAAAGGGCTAGCCTCGCTCGCTGGAGATAGCTTGGCTGCGGGTTGGGTTGTCCCTGGAACGAAAAAAAGGGCTGCCCCGCCGGATGCGCAAATTCTATCCAGCAGGGCGGCCCCATTTGACGATCGAATTGTCGCCGCCGGGCCGCGGCTCGGCGCTCTACTGGATGGATACCTCCAGGCTGCAGTTCACCGCCTCGGGACCCGCCTGGACGGCGACGATATAATCTTGACCACTGGGCAGCGTGCCGCTGAACGATGCCCCTTCCCCCATGCCGCTCATCAGGACTGTCCCATCCACACCGTAGATGATCAGCCGTACCTTGCCCTCTGGGCTGGCGTTCACCTCCATCGTCTGACCCCCAGCGGCTCCCAGTACATAGTACTGGGTTTGGTGAGCTGACAGATGGCCCTCGACAGAGGCCGACGTCGCTCCCGCCGCAAAGGAGATGCGCACCGGGATGATCACGTCCATCGTAAACGAGACCGCGCCAGTCCCAGGACCCACATCGACAATATAGTCCTGCGTGCTGGGCACCGTGCCCCTGAAGAAGGCACCGCCGCCCATGCCGCTCTTGAGCACCGTCCCATCTGCGCCATAGATGACCAGACGTACCGATTCCTGGGGCGAGACACCAACCTCAAGAAGCTGCCCCTCCTCGATGTTGAGGACATAGTGCTGCGTCTGCGCTGCCGCCAACTGGCCTGTGATCACTGCCGAGGTTGCACCTGCCGCGAACGAGATCCGAAGCGGTATGATCACATTCAGCGTGTAGGACACCGCCTCGCTCCCTGCCTTCACTTCCACGATGTAATCCTGCGTGCTGGGCACCGTGCCCCGGAAAAAGGCGGCACCGCCCATGCCGCTCTTCAGCACGTTGCCATCTGCACCATAGACGACGAGTTGCACCTTGTCCTGGGGATCGACGCTCACCTCCATGAGCTGCCCTGCCATCACTCCCAGGACGTAACGCTGCATCCCCTGGGCTGCCAGGTTTCCCTCTACAGCAGCCGAAGTCGCACCCGCAGCAAACGAGATTCGCTCGCCCGTCACCGCCGGCTTCTGCGTAGCTGTCGGCTGGGGCGGGGCCGTCGGCAACGGTGTCGCCGTCGGCATGGACGCCTCCGTGGCGGTCGGCTGCGGCGCCTCTGTTGCGCTTGGCTCGGGCAGCATCGTAGCGGTTGAGCCTGGGCCGTTGGCTACGGGCGTATCACTGGCTACAGCCCCTGACGGCGGGACTGCGGTTGGTGTCGCTGCGGCACCGCAGGCTGCCAGTAGGAAGCCCGCGGCCACCAGTGCACTAATAATCATGGACTGATTCCTGAAACCCTTCATAGACTAGTTCCCCTTTCTTTCGTGCCCACCGGCACCATTATACCACTAAGCCCGGCCCTTGACCTTATGCCCGGCTAAAGCCTACCTTAAGGACGCCTCAACGGACACACTCGTTCCCTGCCTGAAATATGTCATATTCTGACCACCCGGGCAAGTTCTTGCCGTTTATTGACATGAATATCTGCTAAAGTGGTTTGATGCATAGCCAAGATACAGCCATGAATGGGAGGGAACGATGCTGCCAAGAGTGATCCTGCACAACGGCGTCAGCCTCGACGGTCGCGTCGACGGCTATCAGGGAGGCATCGGCCAGTTCTACCAGGTAGCCTCCGCCTTCCAAGCCGATGCCATGCTGGCCGGCAGCGACACGCTATTGGCCGCCTACGAATCAGCTCCGCCGGATGACGAGCACGCGGCTGAGGCTCTTTCAGCCGAGCCCGCCGCGGCACCGGATCCTGGCGACACCCGCGCCCTGCTTGTCGTGCCCGATAGCCGCGGCCGCATCCACAACTGGCCCCAGATCCGGCGCGAGCCCTGGTGGCGGGACGTGGTCGTCCTCTGCTCCCACGCCACACCCGCGGACTATGTGGATCAACTACGGCAGATGGGCATCGACCACATCGTCGCCGGAGACGACCACGTGGACCTGCGGGCCGCGCTTGAGGAGCTAAACACCCGTCATGGCATCCGGACAGTGCAGGTAGACAGCGGCGGCACCTTGAACGGCGTGCTCCTGCGCGCCGGTCTGGTGGATGAGATCAGCCTGCTCATCAGCCCCACCCTGGCCGGAGGCCTGTCCCCCCGCTCCATCTACCGGGCGCCAGATTTGGCCTCACCGGAGGGCATCATCCCCCTCCGCCTCTTCCACCTGGAGCGACTTGAGGACGGCATTGTCTGGCTCCGCTACGAGGTGGTCCGCTGAGGATAGACGGCATGTCCGAACCCCATATCGTTGTCCGCGACTTGTCCAAGACCTACCGGGTGCCGGAACGTGAGGCCGGGCTGCTCGCCTCGCTCCGCGGGCTGTTTCAGCGGAGCTATCGCGATGTGGAGGCGGTGCGCGGTGTCACCTTTGACGTCGCGCCTGGTGAAATGGTCGGATTTATCGGCCCCAACGGTGCCGGCAAGACGACGACCCTCAAGATGCTCTCTGGCCTGCTCTATCCCACGGCGGGCGAGGCATGCGTCCTGGGCTTTAGCCCGTGGGAGCGCCGTCCCGACTATCTGCGACAGATCAGCATGGTCATGGGCAACAAGAGCCAGATGCTGTGGGACATCCCGCCCCTCGACACCTTTCGCGTCCTGGGTGAGATCTACCACGTCCCTTCCGCACAAGCGCAGCGCACCGTGGACGAGCTGGTTGCCCTGCTCGAGATGGAGGACTTGCTCACCAAGCCGGTCCGCAACCTCTCCTTGGGCGAGCGGATGAAGTGCGAGCTAGTCGCCGGCCTTCTTCACCGGCCCCAAGTCCTGTTCCTCGACGAACCCACCTTGGGCCTCGACGTGTCGATGCAGGGCCGCCTGCGGCGTTTCCTGGCCGAATACAATCGCCAGCGGGACGTGACCGTCATCCTCACCAGCCACTACATGGCCGATGTCGTGGCCCTCTGCCCTCGCGTCATCCTCATCCACCACGGCCAGCTCCTCTACGACGGCGAACTACAGGGCCTGGCCCAGCGGCTGGCGCCCTTCAAACTGATCCGGGTCGCCCTCCGCCGCCCGGAGTGGGATCCCGAGGGACTACCACCCGGCGTCGATATCGTCGAAAGTGAGAACGGGCGTGTGACACTGCGCGTAGGCCGTGCCCAGGCTCCTGCCCTCACCGCCCACCTGCTCAACACCTTGCCCGTAGCAGACCTCGCCGTGGAAGATCCGCCCATCGAGGCTGTGATCGACCAGGTCTACCAGGAGGGGGTGTCGTGAGCGGGGCAAGCGCCAACCTGCGCGGTGGCTGGGCGCTGGTCAAGGCTACCTGGGCCTCCTGGATGGAGCACCGGGGCTTTTTCTACCTGGTCGCCTTCTCCTGGATGATCCCCCTCTTGATCTACATGTTCATCTGGTCTACCGCCGCGGGCGAGGGGACGGTGGGCGGGTTGACGCGGGGCGACCTGGCCAGCTACTACGTGGTGCTGATCCTGGTCAACCAGCTCACCTTCAGCACCAACAACTGGACCGTGGGCGACGCCATCCGCTACGGCCGGTTCAACTTCCTGCTGTTGCGACCACTGTCGCCTGTGTACGACGCCCTGGCCTCAGAGGTGGCGGTCAAGGTCGTCTTTATGACCTTTGCCCTCCCGCTGGCGGCGATCCTCGCCCTGCTTCTTCGGGCCCGATTCGACCTCTCCCTGGCCAACAGTTTGGCCTTCCTGCCCGCCCTGCTGCTAGCCTGGGCTCTGCGTTGGCTGTGGGGCTACTGGTTGGCCCTGCTCTCCTTCTGGGCAACCCGCGCCGACGCACTCCTGTCCCTGCAGGAATCGCTCATCTTTCTGTTGGCAGGCCAGGTGGCCCCGGTGGTACTGCTGCCCGGCCCCATGCAAGCGGCGGCAACCATCCTGCCCTTCCGCTACATGGTCAGCTTTCCAGTCGAGATCCTGACCGGCCAGTTGAGCAGCAGCGACCTCGGTATCGGCTTTGCCCTACAAGTAGGATGGCTCTTCGTCGCGCTGGCCCTGTTCGTTGTGCTCTGGCGTGCCGGGCTGAGGCGATATTCGGCCGTGGGCGGCTAAGGTGGTCTGCGTGATATCGGAGAGGAAGTGGCGATGTACCATTTGCGACTTGTAGGCCAATTCGCGCGGGCTTCCGTTCAGAACGAACTCGCCTACCGGGCCAACTTCTGGATCAGCCTGCTACACTCTTCGCTGGGCTTGATCACGGGGGTGTTGGGCCTGGTCGTCGTCTTTGGCCAGGTTGAGACCATCCGTGGCTGGGACCTGCCCTCTACCCTGGCCCTGTTGGGGGTCTACCAGATCTTGGCTGCCTTGCGCGGGCTATTCATCGGCCCTAGCCTCGAAGCACTGGCGGGAATGGACGGCGAGATCTGGACGGGGAACTTTGACTTTACCCTGCTGCGGCCGGTGGATGCCCAATTCCTGGCCAGCGTGCGCCACTGGCGGCCCTTTGCCCTCATCGACCTGGTGCTGGGCTTGGGCGTGCTGGTCGCTGCTGTCTATCAACTGGCGACAGCGCTGAGCCCGCTCCGCCTGGTGGCCTTTTTACTGACCAGCCTCGCCGCCGTAACCATTCTCTACGCCCTCCAGCTGGCCTTCTCGGCGCTCACCCTCTGGAACCCCGGCTTCCTGTTCACCTGGGTCCTCGACGGCCTTTTCAACATGGCCCGCTATCCTGTCGGCCTCTATCCCGGCTGGCTGCGCATCGTGCTGACGTGGCTGGTGCCGGTGGGCATCATGACCACTGTCCCGGCTCAGGCCCTGACGGGCACGCTGCCTCCCGGCACTCTGGCCGGCAGCCTGGGCGCAGCCCTCGTGCTTCTGCTAGCTGCTTCCGCCCTGTTCCGCTTTGGGCTGCGCCGTTATGCCAGTGCCTCGAGTTAAGGATTGAGGTTGAGGGTTGAGGTTGAGGATCTGGCCCTCCCACTTACTTTCGCTTTACGTCTCTTCGCACGGTGCGAAATCGCTCATCCACGATGAGCTTGACCAGTACAGGGTGGGTATGCATAGTGCCTCCTTGTTCAGTATGATGTGTGTCTGTCCAGCTCGCTGGGAGCTCGACCCAGACCGCTGATACCCTTATATCATATTGGTGGACTAATGTCAATAAATACTACGTTAATTTTCAATAATAGAAGCCGCCTATCCAATTCATCGTTTCGGAGAATGGCAGGAGCCTTAAAGGTTCTTTGACGGGGCGGCCTGCCCATGCTACAATGACCCCGCTCGATGCTTACGACGAGCAGGAGGGTGGTGAAGGCAGGCAGATGGTCCCTTTATCGAGGGGCTTGCCTTCGGTCTCCCAGGCGCTTTGGGATAGAGGGGCGATTTGGCCAGACGATGACGGAGAGGATTAGAGGCGTGACCCAGGACAAGACCGATGTTGGCAGGCACACGCGGGGGAGGGATGACCATGGCTGACGTGCTGGCCGCCTTTCTGCCGGCTGTCCGGGCCTGGTTCCGCGAGGCCTTTGGCCAGCCTACCCCGCCCCAGGCTATGGGCTGGCCCGCCATCCAGCGGGGAGAGCATACGCTCATTCTCTCGCCCACCGGCTCGGGCAAGACCCTCGCTGCATTCCTGTGGGGCATCGACGAGCTCTACCGTGAGATTTCCCAGGCCGTCGAAGAACCTGAGCAGGGTGTGCGCCTGCTCTACGTCTCGCCGCTGAAGGCCCTCAACAACGACGTGGAGCGCAACCTCCGCGTGCCGCTGGCTGGCACGCACCGCGTGGCCAAGGAGATGGGCGACCCGCTCCCCCGCCTGGAAGTCCTGGTCCGCACCGGCGACACCCCCCAATCGGCACGGCGCCGCATGGCCAAACACCCGCCACACATCCTGATCACCACGCCCGAGTCCCTGTACCTCATCCTGACCAGCCCTGTCGCCCGCGAGATGTTCCGCACGCTGCGCACCGTCATCGTCGACGAGATCCACACCCTGGTGGGCAACAAGCGCGGCGTCCATCTGGCCCTGTCTCTAGAGCGCGCCGTCGAACTGGCGGAAGGCCCGGTGCAGCGCATCGGCCTCTCCGCCACGCAAAGGCCACTCAAGGAGGTGGCGCGCTTTCTGGGAGGCTACCAATACACCAATCCCCAATCTACCAATCTAGCGGCTGATGGTAGATTGGAAGATCCGGAAACTGGGGCATTGGTGGAGCGCCCGGTCACCATCGTCGACGCCGGCATGATCAAACCCATGGACCTGCGGGTCATCACTGCTGTCGAGGACTTTCGCGAGCTACCCGGCGGCAGTATCTGGCCGGCAGTCATTCCCCGGGTTCTGGATCTCATCGAGCGCCATCGGACCACCCTCATCTTTGCCAACAGCCGCAGGCAGGCGGAGCGCACCGCCGACCGTCTCAACGAGCTCTGGCTGTCGCGCCAGGCGGGCACTGCCGACGGTCCTGAAGCCCTGGCCGAGGATGGTGCCGTCAAGGGCGCCGGCTTCCACGGTACCGGCGCAGTCGGCGGGCCGTTCCGCGCCCACCACGGCAGCGTCAGTCGCGAGGCCCGGCTCCAGCTCGAGCGCGCCCTGAAGGAGGGGCGCCTGCCCGCCCTGGTCGGCACCTCTTCGCTGGAGCTGGGCATCGACATCGGGGCCATCGACCTCGTCGTCCAGCTGCAATCGCCCAGGGGTGTGGCCCGTGGCCTGCAGCGGGTAGGCCGCTCGGGCCACCTCGTCGGCCAGACCAGCACCGGCCGCCTCTTTCCCACCCACCGCGAGGACCTTCTCGAATCGGCTGTCGTCGCCCGCGCCATGCGCCAGGGCGACGTGGAGCCCAGCTACACACCACAGAACAGCCTGGACGTCCTGGCCCAGCAGCTCGTGGCCATGGTCTCTGTGCAGGACTGGGATATCAACGAGCTCTTTGCGATCGTGCGCCGGGCCTATCCCTACTACAGGCTGACACGGGATTCATATTACTCCGTCCTGGACATGCTCTCTGGGCGGTTTCCCAGTACTGCCTTCCGCGAACTCCGGCCGCGCATGGCCTGGGACCGTGTGCACAACCGGCTCACCGCCCTGCCCGGCAGCCGGCTGCTGGCCATCCGCAACGGGGGCACCATCCCCGACCGCGGCACGTTTGGCGCCTACTTGCCGGACCGCAAGACCAAGCTCGGGGAGCTCGATGAGGAGTTTGTCTTCGAGACCCGCCCGGGCGACGTCTTTACCCTGGGGGCCAACACCTGGCGCGTCCATGAGGTCACCGAAGACCGCCTGATCGTCACCCCGGCACCCGGCCACCTGCCGCGCATGCCATTCTGGCGAGGGGACGCTCCCCGCCGCGACTACCATCTTGGCCGCCTCTACGGTAGCTTCCGGCGCGAACTGGCCGGACAGATCGCCGCTACGAACGAGGCTCAGGTCCTCGACTGGCTGCAGCAGGAGTACATGCTCGACCGCAACTCGGCGCGAAACGCCCTGGCATACGTGCAGCGCCAGGTGGAGATCCTGGGCGCTATCTCTTCCGACCGGACCATCGTCGCCGAGCTATTTACCGACGCCTTGGGCGATCTGCGGCTGGTGATCCACTCCCCCTTCGGCGCCCGGGTCAACAGCCCTTGGGCGCTGGCGCTCGCTTCCGCCTTCCGCGAGGCCATGGGCACCCAGCCAGAGACCATGGTCAGCGACGACGGCATCCTCTTCCGTTTCCTGGAGGTAGACCGCGACCCGCCCCTGGACCTCATCCGCCAGATGGGGGCCGTGGAGGCCCGCGAACGCCTCCTGGCCGAGCTGCCCAGTTCGGCCCTCTTCGGCGCCCAATTCCGGGTCAACGCCGCCCGGGCCTTGCTGCTGCCCTCCGCACGCGGCACCCAGAAACGAACCCCCTTCTGGCTGCAACGGTTACGGGCCAAGGATCTGCTGTCCGTGGCCAAGGGCTTTGAGGATTTTCCCATCATTGCCGAGACCTATCGCGATTGCCTGCGCGACGTGCTGGACCTGGCTCACCTGGAGGAGGTGCTGCAGGCCATAGGCCGTGGTGAGATTGAGGTGCTGGCGGTCGAAACCGTCGTGCCCAGCCCGGTCGCCGCCAGCCTGCTCTACGACCTTATCGCCCAGTACATGTACGAATGGGATCAGCCCAAGGCCGAGCGCCAGATGCAGGCCCTCATGGTCGGCCGCGAGCTCCTGTCCCAGCTGCTGGACGAGGCCGCCCTGCCCGATCTACTGCGGCCCGAGGCGGTGCACGCCGTCGACGACCGGCTCCAGCACCGGGCCGACGGCACCCGGGCCCGCACCCTCGATGAGCTGGCGACCGTTTTTCTCGCCTTGGGCGACCTCTCTCTGGAGGAAGCCGTTGCTCGCAGCGAGGCACCCCAAGGCGTCGATCCCGCTGGCTGGATCGATCGATTGGCCGAGCAGGGTCGCCTGGTGCCCCTGGCCTTTCCCTCCGGACGCCGCTATGTGCTCACCGAGCAACTCGCCACCTACCAGGCCGCCTTCGGAGCCGCCGCCCCAGCCCTCCTCCAGGATCCCGCCGAGCTGGCAGGCGCGCAACCGGGGACACTCGATCTCGACTCGGCGCGTCGCGATATCCTGCGCCGGGTTCTCAGCACCCACGGCCCCCTGACCCGCGACTGGCTCCTGGCGCGCTATCCCTGGGAACCGGATTGGCTCG
>JAMJFU010000164.1 GCA_023544525.1 Anaerolineae bacterium | reverse complement strand
TATAGATGGCACCGTAGCTCTCGGCGATGATGGCAGCCACACCCAGAGCGCGGAAACAATCCACTGCCTGCTGCCGGCTGGATCCCGCCCCAAAGTTCTTGCCGGCCATCACGAGATCGCCCGGCTGCACCATCTGGCTGAAGGTCTCCCAGCCTTTCAGGTTGTCCAGGGCGTACTGTCCCATTTCCTCCAGATCGGTGATGTGGAGGTAGCGGTTGTGAAAGATCATGTCGGTATCGATGTCGTCGTAGAGCTGGCCATCAGGGGTCCGCAGCACCCACAGTTTCCCCTTGACCACGATCCGTTTGATTCCGTCGAGGAATGCCTCGTCCATGTCGTCCTCCTAGAGCTCCGGCACTGTCAGCTCGCCCGTCAGCGCAGCCCAGGCGGCCACGACCGGGCCAGCCAGGTAGTTGTCGCCCGGTCCCTGCTTGCCGGCAAAGTTGCGATTGCTGGTCGAGACCTGCACCTGCCCGTTGCCCACCATGCCGATGTGTCCCGAAGCGCAGCCCCCACAGCCGGGGTTACTGACAATAAAGCCGGCGTCAAACAGGGTTTGAAGCACCCCACTGCGCAGCATCTGGTCGTACACTTCGCGGGTAGCCGGCACCACCGAAGCCACCATCCCCGGGGCGATATGTTTGCCCTGTACGACCGCTGCGGCTGCGGCCAGGTCCTCGAACCGGCCGTTGGTGCAGGATCCGATAAAGACCGAGTCTATCTTGGTGCCCGCAACCTGGCGAACCGGCGCTACGTTGTCCGGCTTTGGCGGACAGGCCACCAGGGGTTCCAGCCCGCTGATGTCGACCTCGATCTCCTCGGTGTAGACGGCGTCCGGGTCGGCCTGGATCGCTTCGAGGTCCTGGCGGCCGCTCCGTTCCCGGCAAAAGGCCAGCACCTCTTCCGAGGGTGGGATCAGGCCGATGATGCCGCCCATCTCGGTCATCATGCTGGCCAGCGTGATGCGGCCAGCCAGGTCCAGGGCCTCGACGGCCGGCCCGTAGAACTCGACGGCCTGGCCCAGCGCGCCGCTGG
The DNA here is from genome assembly GCA_023544525.1 of Anaerolineae bacterium. Classification (GTDB taxonomy): domain Bacteria; phylum Chloroflexota; class Anaerolineae; order JAAYZQ01; family JAAYZQ01; genus JAMJFU01. The sequence goes on along the minus strand of JAMJFU010000164.1, from coordinate 7,719 downwards.
CGCCCAGCCGGCCGACACAGGCCAGGGTCAGGTCCTTGGCCGTGCAAGGCGGCTTGAGCTCACCCTTGATCGTCACCTTCATGGTATGCGGTACTTCGAACCAGGTCTTGCCCGCCTTGAAGGCGAAAGCGATGTCCTGGTCGCCCATACCCTGGCCAAAAGCCCCGATGGCGCCCAGGATATTCAGGTGGCTATCGGTCCCGACAAACGTTGCTCCGGGCCAGGTGAGCCCGTATTCGATGGCGACGTGGGAGCCAATGCCCATGTCCACGTCGAACACTTTCACCCCCTGTGTCCTGGCCCAGTCCCGGCAGATCTGCTGGTTGATGGCATAGGGGATGTTGTTGGCCGGGGTCACCAGGTCAAAGGTGAAGAAGGTCTTGGCGGGATCGTCCACTGGTGCGTCGCCATAGTGCTTCTGGTAGTTCTTGACCACGTTGGCCCCGCCAAAATCGCGGGCTGTACGCGCGTCCAGGCCCATCCAGACGATGTCGCCTGCCTTCCCTCGCTCGTCCGAGTGTGCCTGGATGATCTTCTCTATGATCGTCTGTCCCATCTGGTTCCTCCCAATCAAGGGGCGGCCTTCTGCCACGCCCAAGTTGTCGTCTGCCTACTTCCCTGATTCCCTACTCCCTACCGCTCAATTCCCTCTCAGCCGGGCCATCGTATTCGTGCGCCGCCGGATCGATGCGGCGCATGGGCCGCTCTCGGGTCTTTTCCTCGTAGACCTGCGCGGTGAGGCCCACAGTCCGGCTGATGGCAAAGAAGCCGTTGCCCAGTTCTGGCGCAAAGCCGAGCTCGCATAGAACCGCCGCAATCCCACCGTCGACGTTCATCGGCAGCTCCCGGCCCAGGCTCTCGGCCATGGCCTGGCCCAATGCGCCCGCCATCTCGATATACTCGCCTGCCACGCCCGTCTCCTCGGTCAGGGCAAAGAGGCGCCTGGTGCGGGGGTCGTCGGTGTGCACCCGGTGACCGTAGCCCGGGACGCGGATTTTCTTGGTGCGGAACTCAACCATCTTTTCGCGTGCGGCGGTCAGGGCATCCAGGCCCTTTTCGTTCTTGTAGGCCACCAACTCGTTGAGGACCCGCATGCAGCCCTCGATGGCGCCGCCGTGGTATTGGTTGATGGTCATGATGCCGCCGGCGATGGCCGTGGTCAGGGGCGCTCCGCCCGAGGCGACCGTCCGCGCAGCCAGGGCGCTGGGCGGCGTGGCCCCATGGTCCACCGAAGAGACCAGGATGGCATCCATCAGCTTCCCGATCTGCGCGGTGGGCAGTTCACCCTTCAAAATGAGGTATACCATCTCGCCAAAGGAGATGCGGCCCATCAGTTGGTCGATGGGGTAGCCACGTACAGCCACTTTGTTGGGTTCGATCTTGGTAATCGCAGTTTTCCACACTTCTTGGGGCATTTTGTTCTCCAAAACTCCTACTCGTCTGTATAGTTGGTCAGGTCCAGCACGTCTCCGGTTTCGGTGTTCTCAATCTTGACGATCAGGCCCATCGTGGTCGGGACGAAGCGGTAGACGTACGCACCCTGGATGGCACCGTAATAGGGGACCGGATCACCCTCCTCGGATCCCGTCCGCATCGCTTCCAGGACGATCTCTTCCAGCGGCCGGCCTCGGGGAGAGCGACCCGACTCGAGCTCCTGTTGGACCACCTTCTCGTCCACGGAATGCTGCCACTCGACCAGTTGCTGGTAGGCCTCTCCTGAAATGCGAAAGACCACCTCACGCTCCCTACTCTCGATTGTCACTGGCATGGCTGCACCTCGCGGTCTTTTCGCTGCTCCCACCTGGCCTGCCTGGCCCCAGATCGGGCAGCACCTGGCCAGGTCGCACGGGCGTGATCACGGGTTTGATGAACGGGCCGCAGACCCATCTACAAGGGAAACGGACTCCTGCGGCCCTTGGCCGTCACTCCTCAGCGTCCTACGCCAGCTGACGCCCGGACCCTGGCTAGAGATCTAGCTTGGCCAGGACCTTTTTGGTGGCTGCCGGCAGGTCGCCGAATTCGTCTACAACCGTCGCGCCGACGGAGCGCAGCCGGTCCACCTTGCCTTCATAGGTCCCACGGCCACCCTCGATGATGGCCCCTGCATGGCTAAAGCGGGTGCCACTCTTGGCCGCCTTGCCGCCGATGTAGGCCACCACGGGCTTGGTCACCTCGCCCGACTCGATGAGGTCGGCCACCCGTTCCTCCTGGGTGCCGCCGATCTCGCCGAACATGACGATGGCCTTTGTCTCCGGATCCTGCTGGAAGAGCTGGATGACATCTGGGTGGGGCAGCCCGATCACGGCGTCGCCACCCACGTGCACCAGGGTCGTGGCGCCGATGCCCTCCTGGGCCAGGTAATATGCCGTGCTGGAGGTCATGCCCCCGCTCCGGGAGGTGACGCCAACCGGCCCGGGAAAGAACCAGGACCGCGCTGACGCTGCGCGCCCGCCGATCATGCCCAGTACCCCTTTGTCCGGGCTCAGCACGCCCAGCGTATTGGGCCCCACAAACCGCGCACCCGTTTCTTTCGCCGCATCCGCAATGGCCAGCACGTCCCAGATAGGCACGCGGTCCGGGATGATGACCAGCAGCTTGACGCCGGCAAAGATAGACTCCAGGGCCGCAGCCTTGACGATGGGCGCCGGGATGTAGAGGACCGAAATGTCGATCGGTCCGGCATTCTGCCATGCTTCTTGCACCGTATCAAAGACCGGCACGCCTTCGACTTCCTGCCCGCCCTTGCCAGGCGTGACGCCGGCGACGACATTTGTGCCGTATTCGCGCATCAGTTTGGTGCGGGCCATGCCCTCGCGGCCTGTAATGCCTTGTACGAGGACCCGTTTTTCTCGATCGATCAATATAGACATGGTCTTAGCCTCACTTGTGATTCCGTGATCGTCACCGGCTACCCTGCGGCGGCGAATCCGGCCCTGGGCACTCTTGGTGGTAGAAGGCCCACAGGTCGCAGCGGCTGCCGTCCGGAAAAAGACAAAACGCCGTGGTCCCGCTGGCATCGGTGGTGATGGTTACATGGTAGCCTTGTTCCAGGCAGTATTGGGTCGCCACGTTCGGCAGGGCATCGGGCGATTCAGAGACCTCCAGTGTGGCCCTGGAATCAGCCCCGCAGGCGGCCAGGAACAGGAGGCTGGTGACGAGCAGGCCCATCTGCCAACCCTTCATCGCCCTAGCCCCCTCACCGGTCGCCTTTTGCACCTGGCGCCTGCCGGCCGGCACCCATCCTCTAGGCCTGCTCCGCCAGGTACTGCTCCAGGCCCGGGATAGGCAGTTCGATCTTGCCCCCACCTGCTCCGCCAAAGAAGCACTCCACCTCGCAGGCCAGGCACTCTGAGCAGCGGCCTTTCCGGGCCTCCTCGTGGGTGATGTTCAGCACCGGCAGGCCATCCTCCGTCAGCGACAGGATCTGGGGCACACACTCCTTCACGCAGACTTTGGTCTCACAGGTGGCGCACACGCTGTGGTCATAGGTGATGGTGCCGCCCGTGACGGTCTGGAACTGGTAGGGACGTGGCGCGCCAACCCGCTGCAGCTCGGGCCGCGCTGCCGGTTCGACGGTTGTGCCAGCCTTGATCAGGGCATCCAGGCGCCCGGCACAATAGTCGGGTGAATCATCCTTCTTGTAGCCCTCCACCGGTGCGGGCACCCAGCCGTTAAGCCGCTCCAGGATCTCGACAGCCCTGTCCTCGCTGTTGCCGCCCAGGCGGATCACCACCGGCACGTCGATCTGCTCCTCCAGGAAGGCCTTGACGAATCCGCGCGCCGAATGGAATTGCTCCTGGCTGGCAACGCCCGAGCCCGACCCAAAGTAGCCATCGATCGGCCCCGTCGCCAGGACGATGCGCGCAGCGCGATAGACCTTGCTCGCCGGAGGGTTGCCACTGGTGTCGACAAACGTGGCCAGCTTATAGCCCTTGCGCAAGACGGCGTCCATGCTCATCATCGACCCGCCACCACCGGCGCCATGGAATCCCACAAAGCCCTCACCCTTTTGGAAATCCTCGGCCATCTGGATGTAGTAAAAGGTCCCGCGGTAGTCGTGTGCCTCCACCGCGTAGGCGATCTTTTCCAGCTCGGTCGGCGGGCGGTCGTACTCACGGGCGATCTCGATGCCCAGGTTTTTGTGGCGGAAGACGCCATAGTCGTCGACGGTCACGCGGCAGTCTGCGGCCAGGACGCTGCCGTCCGTCAGCTGCACCAGCGGGTTGATCTCTGCAGCGCGGGCATCATAGCCTCTGGCCAGTTTGTACAGGCCTTCGAGGACTCCGCCAAGCTTCAGTTGCAGCGATCCGCTGATGCCGGTCTGGCGCACCAGGTCCCTCGCCTGAAAGTCCAGGAGGCCGGTGCCCACGTCCACGTGCATGCGTGCCACCCGCTCAGGATGCGCGGCGGCAATCTCTTCGATGCCGGTGCCGCCCACGCTGGAGAACATGATCAGGGGCTGCTGCGCGGCGTCGTCGATGATCACGCCGGCGTAGAACTCGCGGGTTATCTCGACCCGCTGTTCTACCAGCACCTCTTCCACAGTGAAACCCTTGACCTTCATCCCGAGCATGTGCCGGGCAGCTTCTTCGGCCTGGGCAGGGTTGCTCGCTTTTTTGATGCCGCCCAGCCCCGCCCGGCCCGTCACCCAGGCCTGGGCCTTGACCATGACTTCGCCGCCAACCTCCTCGGCGATCTGGCGCGCCTCCTCCGGGCTGCGGGCCACGCCCCCTTTGGGCACCGGGATCTTGGACTCTTTCAGCAGCTCTTTGCCTTGATATTCGTGTAACCTTGCCATCATCCCTCCAATTCACAACGCGTGAATGGTTGTTGGTCAGTCGTCTTGGATCAATTCCTGGCGGGCTTGAGTTACAAAAGCCCTCATAAAATGGATGCGCTGCTCGGACTCGGGTCCAGCCTGGCTGCGGCCAACATCGTGCAGCAGCGCTGCCAGCTCGGCCAACAAAGGGTCCACACCTTCAGCCCGGGCCAGCAGGCGGATGTGCCGCCGTACCCGCTCGGTGTGTAGCCAGCCGTGCGTCGTGGATCCGGCCTGGTCCAGCGTCTGGCGCACCCAGGCTTCGACCGGAGCTAGCATGGCCTCCTGTGCCTCGAAGGACATGCGATCAGATCCCCGGCCGGACGGGAGCCGGCACCTGGGATCCAGCTCTACAGATCGTACTCGAGACCCAGGTCGGCAGCGATCTGCTTGAGGCTTGCCTCGACCTTGGGTCCGAGCGGGATGCCTGTCTCCGCACGCCGTGCCGCTTCTTCGAACTCTTTTTCGCCGTGGACATAGATCCGTGTGGCACCCTCGGCCAGGGCGCCGCCCTTGAGCTCTCGGATGAAGCGGTCCATGTCTGCCTCGAACTCCTCCGCAGGGCGGAAGGCATCGACTCGCCAGGCACCGAAAAAGTGTCCCAGGTTCGCGGGCAGGGGTTTGCCCTGCTCATCTTTGGGATACACGCCGCTCAGAAAGGCCGCCCCGGGCACCACGGCCGACAGGATCTCGACCATCAGTCCCATGCCATAGCCCTTATGGCCACTCATCTCCTCGCCAGCACCGCCGAGGGGCAGCAACCCTCCCCCCGCCCGCTTCGCAAAGTTGTCCAGGACCCGGCCGGCATCCGCCGTCGGCACCCCTTTCTCGTCGGTCGCCCAACCGAGAGGCAGGGGCTTTTCCTGGCGATGATAGACCTCCAGCTTGCCCCGGGGCACAGTGCTGGTGGCCATATCCATCACAAAGGACCGTTCCTGGCCTGCGGGTACGGCCAGCGCGATCGGGTTGGTGCCATAGACGGCGTCCCGGCCAAATGTAGGCACCACCAACACGGCGGCGTTGGTGGTCGACATGCCGATCATGCCCTCTTCCAGGGCCATCATGGCATAGTAGCCGGCAATGCCATAATGGTTGCTGTTTCTGATGGTGGCAAAGCCACAGCCATAGGCCTTGGCCTTTTCAATGGCTTGCTTCATGGCCCGGTAACTGACCGGCTGTCCCAGTCCTGCCCCGGCATCGATGGTGACCGTCGTCGGTGTCTCGTGGATGGCCTTGGTATCAGGCTGGGCCACCATCACCCCGTCCCGCAAACCGTTGACGTACCGGGCCAGACGGGCCACTCCGTGAGAATCGATGCCCCGGAGGTTCGCCGCTACCAGGACGTCGGCCGTGATGCGGGCATCCTCGGGCTGGACCCCCATCTTGACAAATGCGCGCACGCAGAAATCGAGTAGCTTCTTGCCGTCTACAGCACTAGTTATTTCGGCCATCTATCCCTCCTCGTGTGAAATGCTGCCAAAAGGAAAATGGGGGCTGCCACGGTCGCAATGAATGCCACCACTCATCCCCCATCCAACACGGTTTTCGTCTATTGGCCTCGTCGCCATTCTGTCTGTCTCGCCAGGCAGGCAGTCCCAGTAGACCGTCAAGGCCTGCGGAATCGCTCCTCCAGTTCTTCGAGCATGGCCGCCGCTTCGACCAGTTTGTCCAGCGGGTTCTCGTCACCTCGGAAGTAGCGGTAGTCACAGGGCATGATATCCAGCGCCTGGACCAGGTCATTGTGATAGGCACGCACGGTCGAGGGGCTGACCCCATACAGGTCAGCAATCTCGCGCTGCGTGAGTTCGGAGAAGTTGATCTTGCGGATGGTATAGTCCAGCGCCGCTGCCCACGTTTCAGGCTTGCGGATGATGAGGGGCCGGCGTCCAATGCAGATGCGATATTCGAGCCACATCTGCACCGCGGCGCCAATGACTTCGAGGGGCATGTTCTTCTTGGTCATCTGCTGCGTGACGATGGTCTCGACCTCGTCCATGCCCTCGCCAAAGAGCTGCTCGAAGCGTTCGGCCAGCTCCTTATCCGGCTCGAAGCGAATGTATGAGCCCAGGGCACGCTTGGCCGCATCGAAATCACCGTAGCGGGCCAACGCGCGTGCCAGATTCAGATGGTATTGGGGCTCTTCCGGGTTGAGGCGGATGGCTTCGTTCAGGGAGGTGATCGCTTCCTCGATCTCCCAGCGTTCGTACTGCTGCATGCCGAGCGAATTTGCCTGACGCGCCTTCTGGATGGTCGCTGAGGAAATCGATTGCTTTTGTGCCATGGGTCCTCCCCAGACCTTAGATCGACGCTTCTACCTGCTCTCGATGACCGTGGTATTATAGCACGGTCCCCCTGTAATCGGCAACTTTGTCCGGAGTGCTGGTGGTTCCAGCCGTGGCCAGGGCGAGCTCCTCGTCGAGGACGAGCGCACCACTCTGCTCTGCCGCCAAGACCGTCTCCAAGGCCATGATCGACACCTCCAGCATCGAAGCATCCGGCTCGCGCGTGGTCAGTCGCTGCAGGGCCAGGTTCGGGGCCGAGATGGCGCGCACGATGGCGTTGTCTCGATGCCGGCTGGTAAACTTGATGAATTCGTAGGCGATGGCGGCCACCACCGGGATCAATACGATGCGCGACAGGATGCGCAGGGCGATCGGCGGCCGGCCCAGGAGTGCAAAGATGAGGATAGAGATGATCATCACCGACAGCAGGAAGGCGGTCCCACAGCGAAAGTGAGCGGTGGAGTAGCCGGCCACCTCTTCTGGCGTGAGGTCCACGCCGGCCTCGTAGGCATTGATCGTCTTGTGCTCCGCTCCGTGGTAGGCAAAGACGCGCCGGATCTCCGGGATCAGGCCGATGGCCCAGACATAGACCAAAAAGATCGCCATCCGGATCACACC
>JAMJFU010000163.1 GCA_023544525.1 Anaerolineae bacterium | reverse complement strand
AACGCACCGCTGTCCTACGCAGGCACCCGGGGCCGTTATGCCGGCTACTGCCAGGCGCTCAGTGAGCATGACATTGCCCTGGACGAGGAGCTGGTGCGGACGGCCGTCTTTGTGCCTGACTCGGCGCAGGCGGCCATGGAGGCCCTGCTAGAATTGCCAGAGCGACCGACGGCGCTATTCGCTGCCAGCGACGTGGTGGCCATTGGTGCTATGAGTGCCATTCAACGGGCGGGCCTGCGTATCCCGCAGGACCTGGCTGTTGTGGGTTTTGACGATATCTTTTTGGCGGCGTACTTCCAGCCGCCCCTGACGACGGTCCGGGTCCCAGCCTACGGCCTGGGTTGGACCGCCGCGGAGGTCCTGATCAACCTCATCGAGGGAGAAGAAGGGATCTCGTCCGTAACCCTGGAAACAGAGCTAGTGGTACGTGCATCTTGTGGGTGGCATCTACAGGCCCCCGCTTGAGGGCCGGTTCTGTCGTGAGGGCCCAGAGGCGCCTGCTGCAATCGAGGCATACCCTCTTCGCGGAAACGTGGAGCCATGACCAAGCCCTCATGTGGGAAGGGAGGTGATGAGCAAAACCAGCAAAAAGGTCCATGCGCTGTCTGCTTCTTGACGCGGGCAGCAAGAGCACCATCTTGTCACAACTGCTACTAGAAACCCTTTTAGGAGGAGACAAAATGAAACGTTCATGGTTTTCGATCTTGGCCGTGCTGTTGGTCTTGAGCATGGTCCTGGCTGCCTGCGGCGCCACCGAAGCACCGCCCGAGGCGACCACGGCCCCTGAAGCCGAGCCGACCCAGGCAGAGCCGTCGGGCCCAGTCGCCGAGGTGGGCTTTGCCGTGATGCCGGGCGGCTTCCTGGAGAGGGCACTGGCCGGCGAGTTCTCCGGAACCGAAGTGACCGTCGACGGCCCCTTCACCAACCCCGACGACATCCGCTTCAACGAGTCGATGGCTGCCTTTGAGGAAGCCACCGGCATCAACGTCAACTATATCGGGGACAAGACGTTCGAATCCCGCATCACCATCTCGGTGGATGCTGGCGATCCGCCTGACATCGCCGACTTTCCCCAGCCAGGTGCGGCGGCTACCTTTGCCCGCCGGGGCCACATCATCGACCCCACCACCTGGATCCCACAGGACTGGCTCGACCAGCAGTACAACCAGAGCTGGCTCGACATGGCCATGGTCTCCGGAGAGGGCGGCGAGATCATAACCGGCGGTGTCTGGCACCGCTTCAACGGCAAGAGCCTGGTCTGGTATCCCAAGGATGACTGGGATGCCGCCGGCTACGAGATCCCCGTGACCTGGGACGAGCTCATGGCCCTGACCCAGCAGATCGCCGACGACGGCGACACCGCCTGGTGCATCGGCATCGGCTCGGACGCCGCCACCGGCTGGCCCGCCACCGACTGGACCGAAGAGACGATGCTGCGCACCACCTCCCTGGAGAACTATGACGCCTGGGTCGCCGGCACGTTGCCCTTCGACTCGCCCGAGGTCAAAAACGCCATCGAGGCCTGGAGCGAAATCTGGTTCAACGACGCCTACGTCTACGGCGGCCGGGATGCCATCGTCTCCACCTTCTTTGGCGACGCCCCGACACCCTTGTTCGAGGATCCGCCCCAGTGCTGGCTCCACAAGCAGGGCAACTTTATCACCGGCTTCTTCCCCGAAACCGCCGAAGCCGGCGTGGACTATGACTTCTTCTACCTGCCGCCCATCGACGACCAGTACGGCAAGCCGTTCCTCGTCGCCGGCGACATGATGTCCATGTTCAACGACCGCCCCGAAGTCCGGGCCCTGATGGAGTACTTTACCACCCCGCAGTCCGCCTCCGGCTGGCTGCAGAACGGCGGCGCCCTGGCCGCCCACCTGACCGCCACGCCCGACCTGTACGGCGTGGACCTGGAGCGCGGCATCGCCGAGCTCGTCACCGAAGCCACCAGCTTCCGCTTCGACGGCTCTGACCTCATGCCCGCCGAAGTGGGCTCCGGCGCCTTCTGGACCGGCATGGTCGACTATGTCAGCGGCACTGCCGACCTGGACACCGTCCTGGCCGAAATCGACGCCGCCTGGCCGAGGTAGGATAACATCCTAGACAAAGGCTGCCAGCCTTCGGTCGTAGACTGAGGGCTGGCAGCCTCCCCACAAAAGGAGTTGGCCCATGGCACAATTCGGTTCCCTCGAAAGAAAAAAGGGCGGCGGAGTCTCGGAACTGGTGGGCTGGCTGGGACGGCTCTTCCTGGCCATCGCCATCCCCTTGCTCGCCTTTGCCGTCATCTACTATGGCTTCATCTGGTTGCGTGACAGTAATGCGCCCAAGTGGTTGACCGCCGCGGTAGCCATCGTCTGGGGCGTGGGTGGGGTGGCCGTGCTCTATTGGGTATTCAACGGTCTCGTCGAGCGACTGCCCGACGAGTGGACGGAGCGGCTCCAGCCCTTTGTCTTTGTCGGCCCGGCTATGGCTATCCTCATCTGGTACCTGGCCCTGCCGTCAGTCCGTACCTTCTACCTGAGCCTTTTCGGCCGTGACGGACCACCAGACGTCGGGTTTTTCCAAACCTTCACCAGCGACGCCTTTGTTGGCTTTCAGAACTATATCGCGGTCTTTTCCGAGCGGTTGCTGACTGAAGCCTTGCGCAACAACCTGATGTGGATCGTCTTTGGCAGCACCCTTTCGGTGGCCCTGGGCCTGGTCGTCGCCACGCTGGCCGACCGGAGCAGATTCGAACGCACGGCGAAATCGTTGATCTTTTTGCCCATGGCCATCTCGTTCGTCGGCGCCGGTGTCATCTGGAACTTTATGTACGACATCCGGCCTGTCGGCCAGCCCCAGATTGGCCTGCTGAACGCAATTCTCACAAGCGTTGGCGCCAGCCCGGTTGCCTGGGACAAATGGGTGGCGATCCAACCGTGGAACAACCTGTTTCTGATCGTCATCGTCATCTGGCTGCAGGCGGGCTATGCCATGGTGTTGTTTTCGGCAGCCCTGAAGGGCATTCCGGAAGAGATCCTCGAGGCCTCCCGCGTGGACGGCGCGACCGAGATCCAGATCTTTACCCGGATCATGATCCCCTACATCATGGGTACCATCATCACTGTGTGGACAACGGTCGTCATCTTTACCCTCAAGATATTCGACGTGGTCTGGGTGATGACCGGCGGGCAGTTTGGCACGCACGTGATCGCCACCCAATTCTACCGCCAGTCGTTCACGGCCCGGAACTCGGGCTACGGCTCGGCCATCGCTATCGTACTGCTCGTCACCGTCATCCCGGTGATGATCTACAACCTGCGGCAGTTCAGGCAACAGGAGGCGTTCTAACATGAAAAAACGAAAATGGACCGGTCCCCTGTTCATCAACGGTGTACTGGCGCTGCTGGTCATCATCTGGAGCATCCCCACCATCGGCTTGTTCGTCTCTTCCTTCCGCACCCGGTTCGACATCCAGACATCAGGCTGGTGGAACATCCTGCCCCACCGCGAATGGCAGACCGTGAGCACCGTCAATCCCCAGGAGCTAGGTCTCGATCCCGACGGTGTCATGGAGGTCGAAGGCGTCACTGGGACGTTTGAGGAGCTGCGGGAGGGCGTGCAATCGCCCGAAGGCGATACGCGCGTCACCTGGCTCGGCAACAAGCGCCTGGGCCGCATCGAGGTCCAGGAGCGGGTGTGGACCGTGACCTGGGATTTCTCCCTGGACAACTACAAGCAGGTTTTGTTGGGGGCCAGCGTCGAGATCACCAATCCTGATGGCTCGGTAGAGGCGGCACCCGGCCAGGACATGTCCCAGGCATTCCTCAACAGCGTGGCCGTCTCCATTCCGTCCACGCTCATCCCCATCCTGATCGCGGCCTTTGCCGCCTATGGCTTTGCCTGGATGGCCTTTCCCGGCCGGCGGTTGCTGTTTATCCTGGTCGTCGGATTGCTGGTCGTACCATTGCAGATCGCCCTGGTGCCCATCCTGCGCGACTATAATTCACTGGGGCTGAATGGTACCTTCCTGGCGGTCTGGCTAGCCCACACCGGCTTTGGCCTGGCCCTGGCAACGTACCTGCTCTTCAACTATGTCAGCACGCTGCCACGCGAGACGCTCGAGTCGGCCTTTATCGACGGTGCCTCGCACTTTACTGTGTTCACCCGCCTCGTCCTGCCGCTGTCGGTCCCGGCCCTGGCCTCCTTTGCCATCTTCCAGTTCCTGTGGGTTTGGAACGACTACCTGGTGGCCCTCACCTTTCTCGGCGTAGATCCTACGTACAAGGTGCTCACCCAACGGCTGGCTGACCTCACGGGCACGTTTGGAAACCAATGGCATCTGCTGACAGCAGGCGCGTTTGTGACCATGATCCTGCCGCTCGTCGTGTTCTTTGCACTGCAGCGCTACTTTGTACGTGGCCTGCTGGCTGGATCGGTGAAGGGATAGGGTTTCCGAGAGCTGTATCCTTGACCGCATCAAGAGTGACGTACCCCTTTGGGAGGCAAAGCAGGGCAACTGCCGCAGGCGTTTCCCTGCTTTGCAATGGTAGGACCTGAATGTCCAGGCAAGACGGGCCTGCGTTCGACTCGGCCTTCTGGTTCCAGTGGATCATGGCTACTACCCTGGGCTGGCTCCTGGGGGGGTATCTTTTGGCCAACCTTCCCATCCTGCCTGGGGGCATCGGGGCCGGCGTCCTACAGTGGCCCATCCTCTACCAGCGTATCCCCAGAGCCTGGCGATGGATGCTGGCTTCCGCCCTGGCCTGGCTGGCAGGGGCCCTGCTCCTGCTGCTGGCCGTGCCCGCTGACCTGCAGCCATTACTGCCCGGCTTTGTCATCGGGCCCATCGTTGGTTTGGGCCAATGGTTGGTCCTGCGTCACGAGGTCCACTGGGCGGGGTGGTGGATCGCCATCAGCGCCGTGGCCTGGACCACGGGCTTGACACTGCTGCCGGGCGCCCTGAGTACCGGCGCCCTATCTGGGGCCATCACTGGGGCGGTGCTCATCCTGCTTTTCCGCTCAGCCAAGCCAGCGAAAGATGCCCAAGAGGACATAGCATGAACGACATCCAGTACATCCCTGTTGACCCTGTGCAAAGGTTCATGATCGACGTTTTCAAAGCCCTGGGCACTCCGCCCGGCGAGGCCGAGATCTGTGCCGACGTCCTGATCGCCTCTGACCTGCGGGGCATCGAGTCCCACGGCATTGCCCGCCTCAAGTATTACTATGACCGCATCCAGGCCGGCGTCCAGTCCGTCGAGACCGAGATCGAGGTCGTCAACGAGACAGAGACGACCGCCGTGCTGGACGGCCACGATGGCATGGGCCAGGTCATCGCCTACCGGGCCATGCGCCTGGCCATGGAAAAGGCCCGCCAATACGGCACCGGAGCTGTCGCCGTGCGCAACGGCACCCATTTTGGCATCGCCGGCTACTACCCGCTCATGGCCGCCGAGGAGGGCATGATCGGCCTGTGCGTGACCAACGCCCGGCCGGCCCAGGCGCCCACCTTTGGCACCGAGCCGATGCTGGGCACCAACCCCATCGCCTTCGCTGCGCCTTCGGACATGGGCTTTCCCTTCTGCCTCGATGCTGCCACCTCGATATCGCAGCGGGGCAAGATCGAGGTCGCCGCCCGAGCGGGAAAACCGGTGCCCGAAGGCGTGATCATCGATCCGCAAGGCCAAAGCCTCACCGATCCCGAGCAGATCCTCGCCGGCCTGGGTAGGGCCACGGCCGCCTTCCTGCCCCTGGGCGGCGCGGGCGAGGAATTGGCCGGCTACAAGGGCTACGGCCTGGCGACCGTCGTCGAGATCCTGTCAGCCTCGTTGTGCGGCGGCGCCTTCATGAAGGATCTGCTGGGCTTTGCGCCGGACGGTTCGCGGCGGCCCTACATGCTCGGCCACTTTTTCCTGGCCATCGACATCGAGCATTTCATTCCTCTAGAGACCTCCCAGCGCGTCACCGGCAGCATCATGCGCAGCCTGCAGGCTTCGCGCAAGGCGCCGGGGCAGGATCGCATCTATGTTGCTGGCGAAAAGGAGCACGAGATGGTCGAGATCGTGCGCCAGGCGGGAATCCCCGTGAACGCGAACCTGCGGCGCGAGTTGCAGGCCATGCGCGACGAGCTGGGGATGGAGGGCTACGAAGCGTACTTCTAGGGCAAGTGGCGGATGACCATGGAAGAGGGACGGCACACAATCGCCTCGCCGCTTGTGGTCGTGGTCATGGGCGTCTCGGGCGCCGGCAAGACGACGGTAGGCCAGCTCCTGGCGGAGGACCTGGGCTGGTCGTTCTACGACGGCGACGACTACCATCCCGAACACAACATTGAGAAGATGAGCCAGGGCATCCCCTTGACCGACGACGACCGGGCGTTGTGGCTGGACCGGCTGCGCGACCTGATCGACGCGCTGCTCGCCGGGGGAGAGCCGGGGGTGCTGGCCTGCTCGGCGCTGAAGCGGTCCTACCGCCGACGGCTGGGACGCGACCAGCCGAACGTGCGCTTTGTCTACCTGAAGGGTAGCCCCTCGTTGATCCAGGAGCGGCTGGAGCAACGGGAAGAGCACTTTATGGAGGAAGACCTGCTGGCCGACCAGTTCGAGACCCTGGAAGAGCCGCAGGACATGCTGACCGTGACCGTAGACCAGGCGCCGGAGGCCATCGTCCAGGACATCAAAGCCGGGCTGGGCCTGCGGGACGAAACCCCGGGCAAGGATCTGGCCCGCTCGGGAGTCGATCCATGAAGGTCGTGGTCATCACCGGCAGCACGCGGGGCATTGGCTACGGCATGGCAGACGCCTTCCTGGCACGGGGATGCGGTGTGGCGATCAGTGGCCGGACTCCCACTGCCGTTGAGGCGGCGGTCACGGCGCTCTCCGCACGCCACGAGGGTTCACAGATCTTTGGCCAGGCCTGCGACGTGCGCGAACTCGATCAGGTGCAAGCGCTCTGGGACGCCGCTGTGGGGCACTTTGGCCACGTGGACATCTGGATCAACAATGCGGGGGTGGCCCACAGCCAGATCGACTTCTGGGACCTCGCCCCGGAAGAGATCCGCTCCGTGGTCGAGACCAACGTGATCGGCGCCATGCACGGGGCCAGGGTGGCGCTGAGAGGCATGCTCGACCAGGGGTACGGCAGCTTGTACAACGTAGAGGGGCTGGGTAGCGACGGGCGCAAGGTAGAGGGCCTTAGCCTCTACGGCACAACCAAGCATAGCCTGACCTACCTGACAGACGCCCTGGTGGAGGAGACAAAGGGCACGGGCATCATCGTCGGCGCGCTGCGGCCGGGCATGGTGGCCACACGGCTGCTCACCGGCCAGTATGAGGACCGCCCCGAAGAATGGGAGCGGGCACGCAAGATCTTTGACCTGCTGGCCGACCGGGTGGAGACGGTGGCGCCCTGGATGGTGGATAAGGTGCTATCCAACACCAAGAGTGGGGCACGGTTCAAGTGGCTGACGCCGTGGCGGCTGGCGGGCCGGTTCCTTATGGCGCCATTCCGCAAGAGAGATGTGTTCGAGAAGGGATGACAATGCTGAGCTTATACGATGTCATCATCGTCGGCGGGGGGATCATGGGCTGCAGCACTGCCCTGGAGCTGGCCCAGCGGGGCTTGAGCGTCGCCCTCTTTGAAAAGAGGACGATCGGCGAAGGGCCCACCGGACGCTCGTCGGCCATCATCCGCCAGCACTACTCCAACGAGCTGACGGCCCGCATGGCCCTCCACAGCCTGCGCGTTTTCCAGGACTTTGAGGAGCAGGTCGGCGACGAATGCGGATTTACCCAGGCAGGCTTTGTGGTCCTGGTGGAAGAGAAGGATCGCGCCGGACTGGAAGCGAACGTCGAGCTACAGCGCAGGCTCGGCATCCGGACGGAGCTGCTCTCCACGGAGGCCCTCGGCCAGGTGCTGCCGGGGATGGAGGCAGGCGACCTGGTGGCTGCCGCCTACGAGCCGGATAGCGGCTATGCGGACCCCTATCTGACGGTCACTGCCTATGCCCGTGCTGCCCGGCGCGCAGGGGCGACCATTTACCAGGATACGGAGGTCGGCCGCGTCCACCTGGAGAAGGGCCGGGTCACAGGGATCGATACGAAGGAGGGCCGGTTCGGCACGCCCATCGTGCTGAACTGCACGGGGGCCTGGGCAGCGCGGGTGGCAGCCACGGCGGGCGTCGGCCTGCCGATCCACTCCTGCCGCGTGCAGGTGGCCTTTTTCCGGCGCCCGCCAGGCCACGAGGCCGCGCACCCGGTGGTAGGAGACTTTCGCAACGCCATCTATTTCCGCCCCGAGACAGGGAACATCACCCTGGTCGGCCTCATCGACCCGGCCGAGGAGAACGCCATCGTCAACCCGGACGGCTATGACGAGCGCATGGACACCGACTTTGTGCTGGATGCGGGCGAGCGCCTGGTGCGGCGCTACCCGGCCATGGAGGAAAGCGTGTCCACCGGCGGATACGCCTCGCTGTATGCCATCACACCCGACTGGCATCCCATCGTCGACGAGGTCCCGGCCGGCAGCGGCTTCTTCGCGTGCAGCGGCTTTAGCGGGCATGGCTTCAAACTGGGGCCTGCCGTAGGCGTGATGCTGGCCGACATGGTGACCGGCGCAGAGGCGCCCCTGTTCGACCCGCACCTGTTTCGCCTGGCCCGCTACGGCGAGGGGCAGCCGGTCCGCGGCCAGTACGAATACAGCATCGTCGGCTAAAGGCCTGGCAGAGAACAGGCTACAGAAGCGGCGGGATAGCACTTTTATGCACATCGCATTTCTCAACCCACAGGCCAACTTTGACCCAGAAGACAGGTACTGGACGGAG
>JAMJFU010000162.1 GCA_023544525.1 Anaerolineae bacterium | reverse complement strand
ATCAAGGAAGCGAATGCGGTGGGCCAGATCAAGCTGGTCTGCTTTGACGCGACGACGGACATCATCAACGGCATCAAGGAAGGCGTGATCGACGCCACGATCGCCCAGCGGGAATACGACATGGGCTACAAGTCGGTGCAGATCATCAAGCTGATGGCTGAGAAGGGAGTGGATGCGGCGCTCAGCGAGATGGGTGCAGTCGACGGTGTCATCGACACCGGCGTGGACGTCATCACCCCGGCCACGCTGAAGGACTATGAGGCGGGGCTGGATGCCAAGGGCATTCCCCACGAGTGGGATACCGAGGGCTGGGAGCCGCCCGAGGGAGCTGCGCCGGCCGGTCCGGAGAGCCTGACCATCGCCTGGATCCCCAAGGCACTGAGCAACCCCGTCTTTGAGGTCGGCCGCGACGGCGCATTCAAGAAGGCCGAGGAACTGACCGCCGAGACCGGCACGAAGGTTGTGATCGACTACATCGCTTCGGTGGCCTCTGACGCCGCTGAGCAAGCACGCGTCGTCGAGGACGTCATCGCCAAGGGCGTAGATGCGATTGGTATCTCCTGCAACGACCCCACCGCCTGTGAGGACCCGATCAACAAGGCGGTGGCGGCCGGCATCTCGGTCATGGCCTGGGATTCGGACTCGCCTGACAGCGATCGCTTCACCTACTTGGGTGTGGACAACTACCAGGGCGGCATGGCTGCAGCTGAGTTGCTGGTCAAGTTCATGGGCGAGGAGGGCAAGGTCGCCCTGCTGACCGGCGTGCCCGGCGCCTTCAACCTGGAGGAGCGCATCCGCGGCTTCCGGGACGGCGTCGCCCCGTATCCAGGCGTCGAGATCGTATCGACCGTCTACTGCAACGACGACATCAATCTCGGCGTCCAGGTGGTCGAAGAGACGATGCAGGCACATCCTGACCTGAACGGCTGGTTCTTTGTGGGACTGTGGCCGCTGTTCGCCGAGCGTGGCTCCATGCCTCTGTGGGAGAGTGCAGCGTTGAACCAGGGCCTGGTAACCATCGCCTTCGACACGCTGCCTGTGGAGCTGGAGTTCTTGCAGGACGGCTACCTGTCCGGCCTGGTCGGCCAGAAATACTGGGGTTGGGGCTACGACACCGTGCAGATGATCTACGACTACATCGTCAAAGGCACCCGGTACGATGATTGGACCGACTCTGGTATGGATATCGTGACCAAGTGCAACGTGGATGTCATGGTCGAGGCATGGGCTACCAGCGACTTTACCACCCCGCTACCCGATGCCTACGAGTGCCTAGAATAGATAGTTCAGTAGTAGCATAGCAAGTGTGGTTGGCGAGGGACAAGCCGTTCCTCGCCAACCAACTTTGACAGGTCCTGGGAACGCCTCACCATCGAGCAGCCACGAATGTCCTCAGCGGCGCTCCCACATATGGTCCCTCGGCTGGAGGATACATTGAACGAGCAGGCCGAGTACATTGTGCGCATGCAGGCTATCTCCAAGGCGTTTCCCGGTGTGCAGGCCCTGGACAGCGTAGACTTTGAGGTCTCCCCGGGAGAAGTTGTAGCGCTGATCGGCGAGAACGGCGCCGGCAAATCCACTCTGATGAAGATCCTCTGCGGCGCATATCGCAAAGACTGCGGTCGCATTTTTCTGGACGGCAAGGAAACCGAGATCGAAAGCCCACAACACGCCCAGTGGCTAAAGATCTCCACCATCTACCAGGAGTTCAACCTGACGCCCAACCAGAGCGCGGCAGCCAACATCTTTCTTTCCCGCGAGCCGCGGCAGCGAGGCATTGGACGATTCCTCAACCTTGTAGATCGACACCGCATGGAGCAGGAAGCCCAGCAACACCTGGAGCGAGTCGGCGCCCGCGTACCTTCTACGGCGCTGATCCGCGACCTCTCAGTGGCCGAGCAGCAGATGGTTGAGGTAGCCAAGGCGCTGTCCGTGGATGCTCGCATTGTCATCATGGACGAGCCTACGTCAGCCCTGGGCGAGGACGAAGTAGAAACCCTGTTTGACATTATCCACGCCCTGAAGGTGCAGGGCATCGCCGTCATCTTTATTACTCATCGTATGGAAGAGATCTTTCGTATCGCCGACCGCGTCGTCGTCCTGCGCGATGGCCGGCGGGTGGGTGACCTGCCCACCGCTGAGGCCACACCAGAAGAACTCATCCGCATGATGGTCGGCCGGGAACTGGTTGCGGATATCTTCCACAAGGACGAAGCCAAGATCGGCGAGCCACTCTTCGAAGTGCGAAATCTCACCGGTCCCGATGTGGTCCAGGATGTGAGCTTCACCCTGCGCCGGGGTGAGATCCTGGGCTTTGCCGGATTGGTGGGCGCCGGGCGCACAGAAGCGGCCCGGCTGCTCTTTGGTGCGGAGCGCAAAGAGTCAGGCAAAATCCTCATCGAAGGCAGGCCGGTCCGTATCGACTCCCCAGAAGACGCAGTGAAGGTCGGCCTGAGTCTGGTACCTGAGGACCGGAGCAACCAGGGCCTGATCCTTGGGCTGCCGGTACAGGAGAACATCGTCCTGCCCACGCTCGGCGAGCACGCCCGCGCCGGATGGATCAACCGGCAGGCGCTGCGCACAACATCGCAGGAATACGTGGACCGGCTGAACATCCGCACGCCGCACTTGTCGCAGAAGGCCATGTACCTATCTGGCGGCAACCAGCAAAAGGTGGTCGTTGCCAAGTGGCTGGCCTCGAAACCCAAGGTGCTGATCCTGGACGAGCCAACGCGCGGCATCGACGTGGGCACCAAGGCCGAAGTACACGCCCTGATGAGCCAACTGGCGCAGACCGGAATAGGCATCATCATGATTTCATCAGAGCTGCCCGAGATCTTGGGCATGAGCGATCGCATCCTGGTCATGTCTGAAGGACGGGTAGCCACTATCCTGAGCAGGGAGGAAGCTACCCAGGAAGTCATCATGACTTATGCCAGCGGCGAAACAGACAACAACCTGGTGGGCCAGACGCCGAAAGGAGTACATCCATGAGCAGGGTGAATGCGGCAAAGGTCGAGGGTCGAGCCCGAGGCTCTGCGTGGCGGCAGGTCATCGCCCGTCAGGAGGTCGGCGTAGTCCTGATTCTGGCAGCCATGGTGGTCTTTTTGTCCGTTTACACCGACACCTTTCTCACCAGCACCAACCTATTCAATATTACGCGGGCCTTTTCCTGGATCGCCATCAGCGCCTTCGGCCAGTGCATGGTCATTATCACCGGCGGCGTCGATCTCTCGGTCGGCTCGGTGATGGGCCTATCGGGACTGGCCAGTGCCATGTGGTTGGTGCGCGGAGTCCCTGTTCCCCTTGCCGTGGCGGGCGGCCTGGCCGTTGGCCTCATTGTCGGCATGGCGAACGGACTGATGATCACCAAGGGCAAACTGCCGCCCTTTATCGCTACCCTGGGCACTCTGTGGATGGCGCGAGGCATCTGCAACGGTGTGACCGGCGGTTGGCCGGTGCGCGACCTGCCCCAGTCTTTCCGTGCCCTGGGCCAGCACGACATACCCATCGGCAACGTGGGTGTGCCCCTGCCGTTGATCTTTATGCTGATCCTGGCGGTCATCACCTCCCTCTTCCTCTCGCGCACCACGTGGGGCTACCGCATCTACGCCGTGGGCGGCAACGAGGAAGCCACCCGGCTGTCGGGCATCAACACCGACAGGGTCAAGATCATGGTCTATTCCATCTGTGGCTTTCTGACTGCCATCGGTGGCGTGCTTATGACCGCCCGCCTGGGGGTGGCAGCTCCGACGGCTGCGACGGCTTACGAGCTGGACGTCATCGCCGCGGCGGTCGTAGGCGGGACCAGCTTCAGCGGCGGCGAGGGTACCATCCTGGGCGTGCTCGTGGGCGCAGCCATTATGCAGGTGCTGCGCACCGGCCTGGTGCTCACCGGCGTCTCGGCCTATTGGCTCCAGGCGGTTCAGGGCCTTGTTATCGTGATCGCGATCATGGCGGATCAACTGCGCAAGCGGCGGCGATAGGCAACGAAGCAGCGGTTGTTGGACAATACAAGGCAGCAGACATCGAGTCTGGCTCAAGACCGTAGAAGGGAGAGACTCGGATGGCTTTTCTTGATCTGCGACAACAGGCGGAGCGGCGCACACCCGACGAACTCGTTGAGCATCTGAACCGCTTTGAACTCGGCCTCAAGTTCTCAGCGGGTGTCTGGTTCTTTGCACCCGGCGGCGGCCGATTCCACGACCGCTACGTGCCCGACCAGCCCATCGCAGCGCGGCTGGAGATGGCCGCCAAGCTGGCCGATTACGGCCTCAGAGCGATGGAGGCCCATTACCCCAACGAGATCAACGAGGACAACCTGGAGACCTGGAAGCAGTTTGCACGGGACACCGACATCCGTATCCTGACCGTAGTGCCGCTGCTGTTCTGGGATGCCCAGTTTGAGTGGGGCTCCCTGTCGTCGCCCATCCCGGCGGCCCGCCAGGCGGCCATCGACCGGACCATTCGCACGCTGGAACTGAACAAAGAATTGGACACCGATTTTGCTATCGTCTGGCCGGGTATCGACGGCTACGAGAACGCCTTCGGTACGGACCTGGTGGCGGCGCGCGACCGCTTTGCCGAGGGCCTGGCCGAAGCGATGGACGCCGTGCCGGGGGTGCGCGTCGCCGAAGAGCCCAAGCCGTACGAGCCGCGAGGTCATATCCTGTACGGCACCACTTACGAGGGCCTGCTGTTGGCACAAAAGGTGGAAGGGTTGATCCAAAACGAGGAGAATCGGAAGCTGCTGGCCGAGGGACATGCACTGATGACGCTCAATCCCGAAGTGGGCCACATGCTGATGGGTTACGAAGACCCGCCTTATGCCTTTAGCCTGGTGCTGGAGTACGGCCGGCTGGCCCACACCCACTGGAATAGCCAGCCGCTGGGCAACTACGATCAGGACCTCAATGTGGGTGTCATCGGCCCCGAGCAGACCGAGGCGGCGTTGTACGTGCTCAAAATGCATGGTTATCAGGGCTATTTCGGCATCGACATCAATCCCGAGCGTATGCCGGTGGAGCAGGCCCTCAGGAACTGTATGGATGCCCTGCGCGCTGCCAACGACCGGATCAACAGCTTCGACCACGAAAAGGTGATCTGGGCGACCATGCATCCCCACCAGGCCCGCGGCTGGTTGGAGGCCTATCTAATCCGGCAACGGGCCCTCTACCCAGACAGGCTGCCGCCGCTACCGCCGGTATGGTAGTAGGTCACAGACCTACGAAGTCGATCTAAGAGGAAGAGGAGAGAAGGCACGATGCAAAAGCGCGTCTTGGGCTGCACCGGCCTGGAGGTTTCGATCCTTGGCATGGGCGGATTCCACTTCCTCGAAATCAGCGCCGCCGACGCGCGGACCATCCTCAACCGCTACCTGGACGCCGGAGGCAACTATGTAGAGACGGCACCAGAATACGGTGCCGGTGAATCGGAACGCAAGATAGGGCAGGCGATGGCGTCGCGACGGGACGAGTATGTGCTTGCCACCAAGGTTCACCTGCGCGATAGGGATTCTGCTGCCCAGCTCATCGATCAGAGCCTACGTCACCTGCGGGCCGACCATGTCGACATCCTGTTCATGCACCACGTGCAGAAACCAACCGAGCTTGAGCGCATTCTGTCCGACGACGGCGCCTTGCGCGCGGTGGAAGCCGCCCGCGACGCAGGCAAGACCCGCTTCATCGGCATCTCAAACCACGGCCACCCCGAACTCGTGCTGGAGGCCCTCAACCATTACCCCTTTGATGTGGTTATGAGCGTCTTCAACTACTACGACCGCTTCAACTTCCCTGTGATCGAGGAAGAACTGCTGCCGCGATTGCTCGAACGGAACATCGGTATTGTGGGCATGAAGGTCATCGCCGATGGCCTGTTGTGGCGCTCGGCCGAGCAGGCGTTCCACTTTGCCTGGTCGCTGCCGATCCATGTCATGGTAGCAGGCATAAATACGCCAGCGCTACTGGAGCAGGACCTGGCCTACGCGGAATCGTTCGTGCCAATGCCGGACGAGGAAATGGAGAGCTGGTTCGCCGAGGCGCCGGAACTGGGCGTCTATATCTGTCGCCAGTGTGACAAGTGCCTGCCCTGCCCGGCGGGTATTGACATCCCCCGCGTCTTTGAAACGGAGGGTTGGTACGACCGCCAGATGTGGGATGGGGTTGTGCGCAATCCAGGGGATTTCTGGCTGCGCAGTAGCCTGCGTTTCTGGTTCGACAACCAGGAGCGGGCGCGGGCAGCCTACGGCGCGTTAGTGGTCCAGGCGCCGGCCTGTGCCGACTGCGGTGAGTGTGAGGTTCGCTGCCCTTACCGCTTGCCGGTTACCGACAAGCTGCGGCATGCGCACTACAAGTTGAGCGGGGGAGAGGTGCTCTATTGATGACCATCAGCGAACGGTTAAGGCCAGATGCGAGCTACTTGTTGGGCATTGACGTCGGCACGACGGGGGCCAAGGCCCTCCTGATAGACCGGGCGGGGCAGGTCGTGACCAGCGCCACGGCTGAGTACCCTATGTTCACACCCCGGCCGCTCTGGACGGAACAGCACCCGGCCGACTGGTGGGTGGCCATGGCGAGGAGCATCCGGCAGGTGTTGGCCGAGACGGGGATCGAACCAGCTCAGGTGGCGGGCATCGGCCTCACGGGGCAAATGCACGGCCTCGTACTGCTGGACGTACACGGTGAGGTGCTTCGCCCGTGTATCATGTGGAACGACCAGCGCACTACCGCTCAATGTGCGGCCATCACTCGCGAGGTGGGGGCCGGAAATGTCTTGCGGCTTACCGGCAACCCGGTTCTGCCGGGCTTTACGGCGCCCAAGCTCGTGTGGGTACGCGAGCACGAGCCCGAGGTCTATGACCAGGCGGCGAAGGTGCTGCTGCCCAAAGACTATGTGCGCTATCGCTTGACCGGTGGCTACTTTAGCGAAGTGTCGGATGCCTCGGGGACCTCGCTGTTCGACGTAGGCCAGCGCCGTTGGTCCGACGAAATGCTAAAGGCCGTAGGTGTGCCGCGTTCGTGGCTGCCGGAGGTAACCGAGTCACCGGTCGTGAGCGCCCGTGTGAGCCGCCTGGCTGCCGGGGAGATAGGCCTGTTGGCTGGTACGCCGGTGGTAGGTGGCGGCGGCGACCAAGCCGCCCAGGCAGTCGGCACGGGGATTGTCGCCGAGGGCGCCGTCTCGGTCACCATCGGCACCTCGGGCGTGGTCTTTGCTGCTTCTGAGGCTTATCGTGTCGAGTCACAGGGGCGGTTACACGCCTTTTGCCATGTGGTGCCCGGGATGTGGCACCTAATGGGCGTGATGCTGTCGGCCGGGGGGAGCTTTCGCTGGTACCGGGATGCCCTGGGCGATCTGGAGCGGCTGCAGGCGAGGGATGAAGGACTTGATCCCTACGATCTGCTGGTCGAGGCAGCTGCCCAGGTGGCTCCTGGTTGCGAGGGCTTGCTCTTCTTGCCCTACCTGACGGGCGAGCGCACCCCCTACCCCGATCCCAGCGCCCGCGGCGTCTTCTTCGGGCTGACCCTTCGCCACGGCAAGGCCCACCTGACGCGCGCAGTCCTGGAGGGGGTGAGCTATGGCCTGCGCGATTCACTGGAATTGATGCGCGGGTTGGGACTGTCCATTGAGCAGGTACGTGCCTCTGGCGGGGGGGTACGCAGCCCGCTGTGGCGCCAGATCCTGGCCGACGTTTTCGAAGTCGAGATCACCACGGTTGCCGTGACCGAGGGGGCGGCCTATGGCGCGGCATTGCTCGCCGCCGTGGGCGCGGGTCTGTACGGCAGCGTGCCCGAGGCCTGCCAGGCCGCGATCCAGGTGAGCGGCTCGACGCAACCTGGGCCGGCGGCGACCGTCTATGCCGACTACTATCCACGTTACCGCGCCCTGTACCCTGCTCTGGCGCCGCAATTCGAGGCACTGGAGCAGGTGGTTAGCAGCCAGCCGTGAGAGCCATCGAAGCAGGATACCTATATGACTTTACATAACCCAATTGTGTGCCTGGGCATCCTGGTTGCCGATGTGGTAGGGCGTCCTTTGCGGGCTGTGCCCGACGTTGGCCGGTTGGTCCTGGTCGACGAGATGGCCCTGCATACAGGCGGCTGTGCCCTCAATGCTGCGACGGGCCTGGCACGGCTCGGGCTGCCGGCACAGATCGTCGGTAAGGTGGGCGTTGATCCCTTCGGTGACTTTTTGCTGCAGATGATGGCCGAGCGGGGCATCGGCACACAAGGGGTATCACGAGACCCGGAGACCGGCACCTCGGCGACGATGGTCATGGTCGCACCCAACGGCGAGCGGCGCTTTGTGCACTATATTGGTGCTAATGCTTGCCTCCGGCTGGACGACGTCGACCGGGCGCTGATCACGGGTGCGTCGATCCTGCATGTGGCCGGCGCGCTCGTTCTGCCCGGGCTCGACGGGCGACCCATGGGGGCGCTGCTGCAAACGGCTCGGGCGGCAGGGGTGATCACCTTCTTGGATACCGTCTGGGACGATACCGGGCGCTGGCTGGACCTCCTGGGGCCGAGTCTGCCCCATACCGACTATTTCGTTCCCAACCTGGCTGAGGCGCAGGCCCTGACCGGGCTGGATGATCCCGAGGACGTCGCCTATGCCCTGCTGGATCGCGGCGTCGGTACCGTGGGGCTCAAGATGGGGTCAGAGGGCTGCCTGGTGGCATCTGGCACCGGTGAGGAGCTGCGTCTCCCCGCCTTTGACGTTCCGGTCGTCGATGCAACCGGGGCAGGGGATGCGTTCGCTGCCGGCTTTATGGCCGGCGTGTGGCTGGGCTGGTCTCTGGAGCAGACGGCGCGTCTGGCGAACGCGCTCGGAGCCTTGTGCGTCACCGGTGCTGGTGCCAGCGGGAATC
>JAMJFU010000161.1 GCA_023544525.1 Anaerolineae bacterium | reverse complement strand
AGATGGTGACGCCGTCGTCCCGGATCCTGGTTACCAACTCCATGGACTGGGCAACCTCGGTGGGATTGAGGCCCGCCATCAATTCGTCAAGCAGCAGCAGCTCCGGCTTGGTGGCCAGGGCCCTGGCCACCTCAACCCGCTTCTGATTGGCCAGGGTCAAGTCCTTGGCTGGCTTGTCCCGCAGCGCCGACAGAGCGACAAACTCTAGCGACCCTGTTGCCGCCCTGGTCGCATCTGCACGAGACACGCTGCCGGATGTCCCGAACAACGCGCCCAACAATATGTTCTCCAGAACCGGTAGATTGCCAAGGACTTTGACCGATTGAAAGGTCCTGGCCAGACCCATCTTGCAGATTCTGTTCGGTTTTAGGCCGTCAATCTCTTGACCTTTGAACCGTATGACACCTGCTCTAGGAGCAAGAGCCCCTGATATCAGATTGAAGAGTGTGGTCTTGCCGGCGCCATTGGGACCAATGAGTCCAACGACCTCACCTGGTTCTACGGCAAAGTCCACGTCAGAGACCGCGGCCAACCCGCCAAAAAACCTGGTTACCCCTTCACCCTCAAGCAGTGGCATGTTGCCTCTCCAACCTACGAGTCCTCCACGTCTGCACCAGCCCCATCAGTCCATTGGGCAGGTACACGATAACGACGAGCAGTATGATGCCGAAAAGGAGCATGTAGTAGTAAGGAAACCTGGTTATCAAGACCTCTTCCAGGTAGGCAAAGACGGCGGCACCCAAGATGGGGCCGAAGGAATGCCCCAGGCCGCCAAAGATGGCCATCAAGACCGGCATGAATGACAGGAAATAGTTAAAGGCGATGTACGGGTCAATATACGTCCATCTGGTGGCCATGATTGCGCCGGCGGCCCCCATAAAAACCGCGCTGAGGGCAAAGGTGCTCACCTTCACCAGCGTCACGTTAACGCCCATGTGAGCCGCAGCCTGCTCGTTCTCACCGATGCTTTTCAGGGCCAAGCCCCATCTGGAGCGCCTGACGAGGTAGGCAGTCAGCAGCAGCAGCACGAAAATGGCGAGCATGACTTGATAGATGGTGTTGTTGTCTACGACGATGACGAATCGGCCCCGTGTGCCCGTCATCCTGATCTCGTACCACAGGAGCAAGTGCTTGATGAGTTCGACCAACCCGAAGGTGAATATGGCAAAGTAGGTGCCTTTCAGCCGCAGCGTCAGAGCCCCGACCAGAAAGGCCAGGCAGGAGCTGGCCAGGCCGCCAATCAGGATGACGATAGGCAAGGGCAGTTTGGTCCCCAGCAGGGCTGCGGTGTAGATGCCGACCCCAAAAAACGCCGCCGACGCCAGGGAGATATATCCTGTAGGACCGGAAAAGATGGACCAGCTCACGGTCAGGACGACGTACATCAGGATGCTGGTTACCAGGATGACCGTGTAGGCTGAGGCATAGCGGGTGAACGTGGCAAGCAAAACCAGTACGATGAGGAGCAGTGCTGGTACCCACAGCTTGGAAAGAACTCGGTCAATACTCATTTCTCTATTTCCCCATGAGGCCTGTTGGCTTCGCCAGCAGCAGGAGGATAAAGATGCCGTAATAGGCAGCCAGGGTCAGCCCCGGCTCGAAATAGGCAACAATGCTGCCTACCAAGCCCAAGACAAATCCTCCTATAAAACTGCCGGGAATGCTGCCCAATCCACCCAGGACGACCACGATAATGGCAATGACGGCATACTCGATGCCCATCACCCCATGAACAGGGTAACACATGCTGATGAGCGCGCCAGCCATCGCAGCCATCGCAGCACCAAAGCCGAAGCATAGAGCCAGTACCCAGTTGATGTTCACCCCCATGAGGCCGGCCGTTTCCGGGTCCTGGGCCGCTGCTCTGATCGCCTTGCCCATGCGAGTGCGGGCCAAAAAGAGGTAGAAAGCCAGGCCAATGAGGACCGAGAATCCGAGGGTCACCAGGCGGTTGGCGCCAAATAGCGCTCCCCCGACATTGACGGGGAATGCAAGATAGGAGTATCCTCTGGTCTCGGGTCCCCAGACGATCAACGCTAGGTTCTGTATGATGAACAGGAGACCGAAAGCAGCGAGCATAGAATTGCTCTCAAAGATGGCCGGTGATTCCGACGAGGCTGCAATGCGTTTGAACAGAGTCCTGTGAATGATATAACCCAGGGCAAAGGCGGCAGGCCCGGCAATGGCCAGCGATAGCAGCGGGTTGATGCCGGCTACTGAGTACAAGGTATAGGTGGTCAACGCGCCGAGCATGATGAACTCGCCATGGGAGATGTTCAGGACCCGGGCGACGCCATACTGCAGGCTGAGACCCATGGCAATGAGGGCATATAGGCCACCCAAGAGCAGCCCAGCAATCGCTATGTTCAAGAATGTCAACATCGTGCGTACGGATGCCTCCTCTACTCCGGCAAGAAGAGCAAGGCAGGCTGTCTCGAGGGCACAACAGACCTCGTTAGCAGCGAACACCCGCTTTCAAGACCTGCTATTCTGCACCCTCTAGACAGCCTGCTCAACTACTTGCCGTCGTTGCTGAACTCGATGCCCACGCGGGCCATTAGCCTGTTGGCCATGGTGGCTTGGGATATACCAGCTCTGCGGTGGCCTTGTCCGTAGGTCCAACGACCTCAAACACGCCGTTGATCCACTGACCGATCTCTCCCGGATGGGTCTCCTTGGCCAAGAGGCCGTTGTCAAACCAGGTCGGCCCCAGAACCGTTTCCAGTGGGTTTTCGGGCGAGGCTGAGGCGATGACGTCCCTGATCTTCTCCTGGTCCAGTGTCCCCGCCTTCTCTATAGCGGCCTTCCATACGTCCAGGCCAGCCCAGTAGTATGGATGCCCCCACCAGTCGTTTATCTCTTCAGGCTTGCCCTCGTAGAGCGTGTCGGCCAGTTGGTCGAGCGCCGGGGAAGACCCCCGGGCAAAGGCGGTAAACCCCATGAGCCCTTCCACCGCCGGACCAAACGCTGCATGGTAGAACCCAAAGTTCACTCCAGGGCCGCCTACCCAGGCCTTGGGGTTATAGCCGAGCTCCATTGAGGTCCCGCACGCCGGCATGTTCTGGTCGGGATAGGCAAAGCAGCAAAAGATGTCGGCGCCCGACGCGTCGGCGTCCTTGATCACGGGTGATAGGTCCTTGATGTCGGGCGGGAGGCTCTTCAGGCCGACGACATCGATTCCCTGCTTGGGGAATTCAATGCCCGCCACACCGGAATACTCGATGCCGTGGAGGTCGGCGATGTAAGATACGTAGGCCGTCTTGGCGCCTTTGGCGGCAAGGATTTCGGCGAGCACGGGCAGTTGGTACCAGTCAGAGAAGCTGAGGGTCACGAATACGCCGGGTAGACTGGGAAGCATGTCCTTGATTTGCGTGGCGCCGCCCTCGGCCGTGATCAGCACATAGCCGTACTTGGTGGCGATGGGAGCCTGGGCAAAGATGAAAGCGGTGCCGGAGGCCGGCCACAGAAAGTCAACCTTGTCCTCCAGGATCAGCTTCTCCGTCAGTCTCGTCATCGTGCCTACGTCGCTCTTGTCGTCGTAGATGATCAGCTCTATTGGCAGCTTCTTGCCGTATTCCTCCACATAGATCCCACCCTCAGCATTGACCATCGGTACCCAGGTCTCGTAGATAGGTCTGAATGCTGCGTCTCCGATGGTGGCATTCCAGCCAGAGAGAGGCCTTGACATACCGACAACGATCTTGTCCTTGACTGGTGTCACCACAGCCGTTTCAGTTGGCGCAGCGGCAGGTGCTTCGGTGGGGGCTGCTGTTGGTGCGGGTGTGGGGCCGCATGCCGCTGCGGCCAAGCCTGCGCCAGCCACTGCTGCGCCGCGAAGGAACTCACGACGGGATAAATCTTTGGTATCCACTTTTCTTTCCCTCCTTGGTGATACTCCCGATATGCTGTGGCGTCATGCTACAGCTACATTACATCTTACCCGGCTCTTTGACTACGAGAGACTTACCACCCTCCTTTCTCCGGCCTTGTTCCCGCCCTCGAAATCGCCTGAGCTGCGATAGTGTCGAGGCGCATTATCCCCCACCAATCGTTTGCATAACATCCACCGGGACCTGGCGCTGCATTTTATCTTCCGCCTTCAGGACACGGCCCCCTGCTATGACCACTACCTGCCGCGGTTCGGGGATCTCCAGGAGAGTGACGAGATCCCTGACCGTCGCCCCTTCCGGCACCTCGACCTCGATGCCCTCCGAAGGCTCGTAGCCAGGGAAACGCTGGCGCCAGGTTCCGTATAAGCGGACCGTCACTTTCATCCGCGGTTCCCTCTAGAAATCGAACACACCGTCCAGTTCCTCGTCGGCGATACTGAAGACGGTATTGTGCGGCGGCAGCGGTTCGCTGTAGAAGAACCTGGGCAGCCGATCGTCCTCCTCCGTAAACCCCGCTTTTCGGTTGAACTCCCTCTCCGCTTTCAACACCCGCCTCCCCAGGGCATGGGGAAACTCGTCCGCTTCGAGCTGAGCGCCCGACTTGGCCTCTATCAACTTGCTCATGACAGCAAAGCTCTCAGGGCTGAGCAGGGCGACATTCGCCATGAAACACTGCCCCATGGTGTCGTACGCGGCCATGGCGACCTGAAGAAAGGCAGAGGTGGCCACCTGGCCCTCCGGGTTCAACGGATCCAGCATGTGGGTCAGGTAGGCCCCGACGAGGTTCCCGGCCGTGTGGTCGGCGCCCATGGGCGAAGTGGCATAGGTCACACCATGGCCCAGCATGGCCCTTGGATCGTAGGCAGCAATGCTCTGGCCCTTCACTGTAGGCACCCGGTCATGGCCAAAGTGTTTGCCCACCGCATCGGGACCGCTACCCAGCAGCCGGCCGAATTCGGTGCCTTGGGCGAGCTCTTCCACCATCTCGAGGGCGGCCGCAGCATCTCCAAACTCCTTATACCCGGCATCCATGGCGACGGCAATGCCCACCCCCGTGCTCATGGTGTCGACGCCGATGTCATCGCACAGGCGATCGAGCCGGGCGATCGTATCCAGGTCGACAATGCCCGTCATGCCGCCCATTGCCCAGATGGTCTCGTACTCCAGGGAGCCGGTGACAAACCGGCCGTCAACGTCGACAAACTCGTTGGAGCAGTGGATCATGCACTGGCTGCAGCCCATGTGGGTCGGATTTCCACCGCGCTCCTGGATCATCTCGGCCATGGCCTCGCCGCTGATCCTTTCCCAGCCGTCCAACGTGCCCTGGCGGGCATTGTAGCAGGGAAAGGCACCCATGGCATTGACGGGAGCCACGAGGGCGGCGGTGCCGAGCTTGGGCATCACCTCCGCGCTCATGTGATCTGCCTGTACCATCTTGACCACGGCTTTGACCGCTTCCCGGAATGCTTCCGGATCGGCGATGGGGTCGGCGCTCCTACCACGCTGGTCTACGATCAGGGCCTTGAGCCCTTTGGCGCCCATGACCGCGCCCAGGCCCCCTCGGCCTGCCGCGCGGCAGGGCCGGCCGTCGGCGTCGGAGGATTGCACCGAGGCCAGGGCCAGCCTATGCTCGCCCGCCGGCCCGATACAGAGCACCGAGGTTTTCTGCCCATAGACCTCGAGAAGTTTGTCCACAAGCTCGTACGTGCGTTTGCCCTCGTACTCCTGTGCCGGGATGAGGCTCACGTTTCCTGTCTCGTCGATGCGGAGAAAGTAGAGGCTGCCTTGCGGTGCCTGGCCCTCGACGATGATGGCCGTAATGCCCAGGCGACCCAGGGCCGTGGCGACCGTCCCGCCCACGTTGCTCTCCTTGATGCCGCCGGTCAGCGGGCTTTTGGCCCCGAGGGATATGCGGCTCGTATTCGGCAGAGGCGTGCCGCTCATAAAGCCGGGGGCAAAGACGAGCTTGTTCTCCGGTCCAAGGGGATCACACGTCGGCGGCACCTCAGCATTGATCAAAGCGGACGTGAGCCCCCGGCCGCCAAGCCCCGCATAGTCCTGCGGCACACCGTCGACATCCACCGTTCCCCCGGTCATGTTTACTCGGACGAACTTCATGCACACCTCCTTCCAAAGACCATCTGCCGGGTGCTACGGTCGCAAGACCGGTTTGAGCACACGTCTCTTTTCCATATCTTCCACTGCCTGGTTGATTTTGTCTAGGGGATAGAATGTGATCAAGCGGTCGAAAGGTAACCGCCCCTGTTTATACAACTCAATCAGCTTGGGGATAAACAGGTCTGGAATGGCATCGCCTCCGAGGATCCCCTTAACCGTCCGGCCGTTCATGAGAAGATCCATATCCAGTGCAACTTCCGTGCCCGGTGGCACGACCCCCAGGAGCCCGCAAACTCCGAGGCGGGGTAGAGCATCCACAGCCTGACGAAGCACCTCAGGACTACCAGCACACTCCAGGCTGAATTCTGCACCCCCACCGGTGAGGTCCCGGATCGCCTCAACTGGGTCCACCTCGGTGCTGTTGATAGTATGCGTAGCGCCCAATTCCTTTGCCAGCTTTAGGGGCTCTGAGCGCCTGGCCACAGCGATGATGGTGGTACAGCCGCATACGACTGCACCCAGAATGGCGCTCAACCCCACATTGCCGATGCCGAATATGGCGATGGAAGACCCAGGCTTGGCCTGAAGCGAATTCATGACCGCACCGGCGCCGGTCATCACGCCGCAGCCCAAGGGTCCCAGGATCTCGAGGGGAACGTCTTTCGGCACCTTGATGACGTTCCGTTCATTGGCCAACGCAAAATCGGCAAAAGACGACTGGCCAAAAAAGCTGCCGTGGATGACCTGATCGCCCTTTCGTAAGGTCGTCGTACCATCCGGGCGAGCGCCGTGGAAATTGTGCAGGAAGAAATTCAGGCAGTAGAGTTCGTTGCCGGTTTTGCACGAAGTGCATGTCCCGCAGTAGTCCCAGCCCAATACCACGTGATCGCCCGGCGCTACCTTGGTCACGCGCGCGCCCACCTTTTCGACGACGCCGGCCCCTTCGTGTCCAAAGACACTGGGTGGCGGGGGGATCGGCAGATACATATCCCGCCCAGCCAGATCTGTATGGCAGATGCCCGCGCCAACGATTCGAACCAATACCTCGTCATCCCGAGGATCGTCGAGTTCCAGCTCTTCGATGCGAAAAGGTCCCGATGCTTCAAAGACAACTGCGGCTTTGATTTCCATTGTGCCTCCACTGTGCGGCATCCGGCCACCGGACCTGGCAAGCTCATGGCAGCAGCCTGCCAGGTCCGATCTCTCTTGGCCCTGCTCTACCCTCAGGCCCTTCGGGGCCTACTTGTATGCTCCGTACTCCCTGGCAGCGTCGACCATGGCTTTGACGTTTTCTGCCTTGGCCTCATCAAAGAACGCCCCGTTGCACACGATGTAACCACCGCCCTGACCAGCGGTATCGATGAGGTTTTTGACGTACGCTCTCACGTCCTGAGGCGTGCCCAGATTCAACGTCGAGGAGGGCACGTTACCCATGAGGCAGGCGTTCTGACCCAACGTTGCTTTGACTCTCGCCATGTCTGACTGGTCGACCATCCAGGCTGTCTTGCCCCTCGGGATATCCTGGATGACCTCTAGACGCGAGTCCCAGTGCCCCTCGAGCGCGGGGAAGGGGATGCAGCCCTCGTCGATCAGGCCCACCATGACCTGCCTGAGGGTAGGCCAGTAGAATTTCTTGAACTGCTCGTCAGAGAGAAAGCCATCGGCGCCTTTGTGTAACGGGATAAAGATCAGGGGGTTCCCTGTCTGTTCGGCTGCGCCCACACCCATAGCGATCATAATTGGCGTCAGTGCATCCATGGCTGCCAGCAGCTTATCGGGCTGCCGGTAGATGTCGAGCATAATGCCCTTGGTCCCTCGCAGCGTATCGCCGAGGACATCAAAGGGTGCCTTGGTGAATCCGCCCAGGATATTCGCATATCCCAGGGAGGTCAACTCGCCCTCGCTGCCCCCCATCGCCACTGCCCATTTCAGGGCTTCGGCCCCGGCCTCAAAGAGGGCCTGAAAGGTGTTCTGCACAGGGGGAAGCGCAAAGGGTACATAATTGAAGGCCAGTCCATACATCTCCAGGGTGCTGGTCCAGGGGACAAGCATCTTGAATCCGTCTAGCGCTCCGAAAACACGCGGCAGGTAAAAGTTCCTGAAGTAAAACGAGGGGTCGGCCATGAGGAGGTCGTATTCCTCTGCCAGCATGTATTCGCCCTCAATGCACTGGTAGCTGTGTTCAGGTGCCACTCCGTGGCCCGGCCAGGAGTACAACTTGTAGTCAAGAGCCTCGTAGAACTTGCCCGGTCCAGGCGCTGAAGCACCGATGTGCATGTCCGGCTCATACTCCTGGATGAATGCCTTAAAGGCCGCGGTGCACTTGTCATAGTCGTACATGGCCTCTTCGACGGTCATCCCGGCCCTGAGATAAGGGAACATACTCGGAAGGATACAGAACGGCACCCGATCCGCTTCTCTTAACTGAAAGGCATCCTTGATCCTGGTGATCCTGGCCTTGTAGTTGGCCTCTGCCTCCGGGCTCTGGAACTGAAGGTCATTCCCTTGAGGGTCTTTGGGCGAAAGCAACTTCTGAAACCTTGCCTCCTGCTTTTCATCCGCTGACATCTGTGCCCACGTCTTTTCCATGGTATTAGCCTCCTATCCAGTCTTTGGCCAGCTTCACAGCCGCCATGGCATCTCTTCCGTAGGCGTCTGCGCCCGTATATGCCCTTACCTGGTCATCCATCTGGCCACCGCCCACCATGATCTTGACCTGCTCCCGCAGGCCAGCCGCCTGGATGGCTTCGATGGTCTCTTTCATGGTGTCAAAGGCCAGGGTCAAGAATCCGCTCAGCCCGACGACCCGGGGCTGGAAATCCCCGATGGCCTCGACATACTTCTGCGGCGAAACATCCA
>JAMJFU010000160.1 GCA_023544525.1 Anaerolineae bacterium | reverse complement strand
GTCAAATAAGCCTCGAGGCCATAGGCCTTGCGGATGATGGCCATGACGATCAGGAGGGTGGCAATTCCAGAAAAGATGGCACCTACCACAAAATAGGGGCCAAAGATGGTGCTGTGCCAGGTTGGCTGCAAGGTCATGGCAAAGATCCAGGAGACCACTGTATGCACAGAGACAGCAACCGGGATGATCAGCACCGCCATGATGCTGATGGCGCGTTCCAGCCGGTGCCATTGGCTCTGGGTACCGGACCAGCCAAGCGACAGCTTATCGTACAGCCACCACCGGCGCGAGCGCTTGCCGTCCGCGGCCATCCGATCGCGCAGCAGGGCCACGTCGGGGATCAGAGGCAAGTAGAGATAGATCACACTACAGGTCAGGTAGACGCTGACTGAACTCAGGTCCCAGAGGAGGGGGGATTGGAAACGGCCATAGCGCAGCATCGTCCACACACGGTCAATGCGACCCAGGTCGATCAGAATGCTGCTCACGCCCAATATTAGGCTAAAGACGGTGATGGCCTCGGCGGCCCGGGTTATCGGACGCCGCCATTCGGCGCCCGTGATGCGCAGAATGGCGGACACAAGCGTGCCGGCATGGCTGACGCCGATAAAGAACACAAAGTTGACGATGTACAATCCCCAAAAGACAGGCCGGTTCAGACCCGTAACGCCCAGCCCTAGTCTCAACTGGTAGACGTAGGCGAACGCACCCCATGCGACGAGGGCCAGCAGTACTCCGGCCAATATGTACACTCGTCGCCCTGATTGATAGACCGAGCGGAGAAGCGCCGCTTTGTTGTGGTCTTCCATCCTACTAGCCCTCCTTAAGGTAGATGCATCTCGGCTCCGTGCCAAGATCCTCCAGGAGACGGATGGCACGCGGACCACGCGCCAATTCTGTCACCTCGCTTTCGGGATCATCCAGGTCCCCAAAGTACCGCGCCCCTGAGGAGCAAGCCTGCACGCAGGCCGGAACGGGCTCTGGCAGGCGGTGGACACAGTAGGTGCATTTCTCGATCACACCCTTTGGGCGCAAGGGCACGCTCGGATTCTGGTAGGACTCGGTGCTCGCTGGCCATTCGGGCTCGTACCAATTGAAATAGCGAACCCCATAGGGGCAGGCGACCGCGCAGTACCTGCAGCCTATGCAGCGCTCATACCGCTGCAGGACTAGGTTGTTCTCTTCTTCCACGTAGGTGGCTCCCACGGGGCAGACCTTGACGCAGGGCGGATTGTCGCAGTGGAAACAGGGCCGCGGGATGATCGTGGCCTTGACATCCGGATACTCTCCCTCGATGTGCGTGAATACTTGATTCCAGTACATGGCCCGACCAGCGTCGGTCGCTTCCTGGCCGGCAAAAGGCACATTGTTCTCCATCCGGCAGGCCACTGTACATGATTGGCAGCCTGTGCATTTGTCCAAATCGATGACCATCGCCCAACGTGGCATGTTCCCTCCTCACCCCCTTCTGCCTTCGGCTGCTAGGCCCTGTAGACCTTGACCCGCGTGGCATAAGGATTCAAAGAGCCAGTCAGCGGATTCGTATCATTCACGACAAGACGGTTGGGATTCACGCCACGGCCTCTCGCCCAGCGCCCATAGGCTTCGTGGCCCAGCTCAAAGGGGATGTTCACCACATCTGG
Organism: Anaerolineae bacterium; assembly: GCA_023544525.1. Taxonomy (GTDB): domain Bacteria; phylum Chloroflexota; class Anaerolineae; order JAAYZQ01; family JAAYZQ01; genus JAMJFU01. Next base: position 7,272 of record JAMJFU010000160.1, on the reverse strand, counting down.
GCGGGCGCCTTCAAAGAGGACAGCCCGGACCTGCAAGCGCTCACCCAACGGCGATTCGATCCAGACCTGATCGCCGTCAGAGATGCCAAGATGGTTGGCCACCCTGGGATTGATCTCCACCCACGAGTCCCACGTCTGATTCAGGAACGTGCCCAGGATCTCCTGAAGATGGGGCTGGTTCGCACCGCGACCCTCAGCATGGGTCATGAGTTTATACGTGTTCAGGAAAAAGGGATACTCGGCCGGTTCACCCACGAAGCGCGGAGCCTCGTGGTGAGGTAGGAAAGCCTCGTCCCCTCGAGCTTGCACGTCCATCCTGGCAAGCAGATCGTCAATCCTGTCCTCGCCGCCCGCCGCTTCATCCAGATCGGCCTTCAGCCCTTGGGCATGAAACTCGTAGCGGCCGGAGGGGGTATTGAACACACGTCTCCATTCGCCGAAGCGGTACGGTGGATCCGACCAGAGGGACCTGAGGCGGAACTCCTCCCAGAAGTATTGGTATTCGGTGGCAATGATGTCTCCCTGTTCCGAGCGCCACAGCCCGTTTACCCGATACTGCAGCAGCTCCTCAAAGCCCTGCCAGGGAAAGGCCAAGGCCACTGTACCGCCCAGCTTCCTGGCCACCTCAAGCAACACATCACCGCTGTGACGGGTATCGAAGAGAGGGGCTATCACCGGCTGGCGCAAGCCAACCACTGGATAGCCCGTACTGGGCACCATCTCTACATCCTGCAGCCGCTCTAGGAATACGTGATCGGGCAGGATGAGGTCAGCGTACTGAGAGCTCTCATCCAAAAAGGGTGAGAACGTGACAACAAAGGGGACCTTCTTCAGTGCCTCCCGCACCGGCTCCACTTCGGGGCTCGAGAAGAGAGGGTTGGTGTAGTAGAGAAAGAGGGCATTGACGGGATAGGGGTCGTCGTTGGCAATGCTTTCGGGTAGTTGTTGGTAGACCGTCTTCGCCAGCGGATACCTGTCGCCGCCGGCATGGTCGATCCGTGGCTGGCCTAGGCCTTGCTGAGCGATCGAATCCAGGCGCACCTCGGGCCACGGAAGATAGGGGGCAGCGCGCTGGATCATCGGCCCTCCCGCCCGGCCAAAACTGCCGACCAGGGCATTCAAAGCCTCAACTGCCATCTGGTTGAACAGACCGTTGGACTGCATCGAAGTCGAGCGGTTGGCAATCGCCACGGCCGGAGGTGTCGAGGCAAACTCCCGAGCCAGGCGCGCAATCGTGCTTGACGGCACGCCCGTCAAACCCTCCACCTGGCCTGGCGCGTAGTCACGGAGCACCAAGGTTTTCCAGCCCAAGTGGGTCACGCCAGCATCGTCGGTCCAATCCTCAAAGCCGAAGGTGTGGTTGGTGACAAAGTCGTGATCGTAGAGATCCTCGCTGATGATGACGTAGGCCATGCCCAGTGCCAGAGCTCCATCGGTACCAGGTATGATGGGTACCCACTCGTCAGCCTTGGAGGCGGTAACCGAGAAACGGGTATCCACCTGTACGATGCGCGCGCGCTGGTGAGGCCGTCCTCGGCGCATGATACCGTGGGACAGGAGATTGCGCACAGTCGGCTGATAGGCTTCCAGGAAGGCGACGCCGAAAGAGAGGAGGAAGTTGGTGTTCTCCCAATCATAGCCAAACAGCGCATGATGGCCTACGGCGTATTGGTGAGCGAGTTTGGTGGTGGCCATAGAGATGCTGTCATGGTCCACATAATTCGGGGTGCCATAAGCCTGGCAGAAACGACGAAGCAGCCCTTCCATCTGGCCCTGCACACGCCCTGCAAGGACCACAGCCGTGTGAGGTTCTCCGGAAGCCCGGAGCTCCGAAAGCCGACCCGCTACCTCAGCGATAGCTTCTTCCCAGGAGACTGCCTGCCAATCACCAGCACCACGCTCGCCCACGCGCCTCATCGGTCCCTGGATACGATCGGGGTCGTAGAGTACCTGCAGCCCGTTCTGCCCCTTGGGACAGGTCTTGCCCCGATTGCTGGGATGTGCTGGCAGCCCATCAATCTTGATCGCCCGCCCCTCCACTACCCGAACCATGATGCCACATCCAGCGGGGCATTGCCCGCAGACCGTGGGCAGCCACTGCTCCTGCGGCGCCTGCAGGGCTGTCTTTTCTTCGTCGGTCAGCGCCCGCAGGAGCAACCCTCCCGGCCGCAGTTCGCTCGCAGTGGCCGCAGTCGTGCTGACGCCCAGCACCTTGAGAAATGTTCTTCGGCTGAATCCTGGCATCAGGCACTCCTTCTTTTTACCGGCAGGCCGGACACTTTACTCTGCCCCTGCCTTGGTGACTCGCGAACCTTGTCTGGTCCAGATGCTGCAGTTCAATGGATTGCTGTCCATCGACCGAAGCCTCAGTTCTTTGGGTTGCGCCCGCGCCTCAGCGCGGATGCGCATACCTTGGTTCTGGAAGAACCCATCCCCTGGTTGAGAGAATGCTAGTCCCGACGCCCCGCCCGCTTTGCTTCCAGATCGCGATCCAGCTGCCGCTTAATGAGAACCAACGCCACGATCGTGATCACGATCACCGCCAAGGCGATAGTCATTGCCAGACGCCGGGTGCCAAGCTCGTCAATGGCTGCCTCGGCCGATGCAAGGGCCTGACGACTGAGCTCCAGTGATTCCTCGGTCTTGGTCTGGATCTGCTCGAGGTCGACGTTGTGCTGCAGGGCTCGGGCCTCGATCAGCGGCGTCCTGGCTTTCTGCAGTTGCTCCTCCTGCTCGGCCATAATCAGCCTCAACTCGGTGGCCTGGGCAATCGTGGCGTCAGCTTCCTCATAGACCTCGTTGGCCTCACTCAAGGCCTGGTATATGGCCTCGACGCGACCTGCCGTCTCGCTGCCCGGGGCGTGGCAGCTGCCGCAGTGGCGCTCTTCAGTACCCAGGAAGAGATCAGAGGTCGCCGGCGGGACGTCATAGCGGCCATGGCAGGTGACGCATCTCGGCCCAGATTCGGTCGTCATGCCAAAGCGATGCGGGCCCTCCAGGTAGTAATCTTCAGTGGTCGCGTGACACTGACCGCAGACATTGGCCACCTCCGCGAAGCCAGGTGGTGCTGCGCCGTGCGTCCCGTGGCACGTGGAGCAAGTAGGCGCCCGGAGATCCTGGTTCTGCAGTAGGGCGATCCCGTGAACGCTCTCTTGGTAGAGCGCGTATTGGTTGGTCGGGATCTCATAGGGCGCCATGAGTGCTTCGTCAGCGTGGCAGCGAGCGCACATCGCTGGCTCATTGGTGGGATAGACCTCCGACCCGGGATCCGAAACCTTGAGCACGCGGTGGCCGTCATGGCAGTCAAAGCAGGTGGCGACGTTCGGGTCGCCCTCCAGCAGCGCTTGCCCATGCTGGCTGTGCCAATACTGGTCCAATTGGTCGGTGGGCAGGTCATAGGGCCGCATGAGTTCCACCCGGCTGTGGCAGGAACCGCACAGGCCCGGGATGCGGTCCTTGGGCAGGGGTCCCAGGTATCCCGCTTCGGGCGACATGGCGGCCTCCGCCTCCTCCTGGGTCGGATCTCCCCCATGACAGCTGACGCAGCCAACACCCCGCTGGGAGTGGATGCTCTCGGACCAATCGGCGGTGATCTGTGCGTCTGCACCTCCCAGCTCCTGGTGGCAGCTTATGCAGGTGTTCTCCTCAAAGAGCACCGGCTCCTGGATGGGTGTAGGAACCACCTCGGCCGAAGGCGGTAAGGTTGCCGTCGGCTCTGGGGTTGGGGCGGGTCCTTCTTCCCCTGCGGGATGGCATACCAGGCAGGTCTCGCTTGACCGCCCTTCGTGGTCTTGGGGGAAGGGCTGCACCTGTCCAAGATCGTGACAGACCAGGCAGTCCTCGCGATCCAAGATCGTGTGGGGCACGGGAGGAATTTCCGCGGGCGCCTCCACCTGGTGGCACATCAAGCAGCTGTCGTTGGCCCGGCCTTCGTGGTCGTCGGGAAACGGGACGATTTCGTCCGGAGCGTGGCAGGCGAGGCAGTCCTCCTGGTCCTCTACCGGGTGCGGGACAGGCGGTAAGTCCTGCAAAAGCGGGAGGCCATAAGCCACGGCGCTTGTCAGACACAGCGACACGAGCAGGGCAGCCGCCAACAAGACTCGTCGATTATGCATGGCTCTTTCCTCCCTAGCTGTACCAGCCCCATATGGAAAGCGCGACAAACCCGGCCAGGATCAGGCCGGTGATGACCATGGCCAGCTTCCGGTTTCGGGGATGGCGCTGCGGTTTGCGATCCAAGAAGGGCAGGATGATCAGCAACACGATGCCGATGGCCGGGATCAGGATCCCGGCCAACTCGGCCAACAAGCCGGGCCCAATGAGCAGCGGCGGCACCTTGATGAACTGGTAGATCCAGAGAAAATACCATTCCGGCTTGATGTGCGCTGGCGTGCTAAAGGGATCGGCTTGCTCCTCCAGCCCGGTGGGCAGCAGCGACGCGAGCACGACCAGAAGCGCGAGCACGATGTAGCTGGTGATGACCTCGAGGATGATGTAATTGGGGAAGAAGGGAATGGTATCCTCTTCCGGGTACTCGGGGTGCTGGTAGGGCTCTGGTCGCTTGTATTCCGCCTCTGACATGGTGGTTGCACCTCCTTCTGGGTAGGCGTCTCTCGGCCGGCCTAGAGAGGGCCCGAAATCCCCTGGCGCCGGATAATCACAAAGTGGATGGCCAGGAAGATGAACGCCAACACGGGCAACGCCAGCATATGGATCCCGTAAAAACGGGTCAAGGTCAGGGCGCTGATCTCAGCAGCTCCGCGCAACAGTCCGAGCAGGTACTCGCCAATCAGCGGCACAACGCCGAGGATCTCGCTGCCGACGGTAGAACCCCAGAGGGCCTTTTGATCCCAGGGCAGGAGGTAACCGGTGAAGCCAAAGGCCAGGGTTAACAACAGGAGAAAGACCCCCGCCACCCAGTTGAGCTCCCGGGGCTTTTTGTATGAACCCGTAATGTAGACACGCAGCATGTGGGCAACGCAGGTGGCGATCATGAGGGAAGCAGACCAGGAGTGGATGCTACGGATCAGCCACCCGAAGCGGACGTTGTTCATGATGAACAGGATGCTGTCATAGGCCTGCTCAGGCGTAGGCTTGTAGTAGAGTGAGAGCAGGATGCCGGTGACCCCCTGGATGAGGAACAGGGAGAACGTGATCCCCCCCAGGCAAAAGTACCATCGGATTGCGTGTTTGGGCACCGGCTTTCTGAGAAACACCTCAAGCGGGCCGCGCACATTGAGGCGCTCGTCGAACCAGTCACCCACGCGCGTCCACCAATTCGGACGGGATGTCGTTTCCATCAGGACGCTCCTTCCACATAGATCTGATCACCCTCCACTTGCACCCGGTAGGGCGGGAGAGGGGATGGGGGTGGGCCCGAGATCACCATCCCGTTGGTGTTGAAATAGGCCTCGTGGCAGGGACAGGCGATGACAGACCGTTGCTCGTTCCAGAAAACGATGCAACCCAGGTGTGTACAGGTGGCCGAGAGCGCCTTGAAGCCGTCCTCGGCATGGATGACAATGACCGGCTTGTTGTTGACGGAATAGACCGCCCCTTTATTGACGGGCAGATCTGCTGTAGAGGCGACGGCGACACGGCCTCCCGCCTGGCCTGTCACGCGCCGTGGAGGCCAGAGGTAGGCAATGATGGGGGTCAGCACGCCAACGGCGGTCGCTATCGTCGAGAAGCCAAGCAGGATATACTTCAGCAGCCCTCGGCGGCTAACCGGCTCTTGCATCATCCCGCCCTCCCTCTGTTTCATTGGCTCGCTCATGCTTTCCCTCCGCTTAGAACAGTGGAGACCGTACCCTCAAAACAACGACGCCCGGTCAGCCAGCGGGCCGCCAGGCGCCTTCTCTGCGATAGAGACGGGAAAACGAAGGTCGGGCTCGGGGCATCAACATATCCCTCTAGCACGCATCCTTGGCCTGGGGCTCACGACCTCAGGACCTGTCTGGCTGATAATAGAAAAGGGAGCGGGCCGGCGTGCAACCCGCTCCCTTGCTTGCTACGCCGTTACTTACTGTTCCTACAGCAGGTGGCCCTAGGGCCGGGTCATCCCACTGACATCTCCACCCAAGTCCTCGATGCTATCGTACAGGAACTGCAGGACGTAGGTGCCGTTATGGGCAAAAGCGCCGGGGTCCTTTTGCGCGTACTGGTAGTTGTAGGCCGCCCGCAGCAGGCGCGGCGTCCAGCTGGCGTAGGAACCCTCACCCTCGTCGATCTCGCCGTTGCCGTTGGGATCGGCAAAGAAGTAGGGGTAACGGCTCGCGTTGTAGAGGATGGGCGTGCCCGCGGTGTCGGCCGCATAGGCCTGCATGGCCGCATAGAGGGCTTCCTGCATGCCCTCGACCTCGCCAGCGATGCCTTCCTCGGCATCACCGTCGCCGTCAAAGTCGGCCTCCTGCATGCGGATACTGGCCAGATCTTCTTGGCTTTCCACACCGGCGTGGCAGACGCCACAGTCCTCGACCACCACCGACAGCCTGTGAGTATCGTGACACTCGACACAGGTGTTGTAGGGATCGACGTGCTCGAAGCGACCGGCATATTCCTGACCACCGTACTGGTAGGCCCCCTGCGTCTCAGAGCCAAACAGGGTTGCGCCTGCAGCAAAGTAGTGGACGTTGATGAAGCGCAGGCTCTCCGACACCGTGTCGGGGTCCTGGTCACCGATGGCCTGGTCGACCTGAACCGTGGAGCTGCGACCCTGGTGGCAGGTTAAGCACAGGTTGACATTGGGATCATCAGCCGAGACCACCGCACCGCTGGGGAACTCGACTTCTTCGCGCTGGTAGATGGCAAAGGTGGTGAGATCGCTGTGGCAGGTTTCGCACTCGAAGCCATTGGACAGAGGCTGCTCGATCTGCACGCCGTGCTCGATCAGGAAGGGCAGGCCATCGGCCGAGTGGCAGGTAGCGCAGCTTGACGGGACCGCACCGTCCTCGTCCCAATGGCGGAAGGCCTCCTCGGAACCGGCAAAGTGGCCGTGATCAATGCGGTGCGCACTGGACAGGTCCACCGGCTCCGAAATCGCCTCGTTCAGGTTCTCGATCGAGTCGTAGAGCAGCTCGATGATGTATTTGCCACCGTGGGCATACGCACCAGGGTCCTTGACCGAGGTCTGGTAGTTGTAGGCCGCCTTGGCCAGCCGGCCGGTCCACGAAGCATAACGATCGGCATCACCCTCATCCTTCGCCCCATCGCCGTTGGCGTCGACAAAGAAGTAGGGATAGCTGGCCGGATCGTAAACGATCGGCGTGCCGG
>JAMJFU010000015.1 GCA_023544525.1 Anaerolineae bacterium | reverse complement strand
CTTTGAGGAACATGTCCAGGCCCATATCCAGGTCGCTGAGGAGGTCGCGGCTGGTGAGCTTGTACTGGGCCAGCATGGACAGCTCGTGGAGGCGGCCCCAAAGGCGGATGCTGTCGAGGAAGGCCTCGTGCAGCTTAAAGACGGTGCGCTCTCCGGCGGGCACCTGTTCCTGGATGGCGATCTGGCGCAGGGCGTCGATGACGGCGCCGGCGTGGATCTCGTTGGGGCAGCGGGTGCCGCAGGTTTCGCAGCCGATGCACAGCCAGATGGCCGAGGAGCGGAGCAGTGCGTCTTTCTGGCCGAGTTGGGTCATGCGCAGGATCTGGGCGGGGCCGTATTCCATAAAGGGCGCGGCGGGACAGCCAGCCGAGCAGCGCAGGCAGTAGTAGCAGCGGCGCATATTCTGCTGGCTCAACTCGCTCACTTGTTCCACAAAGCTCAGGTCTGGTACCATCGTCTCTTCCTAAATCCCATTCCGCCTGGTAAAAGCCAGGACCACCTTTCCCCGCATCCCAACCACACGGCCTGCTGGTTGTTTCACAAATACGCTTCCATCATCGACAGGATCTGCCCTTGCGTTAGATTGCGCACCCTGCACGCCTTATTGGGGCAGACCATGGCACACGCCCCACAGCCCTGGCAGAGGGCAGTATTGACGACGGCGATGTGTTGCCATTCATGCATAGAACGTGCATCGTATGGACAGGCCGGGATGCACAGGCCACACCCCGAACATAGCTCCGGATCGACGAAGGCAATGGTCGGCTCCTGGACCATCTGCCGCTGGGAAAAGAGGCTCAGCACCTTGGACGCTGCGCCACTGGCCTGGGCCACCGTCTCGGGGATATCCTTTGGAAAATGGGCTGCTCCTGCCAGGAATACGCCTGCCGTCAGGCTTTCGACGGGCCGCAGCTTGGGGTGGGCCTCGCTGAGGAACCCGTGCTCGTCTGTGCCCACCCGCAGCCGTTGGCCCAGCTCTTGTGCGTCGGCTCGGGGCACGATGGCCGTGGCCAGCACCACCAGATCTGCCTCAACCTCCAATGGCAGGCCGGTCAGCGTGTCTACGCCCCAGACCGTGACATGGCCGTTCTCCTGGAATACCTTGGATGCCTTGCCCCGGATATAGAGTACATCGTGCTCCTCCATGGCTCGCTGGACATACTCCTCGTAGTCCTTGCCCTGGCTCCGTATATCGATATAGAACACGGTAGCCTGTCCATCGGGCACCTGTTGCTTATAGGCCATCGACTGTTTGGCCACGTACATGCAGCAGACCTTGGAGCAATAGGGCTTGTGTAGCTCCGGGTCGCGGGAGCCGGCGCACTGGACCCAGACCATCTCTTTGGGGACCTTGCCGTCGGAGGGCCGCACGATCCGGCCACCAGTCGGCCCATCCGGGCGCAGCATCTCTTCCAGCTGCAGGCCGTCGATCACGTCAGGGTAACGACCGCCGCCATACTCGCCCAGGTTCTTCTTGTCGTATAGGTCGTAACCGGTGGCGACGACGATGGCTCCGATGTCAAAGCTGTATGGCACCAACTCGCCAGCTGGGTCCTGATCGGCAGGGCTGGCCGTCCGTTGCTCGATCTGGACCGTAAAGTTGCCCACGTAGCCACCCACCTCGGTGATTGCCGCCTGGGTGATCACCTGAATATTAGGATGGTGGGTCACTGCCTTGATCTTTTGCCCGAGCGGGTCCGCTGCCGCGTCAGAATCGAGATACAGCCCTGATAGCTCGGCCATGCGCCCGCCCAGCCGGTCTGCTTTTTCCACCAACACCACGGGATAGCCAGCATCCGCAATGTCCAGGGCGGCCTGCATCCCGGCGATCCCCCCGCCGATGACCAGGGAGCGCTTGACCAGCGGCAGGTAGAAGGGCATCAATGACTGGTTATAGTGAGCCTTGGCCACGATCGTCCGGATCGTCTCGATCGCCTTGTTCGTCGCCGCTTCCTGCTGCTTCTGGTGGACCCAGCTGGCCTGTTCGCGGATGTTGGCGATCTCGGTCTGGTAGGGGTTGATGCCCGCTGCCTCTGCGGTCCTGCGGAAGGTGGTCTCGTGCATAGAGGGCGAACAAGCGGCGACGATGACGGCGTCCAACTGGTCCTCGAGAATGTGCTCGCGGATCAGCTGCTGGCCTGGGTCAGAGCACATGTACTTGTAGTCTATGGCATAGACCACCTCGGGGAACTCCCGGATGGCCTCCACCACCCGGTCGATATCCAGGGTGCCGGCGATGTTGTTCCCACAATGACAGACAAAAATGCCGATACGCTTCATGCGTCTACCTTGCGTCGTCCCTTGTACCGTCCCGCATCCGGCGGAGAATCCATACGTTCAGGCCCAATACGGAGAATAGGACCGCGATGGGCACAGCCAGGAGAAGGCAGGTTGCCTGGGTCGATATCCCCAGGGAGGTTGCCAACCAGGCCAATGTCGCTCTGAAAACGCCCTCTTCCTGGGCCGGGATCTGGATGAACAGCAACGGCACCAGGCACGCTGCCACCGCTGCCATCCCGATTTCTATCGCCACCATGGTCCATACCAGGCGTCTCTGTAGTTCCTCGGTGTCCCCACGCGAGGCCCCGGACCAGCGAGACTGCTTGCTGCCTCCGAAGCGGCGCTCTGGCTCCTGTGGCGGGGCCTTGGCCGGATAGCGAACGGGCCAGGCATCCCTCTCCCCATCGCCCTTCTTGTCCCAGCTGGACATTTCCGCAATCACCGGCCCAGCTCATCGTGTCCCGCATCCTGATCGTCGTGCCCGCCCCAGCGGGCCAGCAGGGAAAGGACCTTGCCAGCCGCGCCGCTGCCCTGGGCCACCGCTTCAGGGATGTCCTTCGGGCCGCTGCCCGCGCCCGCCACAAAGATGCCCGGGCGAACTGTCTCCAGCGGAGCCAGGTTTCCATCCTGCTCGGTCCACCAGCCGAACTCGTCTACCTTGAGGCCCAGCATCCCGGCCAGGGCTTGAGTGCCTTCCGATGGCACCATGGCCGGCGAGATGACAACCATGTCGGCAGCAACCTCCAGCGGCAGCCCAGTGAGCGTGTCCACACCCCAGACCACGACCTTTTCTCCCTCGCGAAAGACCTTGCTCACTTTGCCGCGCACATAGAGTACGTCGTCTTCCTCCATGGCCCGCTGGATGAACTCCTCGTAGCGCTTGCCGGCGGAACGGATGTCGATGTAAAAAATGTAGGCCTGGCCATGATGCACCTTGTGCTTGTAGAGCATGGCCTGCTTGGCACTGTACATGCAACAGATTTTGGAGCAATAGGGCATGGCCAATTCTGGATCGCGAGATCCGGCACATTGGATCCATACCACCTCTTTGGGCTCCTTGCCATCGGAGGGCCGGCGCATGACGCCCGATGTCGGCCCGGAGGAGCTCAGCAGACGCTCCATGGCCAGGGCGTCGATGACGTCTGCTACCCGTCCAGCGCCATATTCGCCCAGTTTCTCCAGGGGATAGAGCTCGAATCCGGTAGCCAGGATGATGGTCCCCACGCGTTCTTCGGACCACGAAGGACCTTGCTCATAGTCAATGGCTCCCACAGGGCAGACCTTGGCACAGAGACCGCACTTGCCGCTCTGCAAATAGGTGCAATGGTCCGCGTCGATGACCGGTTTCTTGGGCACAGCCTGGGGCGACAGGGTATAGATTGCCTTGCCTGTCCCCTCGTGGCGCACCCTGCCGCTGCGCATGGTCTTGGGCAGTTCCAGGTCCCGGTCAAAGGCAACCTGGATCGAGGTCGGGCACTTTTCTGTGCAGGCCCCGCACGCGGTGCAGATGTCCCAGTTCACATAGGCCGGCTTGCGGCGGATGCGCACCCGAAAATCGCCCATCTCGCCCTGGATCTCCTCGATCTCGGAGTAGGTATGGAGCTTGATCTTTTCGTGGCGGCCAACGTCGACCGTGCGCGGCGTCATGATGCACTGGGCGCAGTCCAGGGTGGGGAAGGTCTCTGAGAGCTGGTGCATGTGGCCGCCGACCGATGGCAGGCGATCGACCAGTACCACTTCGTACCCGGAACCGCCAATATCAAGCGCCGCCTGCATCCCGGCGATGCCCCCACCGACGATGAGTACCCGTTTGTTGTGGTTCTGTGGCTCTGTCATAACCGTTTTGCCAGCCAAATCTCTGCCAGCCCTGGACTGCCGCTGCCGGCCATCATGAGGCCCCTTCTAATAGCTTTTGGACGAGAGGCCTGGCATCGACGTAGTGGCGCTCCCAGCCATAGTCCTCTGTCTCCAGCCCCAGGGCCAGGCCCATCAGTTGGCTGAAGTAAAAGATGGGCACGGGCTGATAGCCGGCATAGCTCTTGCGCATCTCGGCCTGCTGCTTGTCCAGGTTGAACTGGCACAGGGGACAGTTTGTGACGACCGCCTCGGCGCCTGCATTCTGCGCCGAGCGAAGGATGGCATAGACCATCTCCCGCGTAATGCTTTCGTCCTTGACCGCCAGATAAGCACCGCAGCACTCGTTCTTGTGGGCAAAGTCGACTGGCGTGGCGCCCAGGGCAGCGACGAGGTCATCCAGTGAAGTGGGATGATCTGGATCGTCGTAGGCCACCTCGTTGGGCGGGCGGAGGACCATACAGCCATAGTACGATGCCACCTTCAGGTCCTTGAGGGGCAGTTGTACCTTGTCCGCAATGGCCTCAAAGCCCACGTCATCGCGGAGCATGTGGAGGATATCCTTCACCTCCACCTCACCCGCGTATTCCGCCTCGATAAAGGTGTTGATCCGATCCCGCTCCTCTTCGTGCTCCTGGATGAACTTGTTCGTGCGTTTCAGCACGTTGTAACACGTGCTGCAGGCTGTCGTGAGGATACTGCCCTCTTGCTGGGCGGCGACCAGCACGTGGGCCGGGGCGGCCAACTCGAGCATGTTGTCGATGATGAGGGGGTACGTGGCGCCGCAGCAATTCCAGTCGGGCAATTCGACCAGGTCCAGGCCGACCGCTGCCGCCGACGCGCGCACGGCGTTATCGAACCCCTTGCCTGTCGTATTCAGGGTGCATCCCGGGAAGTACGATACTTTCATGCCAATCTCCAGAATACCGGATACTGGATATTAGATATTGGCTACCAACGAATACCCAATCTCCAATATCTAATATCTAATAGTTCACACAGAATACTTGCGGAAACCGCCGATGAATGCCTGCTGGGGCCAGTCCGCCTGCTCTTCGGAAGTGAGAGCGTCATAGTTGATGTGGCTACCCTTCTCGAGCATCACGATCTCGCGCAGCGCTTCCATGATCCGGCTCAGGTCTATGCCCTTGGGACAGCGCGTGTAGCAGGTCTGGCAGGCGGCGCACAACCAGATGGTCTTGCTTTCGAGCAGCGGTTCCACCAGGCCCAGTTGCGCGTAGCGGATCACCTGGCTGGGCAGCATGTCCATCGCAAAGGCGACGGGACAGCCTGCCGCGCACTTGCCACACTGGTAGCAGGCCATCAGACCCTGCCCACTATACTCTTCTATGCGCTGCACCAGTTCGTTGTGCACAGACTCTGCCGACAATCGTACTCGCATCTTTGCTCCCTGCTTCCAGGAACCGGGTGGACTGGGCTCCACACCCTGGCTACAAGCCTTCGCCGTGGGTGCAGCCAGCGCCCTCTATTCCCGGCTATATTCCTCTAGCCCGTCTTGATAGGCGTCGCCGCCATAGATGTCGTTCACCACGATGGCCGGAAAATCCTCAACCTCCAGCCGGCGCAGCGCCTCGGCCCCAAGATCGTCGTAGGCTACCACTTCGGCTCGTCTGATGCTCTTGGCGATCAGGGCGCCTGCCCCGCCGATGGCACCAAAGTATACGGCTTTGTACTTTTGCATCGCCTCGCGGACGGGCATGGAGCGGTTTCCCTTGCCGATCATGCCCTTGAGCCCCGCTTCCATCATCCGCGGGGCATAGGGGTCCATGCGGTAGCTGGTGGTTGGACCAGCGGACCCGATCGGATCCCCGGGCTTGGCCGGTGCAGGCCCCATGTAGTAGATGATCTGTCCTTCAGGATCGAAGGGCAGGGGGTCACCAGCATCCAGCGCGGCAACCATCCGCTTGTGGGCGGCATCTCGCCCCACATAGATCGTGCCGGTGATCGACACCTTGTCACCGGCGCGGAGTTGCTCTATCACCTTTTCGCTGAGAGGGGTCGTGATCTCCATATTCATTGCCTCCCGTACGGGTAGCTGTCCACCTGGGGCGGACTGCCCTGGTCGCGGTACTTGAAGTACAGGAACGCGGCCAGCGCACCCAGGCCAGCCATGATCCCAACGTTGACCAGGCCGCAGCAGAACTGCCCGCCGATGGCGCCTGTATAATAGGCCGCGTCACTCTGAAATTGGAATTCGCCCAGCCCCAGGCTCCGTGCCAGGTCGGCCGCTCCTGCTGGGCCGATGAGCAGGGCGTTCATCACGCCGCCCAATGTCTGGCCCAGGACGGTGCCAATGGCCGAGAGCGCACCTGCTCGGGCGCCCACACTGGCAGCGTCGGCCTGCTTCGCCGGACGGAGCCAGTAGGCTGCCAGCCAGCCAGCGCCTGCCCCGGCTACGAGCGCAAAGCACACCGTAAACAGGGGAAAGAGCAGGGTCAACCCGAAGGAGACCAGGAACGTGACAGATCCAATAATGAGGACCGTTTTCTTCATAATGCGGTTGCCTGCCCTACAGGATCGCCTCTTTGTGTCGCGCCGAGTGGCACTGGATATTGACGGCTACTGGCAAGCTGGCGATATGGCATGGGAAGGTCTCGGCGTGAACGGCGAGCGCGGTGGTCAACCCACCGAAACCCTGGGGTCCGATACCGATGCGGTTGACCCGCTCCAGGATGTCGGCTTCCAGCTCGGCTACCTCCGGATCCGGACTCGCCTGGCCTACCTCGCGCAGCAGGGCGTGTTTGGCCAGCCACATCGTCTTCTCCGCCGAGCCGCCGACGCCCACCCCGATGATGATGGGCGGGCAGGGGTTGGCGCCTGCCTTGCGCACGGCGTCCACGACAAAGCGGATCACGCCCTCGCGGCCATCGGCCGGCTTTAGCATGGCCAGTTGGCTCATATTCTCACTGCCACCCCCCTTGGGGGCCACAATGAGCCTCAACTGGTCACCAGGCACGATGGTGGTATGGATGACAGGCGGGGTGTTGTCTTTGGTGTTGGTGCGTGACGAAAAGGGGTGTTCCACCATCGATTTGCGCAGGTACCCATCCTGGTAGCCCTGGCGTACCCCGGCGCTGATGGCCTCGTTCAGGTCGCCGCCCTCCAGGTGCACATCCTGGCCCAACTCCATAAAGACCACGGTCAGACCGCAGTCCTGGCATAGCGGCATCTGCTGCTTATCCGCGATCCCGGCGTTCTCCAGGATCTGGTCCAACACTTCACGCCCCACAGGCGAGACCTCGACCTCGCGAGCCTTGTGCAAGGCGTCCAGCACATCTTGGCCCAGGTAGTAGTTGCTCTCAATGCAGAGCCGCGCGACAGCATCCGTGATCTGGTCGGTATGGATCTCTCTCACAGTCCTAGCCTCTCCCTTGACGCAAAAAGCACCTCGATGCCGTGGATCTCACAAGGAAGCCCGGCGTGAGGTGCTTTCCAAAAGGAAAATCGGTCTCGACAGGGTATGTCCAAACCCCGATTCTATCACTATGGCCTCCTCATCGAAGCTGACCTTACTGATTATACACCCACGGTTGGGTTTTGTCCAGTCGTGATGGTCTGAAGGCCTATTTCCATCACAGTATAGCAGAGGGGAGAAAAGGTGTCGATTCAGGCTTCCGGGAAACCCGGAAGCCTGGTGGAGAATTGCAGGAGGGCTGCATGCAGCCGCCTGGGGGCTGTCCACGACCGCTCTGGCCCGAGCGTTCGGGACAGCCCCTGACGGCCCGCCTAGATGCCGGCCTCCTTGCGCAGGAGCTCGGCTTTGTTTGTCTGCTCCCACGGCGCCTCGATGTCATCGCGCCCAAAGTGACCGTAAGCGGCGGTCGCACGATAGATCGCGCGGCGCAACCCCAGTTCCTGGATCATGGCCGCCGGCCGGAAGTCAAAGTGCTTCTTGATCAGCTCCAGGATGGTCTCATCCGGCACCCGGCCGGTGCCAAAGGTCTCGATGGCCAACGACATGGGACGGGCCACGCCGATGGCATAGCTTACCTGCAACTCGATGCGGTCCGCCAGGCCAGAAGCCACCACGTTCTTGGCCACGTAGCGGGCATAATAGGCGCCAGAGCGGTCGACCTTGGTCGGATCCTTGCCAGAGAAGCAGCCGCCGCCATGGCTGGCCATGCCACCGTAGGTGTCGACGATGATCTTGCGCCCGGTAACCCCCGCGTCTCCCTTGGGGCCGCCAACCACAAAGCGACCGGTGGGGTTGACATAGATCCTGGTTTTCTCGTCCATCATGCCGTTAGGCACGACGTACTTGATCACGCGATGGATCAGGTCGTCGCGGATCTTGTCTTGAGTCACGTCTGGGGAGTGCTGTGTAGAGAGCACGATCGTGTCCACCCGCTTGGGTTTGCCAAACTCATACTCGACCGTAACCTGGCTTTTCCCATCTGGCCGCAGGTAGGGCAGGATCTGCTCCTTGCGCACCTGGGCCATGCGCCGGCAGAGCTTGTGCGCCAACATGATGGGCATCGGCATCAGTTCGGGCGTCTCGTTGCAGGCAAAGCCGACCATCATGCCCTGGTCGCCGGCACCGATCGAATCGATCTGCTCGTCGCTCATCTCGCCAGTCTTGGCTTCCAGGGCCTTGTCCACACCCAGGGCGATATCGGCGCTCTGCTCCTTGATCGACACCAATACGCCGCAGGTCTCACCGTCGAAGCCGAACTTGGCACGTGTGTAGCCAATATCCCACACCACGTCCCGCACCAGGGCGTTGAGGTCTACGTAGGTACTGGTCGTGATCTCGCCCATCACCAGGACCAGCCCGGTGGTCACGGCGCACTCACAAGCTACGCGGGCGTCGGGATCGTCGCCGATGATTGCGTCCAGCACAGCGTCCGAGATCTGGTCGCAGATCTTGTCCGGATGGCCCTCAGTCACTGATTCCGATGTGAAAAAGAACTGGGGCGATGTCATAAAGGTGCTCGTCATTGACATGGTCTAACTCCTTTGCTATGTTCCTTCCTGCCAGGAGGCCAGGTACCGGGCCTGCTCTGGTGTCAGCACGTCGATCTCGATGCCCATTGCATTCAGCTTGAGGGCGGCGATGTCTTTGTCGATGACCTCGGGCACCGGATAGACGGTTGCCTCGAGCTCGTCAGCGTGCTGGACCATGTACTCTGCGCACAGGGCCTGGTTGGCAAAGCTCATGTCCATCACGGCCGAAGGATGCCCTTCGGCAGCGGCCAGGTTAATCAAGCGCCCCTCACCCAGGAGCGAAATGCGGCGCCCGTCTGGCAGTGTGTACTGCCGGATGAAGGGCCGCGGTTCGTGTACCGAAACCGCCAACTTTTCCAGCGCGGGAATGTTGATCTCGACGTTGAAATGGCCCGAGTTGGCCACGATGGCGCCGTCTTTCATGACCTCAAAGTGGTTCAGGTCGATGACGTTCTTGTCGCCGGTTGAGGTAACAAATATGTCGCCCACCTGGGCCGCTTGCACCATGGGCATGACGCGGTAGCCATCCATGACCGCTTCCAGCGCCCGCAGCGGCTCGATCTCTGTCACAATGACGTTGGCACCCATCCCCTTGGCCCGCAGGGCAATCCCGCGGCTGCACCAGCCGTAGCCACCCACCACAAAGTTCTTGCCAGCCAGAAGGATGTTGGTCGCGCGCAGCAGGCCGTCAATCGTGCTTTGGCCGGTTCCGTAGCGGTTGTCAAAAAAGTGCTTGGTGGTCGCGTCGTTGACGGCTACGATCGGGTAGCGGAGCACCCCATCCGCCGCCATCGCTCGCAGGCGGATGACGCCCGTGGTGGTCTCTTCGGTGCCGCCGATGATTCCCTCCAGCAGATCGGTGCGATCCTGGTGCAGGACACCCACGGTGTCGGCCCCATCGTCCATCGTCAAGTGCGGCTTGTGGGCGATCGCCTGGTGGATGTGGCGGTAGTAGGTGTCGTTGTCTTCACCCTTGATGGCGAACACGGGCACGTCGTACCTGGCCACCAGGGCTGCAGCCGCGTCATCCTGGGTGCTCAGGGGATTGCTGGCACACAGCCGCGCTTCTGCGCCCCCGGCCTTCAGGGTGCGCATCAGGTTGGCCGTCTCGGTCGTCACGTGCAGGCAGGCAGCCACCCGGATGCCGGCCAATGGCTTCTCTTCTTCGAATCGCTCGCGGATGAGGCGTAGTACGGGCATCTCTTGCTCGGCCCATTCGATCCGGCGTTGTCCAGCCTCGGCGAGGCTCAGGTCTTTTACGTCGAACTCTTCGATCACAGTTCTGCTCCTTTATGGTTTGATGGCAGGTTGGTGGCAAGTTCGCCGAGGCCGGGTGTATCGCCAAAGATGGCCCGGTAGCGGGCGGTGAACTCTGCCAGGGTATAACGGTGGTTTTGGGTACCGTGCTGTTCGAGGACATAGGTTGCTGCTAGAGCGGCAATACGCCCCGTCGTCCTCCAGGGGAGATTGTGCAGGATGCCCTTGATGATCCCGGCTCGGTAGGCATCGCCCACACCCGTCGGCTCCACCATGGGCTCGGGAGGGATCACCGGGACCTGAACGACCTCTCCATCTGCGTAAATCGTCGAACCCTCTTCACCACGGGTGATGATCGTGGCCTCGGGAAGGGCCAGCAATTCCTCTTCGGATAACTCGGTCTTGTTCCTGACCATCCCAAACTCATAGTCGTTGACAATCAGGACCCTGGCCCCTTGTGCGCCTTCCCGCAGCTCCTCACCGCTCAGCCAGATGATCTGTTGGCTTGGATCGTATATGTAAGGAATGCCCAGCTCCCGGCATTCCCTCACATACTTGACCATCGCGGCCGGAGCATTGGGCGAAATGATGGCCAGCTCGATGTCTCCCTGGTCCAGGTCGTGGAAGGAGAGCCGGTCGGCCCAGCCCATCGCACCCATGTAGAAGCTGGCTATCTGGTTGTTTTCCTGGTCCGTATTGACAAAGAACGAGGAGGTGAACTCGCCTTCGATCTCGACAATGGCCGAGGTATCGACGCCTGCGTCGTCCAGCCAGGCACGGTATTCGCCAAAGTCCTGGCCGACCGTGGCCATGACGGTCGGCCGTTCGCCCAGCAGGGCCAGAGAGTAGGCGATATTGGGCGCACACCCGCCGCGCTGTTTGCGCATGGACTCTACCAGGAAGCTCAGGCTGATGTGGTGGATCTGTTCCGGCAGGATATGCTCCCGGAAGCGCCCCGGGAAGAACATGAGATAATCGTAGGCGACAGATCCGGTGACGATGATAGTCATGATCCCTCGTTGGTCTCGCTTTCTACTACGGCTCGGCTCAGGCGTACCGTTCCCGCAGGGCTTGCGAGAGGTCCCGCGTGGTCTCGATCACCCGCTGGGCGGTCTCTAGCTCCAGCGATCCGCATCCACAAGATGGCATGATCAGCGCCGAAGCCAGCAGGTCGTCCCGGTGCAGGCCCTTGTCCGTCAGCAAGCCCAGGGCCGCGTGAAATCGATCGATCAGGCTGTCCACAGTCTCTTCGGCGATCTGTTCGCTGGCAGGCACGACGCCCCAGGCAATGATGCCTCCCCGCTCCAGAAAGCCAGCCACCTCCTCGGGATAGAGCGCCAGTGTCTCGGCATAGTCATAGGCATCCAGGCTGAGGATGTCCAGGGAGGTCGAAAGCAGCAGCGACCAGTCTGTATTGCCGCAGCAATGGACGCCTTTCAGCCCCTCGATGCCGGCAAAGACCTCTTCCAGGAGGTCGATGACCTGCCTGCCGCTCAACGCCAGGAACGCGGAGCCAAAGCTGCTCATATAGGGCTCGTCCACAAAGATCAACGTCTGATCCGCCTGGCCGCGCAGCTGCTTCTCCATCCAGGCGGCTTTGAGACGCAGGTGCTTGCCGATGGCCTCGGCCAGCACGTCGTCGTAGAGGATCGGTTGTCGCTTGTTGTCAGGCACCATCAACCCCCAGCTCACCGGGCCGGTGAGCTGGCCCTTGGTCAGGGGTACTTTGCGCAGGTCCATCTCGAGGAATTGATGCAACCCGGCGGCGTATCCGGCGCTGATGGCGGCGAACTCGGGCTCGTCCATGAGATAGGCGACGTAGAGCTGCTCGAGTTCTGTGTCCAGGTCGCGCTCCCGGTCCAGGTAGATCTGCTCGTCGCTCACCACGATGCCGGGAAAGCCCTCACTGAACTGGACGTACATGTTCTCCCGGAAGGAGCGTTTGGGTAGCTGGGGCCACGTCGGGATGTCCATCGTCTCCAGCATCAGTTGGCAGGCAGCCTTCGGATCCAGATGGGGCAGGCTACCCCCTGCGACCGAGCGCAGTTCTGGCTTGAACTCTTTCATGCTTCGACCATCTGCCGCAGGCTGCGGGTAAAAGGTGGATAGGCGATGCCATTCTCGGTGACGATGCCTGTCACGTATCGGTGAGGGGTCACGTCAAAGGCCACGTTGAGCACCTGCACCCCATCGGGTGCCACCTGACAACCCCCCGGATGCGTCACCTCGCGGGCAGATCGCTCCTCGATGGGGATATCGTCGCCGGTCGGCACACTCAGGTCGATCGTGGAGGTGGGGACCACGGGGTAGAACGGGATCCCGTTCTCCTTGGCCAGGACGGCCAGCTTATAGGTCCCAATCTTGTTGGCAACATCCCCGTTGGCCGCCGTCCGGTCCGAGCCCACAAAAATGATGTCCACCTTGCCGGTGCGCATGAGGTGTCCGGCCACATTGTCCGCGATCAGCGTCATGGGGATGCCTTCGTTCATCAGCTCCCAGGCGGTGAGCCGGGCGCCCTGCAGGCGGGGCCGTGTCTCGTCGACCCAGACATGGATTCTCTTTGCCTGTTCGTGGGCGGTGCGGATTACGGCCAGGGCCGTGCCATAGTCCACGGTGGCCAGTGCCCCCGCATTGCAGTGGGTGAGTATGTTGTCTCCGTCCTCGACCAGGGCCGCACCGTAAGCACCCATCCGCCGGTTGATCTCGATGTCCTCCTCGGCGATCTGCTTTGCCTCTTCGATCAGGTCCGCGACCATGCCTTTCACATCCGGCGCCTGCGAGCCCTGGGCGGCGCGCAGCATGCGGTTCAGGGCCCAGAAGAGGTTCACCGCCGTAGGGCGGGTCGCCCCCAAGACATCGGCCGCCGTCCTCAGGTCGGCTAGCAGGCTCTCGCTGGTGGTTGCACCGCTCTGCCCTGCGGCAAGGGCCATGGCATAGGCAGCCGCAGCCCCGATGGCCGGCGCGCCGCGGATATACATATCGCGGATGGCTCGTGCTACGTCCCGGTAGTCGTCGAATTCGACCACGACGAACTCCAGCGGGAGTTTCCGCTGGTCGATCATCTTGACAGTGCCTTTGGGATCCCACTCGATGGTGCGCATCGTACCCCTCCGGAACCACAGCTCCTGCTGCCATGCACCGGCAGCGATATCCGAGCTATGCCCCTGTGGCCAGGACTGCACATTCTGACCCATACAAAAAAGCTCTCCAGATGAGAGCTCAAGTGTGTAATCTCTCATCTTCCAGGCTGCATTCGCCTGCCGGATTTGGCACCGGGTCTGCAGTCCGACGCTTCGATCTGTACGCCGAACCTGCGACTGGTTGCCGGGGCTTCGTTGGGCCGGTCCCTCCGCCCCTCTGGATGAGCGTCCAGTTGGTTGTAACGGCGGCAATGGTAGCATATTCACCTGCTTTTGTCAAATGCCCGCATTTTGAGGGGATCCCACCCAGCCGTCATCGCGAGCGCAGCGAAGCGATCTCCCCCTGCTCAGATGGCGACAAAATTGTCATCGCGGGCGCAGCGAAGCGATCTCCCCCTGCTCAAGAGGCAGCCGCCGACGGGCTGGGGGGCTTCCAGACCAGCATCAGGATCGCCGCCAGGAAGGCGAGGACCGCCCCAAAGAAGAACGGAGCCGATGGTCCCAGGCCCGCCCACGGTCCGATGCCCTGCCACAGCAGGCCAGCGATCAAGGACGCGGGCAGGTCCAATATGGCCAGCGTGGCGTTATAGGTGCCGTACGCTGTTCCCCTCAACGCCGCAGGCACCAGGTCCGCGACCATCGCCTTGGCGGTCCCATAGGCCAGGCCATAGTAGACGCCGTACAGTGCGTAGAGCAGCCAGACGTGCCAGCCGGTGCGGGCCAGGGCAAAACCCAGGTAGATGGCAGCATAGGCCAGCCAGCCGCCAACGATGAGCTTGCGCCGCCCCACTCGATCTGAGAGCGAGCCGGCAGGGGTCGACATAAGGGCGTAGACGAGGTTAAACGTGGCCAGCATGGCCAGGATGCCGGCCACACTCAGGCCGCGCTCCTGGGCCCTCAGCACCAGGAAAGCGTCCGACGAGTTGCCCAGGTCGAACAGGCCGGCGATGGACAAGAACACCAGAAAGGGCCGGCCGAGACCCTTGAACGTAATGGCCGGCCGCTCTCTCTGGGTGGTGACGGCCACGTCCCTGGCGCCTATGGCCAGGGCCAGGACAGCCAGGGCGGCCGGGAGGAGGCTTGCCAGGACGACCACCTGGAACGTCCGCTGCCCGAGTTCGATGGAGGTGGTCTGGGAGACCCAGACGACGGCCAACGCGATCAGGAGCCCGATCATCGCCCCACCCGTGTCGGCTGCCCGGTGGAACCCGAAGGCCAGCCCCCGCTGGCCCTCGTCGATGCTGTCTGCCACAAGCGCGTCGCGGGGGGCGGTGCGGATGCCCTTGCCCACCCGGTCAGCCCAGCGCACGGCCAGCACGGCCTGCCAGCTGGCGGCCACGTAGAAGAAGGGCTTGGCTGCCGTTGAGAGGCCATAGCCGGCGACAGCCAGCCACTTGCGCGCTCCCAGCCTGTCCGAGAGCCATCCGGCAAAGACTTTGAGCAGGCTGGCCGTAGCCTCGGCGATGCCCTCGATGAGGCCGATGACTCCCGTGCCGACGCCGAGGACATTGCTCAAAAAGAGGGGCAACAGGTTGATGACCATCTCGCTAGAGATATCCATGAAAAAGCTGGTCAGGCTCACCGCCCAGATGTTCCGCGGCAGCGCCCGCCAGCCCTTTTTTTGCTGGGTGACATCCTTCTCTTGCATGTGGGACTCCAATGCTGTAGATGTGTCTCTCAACCAGGCGTAGCCCATTGTACTGCACGCCCCCAGGATACGTCAAGTTGCGGTGCGCAGCCTGGCCCTCCAGCCCCCAAAGCGAGCTACCGTTCGTAGTAGCGGCTTCAGCCGCCTCCGGCCAACCCAGAAGCGCTAAAGCGCTCACTACGAACGCGCCTCCGCCCTCAAGAAGCCCGATCTCGTGTTCGTAGTAGCGGCTTCAGCCGCCGCCGGCCAACCCAAGAGCGCTAAAGCGCTCACTACCAACGTAGCCCCATGGCACGCAAAGGTTGACAACCAGTGCCTTTCCGGTGATAATACGCCCATGCGATTTCGAGGGAATTCTCGATGGCTTATCCTGATCTGGATTACCCTCGCTAGCTGTGTCATCCTGGCAGGCTGTGCAGATGCACCGCCGACGCCAACGGCACCGGTACCTTCGGCCACTGCGACGATCACGATGCCGACCGGTGTGCCGGCGACAGCCGGCGCAGCGGTGACCGATCCCGCGCCTACGCCCACGGCAACTGCCCGCTCATCGCCAACCCCGACCCACACATCCAGTCCATCACCCACGCCGACGTGGACACCGACGCTCGCTCCCAGCCCTATGGCCGAACCGAGTGCCCAGCTAGACGAAGGGCTTGAACTCCAGGCGAATGGAGAATACGACCTGGCGATTGAAGCCTTCCTGGGCTTGCTGGCGGATTCTCCGACGGCGAGCCAGGCTCGCGAGGCACACTACCGGCTGGCCGAGACCTACCTGCTCGACCAGCAGTACGCGGCTGCCGCCGCTGCCTGGGAGCAGTTTCTGGCCCAGTACCCGGACGACGACCGGCTGCCCGATGCGCAGCTGATGGCAGCCCGCGCCTATCACGCCACCAACGAGTGGCAAAAGGCCCTCCCCTACTACGAGGCCTATCTGGCCGCCCGTACCGTCCTGGCCGACATGGTCTACGAGTGGATCGGGGACGCGCACGCGGCCCTGGCCGTGGGTTCTGCGGATATGGAAGCCGGGCTCAAAGAGGCCATCGCGGCCTACCGGCAGGCTGTGCAAGCGGTTCCCGCGCGCAGCGCCCGGGTCGGCCTCCTTGAAAAGATCGCGGGTGTGTACGTCGCCCTCGGGGACCACGAGTCTGCCGTGGCCGAGTACGACGCCATCCTGGCCGTGGCCCGCATCGACGGCTATAGGGCCCGCATCGAGTATCAGGCCGGACAGGCGCTCGAAGCGGCCGGCCAGATCGAGGCTGCTCATGGGCGCTACCGCCGTGCCCTAGATCGCTATCCCCAGGAGGAGTACGCCTACATCTCCCTCATCCGGTTGGTCGACGCCGGGATAGCGGTGGACGAGTTCCAGCGCGGCCTGGTAGACTATTATGCTGGCGAGCAGTATCCAGATGCCTACCCGGCGGCGATCGCTGCCTTTGATCGCTACCTGGCGACGGGGCCTGGCGAAAAATCGGACGAGGCGTTGTATCGCAAGGCACTCTGCCAGCGCGCCCTCGAGCAACCCCAGGCCGCCATGCAGACGCTGGAGGCGCTGATCGCAGGCTATCCGGAAAGTGATTGGCTGGCGCCAGCCTGGTTGGCCAAAGGGGCGGCCTACGCCACCATAGGTGATACCGAGGCTGCGGTCAAGACCTACCGCGATGCGGCGGCCTTTTTCCCGGCAGATGCGCTGGCACCCCAGGCCCTATGGCGGGCCGCCGTGCTGCGCGAGGGCGAGCGCCGCTATGCCGACGCTGCGGATCTCTTTCGCGAGCTACAGGCGAGTTTTCCATCCTTCGAGGATGCGAGTGACGCGCTCTGGCGCTCTGGCTTTGCTTATTACCGGGCTGGTGATCAGCAGCAGGCGGTTGAAAGCTGGCAGATCTTGTTGGAGGGATATCCCCGGAGCGCCTACCGGGCCAAGGTGCTCTATTGGCTGGGTAAACTCGGGGCAGAGCCGGCCGAGGGCGACGGCTACTGGGTCCAGTTGGTCACGAGCGATCCCAATGACTACTATGCGCTCCGCGTGAAGCAGATCGAATCTGGCGAGCCGCTGACGGGCGAGCGCCTGGTGAGAGAACCGGTTCAGGCACCCGCCTGGGACCCGGCTGCGTACGCTGCCGAGATCCTGCCCTGGCTTCGGGGCTGGACAGAGGTACCGACCGGTACCCAGTCGCTGGACTTGCCCGCTGCGTGGGCCCGGCGCGTCGACCTGCGGCGGGGTGAAGCCCTCCTCGACGTGGGACTGCGCCGCGAAGCCCTGACCGCCTTTGATGGTGCCCGGACTGCAGCCTGGGACGACCCGCTGGCGCTGGCCCAGTTGTCAGTCTATTTCACAGACAAGGGCCTTCCTGGCCTGGCTGCGCGCTGTGCGGCCCGCCTGGCTGGCCTCTGGCCCGAGGGCGGGCTCTATGCCGCGCCCCAGGCGCTGCGGCGGGTGGTTTATCCTCTGGCGTACACCGACCTGCTCTCGGCCGCAGCCCAGGAGTACGACCTGGATCCGTTGCTCCTGGCAGCACTCATACGCCAGGAGAGCCTCTTTGAGAAGGCCGCCGAGTCGTATGCCGGGGCACGGGGCCTGGGGCAGGTCATGCCTGCCACGGGCCAGGGGATCGCCAATAGCCTGGGCCTGGAGGACTTTAGCCTGGATGACCTCTACCGGCCGTCTGTCAGCGTGGAGTTTGGCGCCTTCTACCTGTCTGTCCAGATGCGGCGCTTTGATCAGCAGCTCCTCATCGCGCTGGCTGCCTACAATGGCGGGCCGGGCAATACACTCCGCTGGCTGGAAGCGGGCGGCGATGACCTGGACCTCTTTGTCGAGGTGATCACGGCCAGCCAGTCGCGGCTCTATCTGCAGCTTGTCTACCAGCACTACCTGGTCTACGAAGATCTGTACCGCTCCACCGGCAGCTAGCCCACTGCCCATCCGGCCGGCCCACCCATCGGCCCCGTTTCCCTGGGGTACTGGGTTCCCTACTACGCCCTGCAAGCCGCGTTGACAGACCGTGCGACCTATGGTAAGATGCTTACGCTTCAGCAGATGGCCGTGCCCCAAGAAAGGAGACAATGCTGCCATGAGATCGCGGGCGGAACAGATGATCGCTCGGTTGAGAGAACTTCGCATGACCACCCCAGACATAGAAGCCTCGGCTGTTGTGAGTGTAGACGGCCTCATTATCGCTTCCGACCTGCCCGTCGAGGTAGAGGAAGATCGGGTTTCGGCCATGAGCGCAGCAATGCTCAGCCTTGGCGATCGGATCGCCAGCGAATTGGGGCGGGGCCAGCTGGATCAGGTCTACATCCGCGGCAATTCTGGCTATGTCATCCTGATGTCGGTGGGGGAGGACGCTGTCCTGACCTCACTCGCGCGGCGGGGCGCCAGGCTGGGCCTCGTCTTTCTGGACATGCGCCGGGCAGCTGCCGACCTCGACGACTTGCTGTGAATGGTTGGGCTGAGCGGCGGCCTCAGGGCAGGGTCCGTACCCATCGCCCTGGAGCCCTCGCGGGTCAGATGCGGCGTAACGTGGAGGGTCGTCCTTCTTGGCGACTCTCTTTTCTTGTGCGGTCACGGGCCTGCCGCTGGCCCCCCGCCAGGAGCAAATCCCAAATCTAGGCTGAATCTATGACGACAAAGTACATTTTTTGCACGGGTGGCGTGGTGTCCTCGGTAGGCAAGGGGGTAACTGCGGCATCCGTGGGGCGCATTCTCAAGAGCCGGGGTATCAAGGTCTCTATCCAGAAACTGGACCCGTATCTGAACGTCGACCCGGGGACAATGTCCCCCTACCAGCACGGGGAGGTCTTTGTGCTGGACGACGGTGCCGAAACCGATCTGGATCTGGGCCATTATGAGCGCTTTATCGACGAGAATCTGACCCAGGCCAGCAACGTAACCTCGGGCCAGGTGTATGCCTCGGTCATTGCCAAAGAACGGCGTGGGGACTACCTGGGTGGCACCATCCAGGTCATCCCCCATGTGACCAACGAGATGAAACGCCGCATCGGCCTGGTCAGCAAGGAGAGCGGCGCGGAGGTGGTCATTGTCGAGATCGGCGGCACCGTAGGGGACATCGAGGGCCTGCCTTTTCTGGAAGCCATCCGCCAGATGCGGGTGGACGTTGGCCGCGAGAATACGCTCTATATCCACGTGACGCTACTGCCCCATATCTCGTCTACCGGCGAGATCAAGACCAAGCCGACGCAACACAGCGTCCGCGAGCTCAGGGGGATTGGCATCCAGCCCGACATCATTGTCGCTCGCTCAGACTTTGCGATAGACGAGGACGTGCGGGCCAAGATCGCCCTGTTCTGTGACGTGGAGAAGAGAGCCGTGATCCCGCTGGTGACAACGTCCAACATCTACGAGGTACCCCTGGTCCTCGAGGAGGCCGGGCTGGGCGAGTACCTGGTGGAGCGGCTTGGGCTCAACGGCGCGCTTTCCCCAGAGCTGGAAGGCTGGCGGGCAGTGGTGGAGGACATCGAGCGCCAGAAGCCTCCGCTCAAGGTGGGCCTGGTAGGCAAATACGTCGAGCTGCGCGACGCCTATTTGAGTGTCCGCGAGGCACTGCACCATGCAGGGCTGCCCCACGACGTGGCGGTCGAGATCGATTGGGTCGATTCAGAAGTGCTCGAGCGCCATGGCCCCGGCCGTCTGGCCGGGCTGGACGGCATTGTCGTGCCGGGAGGCTTTGGCTACCGGGGCATCGAGGGCAAGATTGTGGCAGCCAGGTATGCCCGCCAGAACGGTGTGCCCTATTTGGGCCTGTGCCTGGGGCTGCAGGTCATGGTCATCGAGCTCGCCCGCCACGCGGTGGGCAGCGACGAACCCAATTCGACCGAGTTTGACATCAAGACCGAGTACCCGGTCATCGACCTGATGCCAGACCAGCGGGACATCTCAGAGATGGGCGGCACCATGCGGCTGGGCTTATACCCCTGCCGGCTGGTGCCCGGCACACAGGCGGCTGCAGCCTATGGCGAGCAGGTTGAGGGCGACCTGCCCGAGGGTATCGTGGTCCAGGAGCGGCACCGCCACCGGTTCGAGGTCAACAATGCCTACCGTCCGCTGCTGGCAGCGGCGGGCATGGTATTCTCCGGGCTCTCACCCGACGAGCGCCTGGTAGAGATTGGCGAGCTGGCCGGCCATCCTTTCATGTTGGGCTCCCAGTTTCACCCAGAGTTCAAATCGCGGCCGAACCGGCCTCATCCTTTGTTTAGGGCCTTCATCCAGGCCACCAGGGAGTACCACCACGCCAAGAAGGCCGCAGAGGTGGCAGAAGCGAGTGCCTGAGTTTTTTCAAAAGATCGATTTGCCATTTGTTATGAAGCTTGGTATAATGCCGGTGCTGACCGGCCTGGTTCCGGTCCTTGCCACCCTAGCTCAATCGGTAGAGCAGACGCTTCGTAAGCGCCAGGTTAAGGGTTCAAGTCCCTTGGGTGGCTTGGCGAACATCGGCAGGCCCCAACGGATCCGGGTTGGGGCCTTTGTTTTATCTTCCTGTTATAGCAGACCGCGCAATGGTTGATGAGAACCTGACTCCCGGCGCGTCTCGGCGCGAGCCATTGAGCATACTGTGGCACATCCTGGCGGCGCCGCAGACCCTGCTGCTCCTCTTGGGGCTCGTGGCCCTCGTGGTGGCCCTGGGCAGCCTGATCCCCCAGGCTACGCCAGATGCCGCGAACGAGGGGCTGGTCGCCGCCCTCGGCCTGGGCGACATCTACCACTCCTTTTGGTTCCGGTTGCTCGCCATCTGCACAGGGTTGGTCCTCTTTGTCCGTGCGGCCGATGCGACCTCCCTGGCCTGGCGCGTCACGCGCCCTGGCGGCGGGCTGGCCTGGCCGGCCCGGGCGCCACGCCTCCACCTGTCGTCCTCCCTCGATCTGGAGACGGCTCGGGATCGCATCCACCACTCTCTCAGCCGGCACGGCTACCGCTGGGCAGAGCTCGACACAGGTCCCGCCACCACGGCGACGGCCTGCCGCCGGCCTGCGCTCTTTTGGGCTCGCCCGCTGGGCTATGCCGGGCTGTTCGTGGCTGCCCTGGGGCTGATCATCCTGGATGGCTGGGGCTGGCGGGACGACATCTGGCGGCCCGCCCCGGGGGAGAGCCGCTCTGTCGGTCACGGCACCCCCTACGTGTTGCGCCTGGAGAGTTTCGACCTGGAAGCCGGCACCGATGGCCGCCTGCAGGGGCATAGCAGCCAGGTCGCCTGGCAGCAGGAAGGCGTCACGGTCCACCAGGGGCAGGTTGGCGTCGGGGATCCGGCGACCTTTGAGGGAGTGTCGGTGCGATCGGCCGGCTTTGTGCCCCTCGTGACCATGCAAGCCTGGGACAGCCAGGGCAATCCGCTGCCCCTCGACACCGGGGGGCAGGATCTCAGGATCCAGACCCAGGTGGATGTCCTCTTTCTGCGACCTGAGGAGCGACCCGCCGTCTTTATGCCTGGACAGGATCGCTTCTTCCTGCTGGCCTTTGAGCCAGGCTGCGGGCAGGCACAGCCGGTCCTGCACGTCGATCTGGTCGGTGAGGCCGGTGCCCAACGGGACAGGATCGGTTCTCTGGCCGGCGGCGGGCAGCTATCCGCTGCGGGGCTGCGGGTCGATCTTGCCGTGTCCTACGTACCCCTGCTCCGCATAGACCACCGCCCGGGTCTGGCCCTGGTGGTGGGCGGCCTGGCTTTGGCCCTCATCGCCCTGGCTGCCAGCTGGCTCGCTTTTCCCCACCTGGTGTGGCTGGTCATGCAGCCCCGGAGCGAGGACGAGCTCGATATCCAGCTTATCTCGCAACCGGAGGTCCGGGCACAGCACAAGTCGGCCCAGATCGCTGGCCGGTTGCAGGGAGTGTTGGCTGATGACAGCTGAGCTCCTGGAGCTGGTCGCCCTGCTGCTGCTTGCGCTGGCAATCGCCAGCGGCACAGTGGCCCTCATTGTGGTGCACAGGCACTGGCGCCTGGTGGTCCTCGGAGCGCGGCTGGGTGCGCTTGGCCTGTTGCTCGCAGCCCTTGTCGTGTCCGTCGTGACTCAAGACCAGTGGTCGCCGTTCGACCTGCACCAGTTGAGCATTTCGATAGCCATCGCCTCGCTGGCCGCCGGCCTGGTCCTGTTCAGGGCCTGGGATCTGCCGGTCCCAGATCCGGTGTTGGACCTGACCGTTCTGGCCATCGTCCTGGTACGGCTCTCGGTCATCCGGCCGGGTGGACCGGTGCTCAGCTGCGCCCAGCGCGACATCCTGTTTGGAGCTCAGTGGGCTCTGTTTGTCCTCGGTGCGGCTGGCTCCATCGTGGCCGCCGCCACAGCGCTGGGCTGGGTCGCGCGAAGCGTTCCCCGGCTGCGAGCGCTGCACTGGGCGGCTCCTGGCGATCTGTTTCGCCCACTGCACGCGGCGGTGCTGGTCACGCTCTTGTCTGTGGGCGCGGGACTGCTGCTGGGCATCGTGTGGGCCTGGCGGACCTATGGCACCCTGGCTGGTGGAGATCCCCGCCAGGGGTGGATGGCCAGCATCTGGCTGTGGGCCGCCATGAGCCTCGTGTCCTGGCAACTGGACCGGGGCAACCGCTGGTGGGCCTCGATCTTTGCCGGGATTGCGGGAGCAGCCGTCCTCTTCGGCCTTCTGGCGATCCTCGATCTGCAGCGTCTCTGGGGACTCTAGGAGGAAGGTATTATGGAGCCGGTTGTCATTGGCGTGGCGGGGGGAACGGGCTCTGGCAAGACCACCGTAGCCCACGAGGTCCTGAAACGGGCCGGCACGGCCAAGATCTCGCTCATCCAGCACGATGCCTACTATAAGGATCTGGGTGATCTGGCCCCTGCCCAGCGGGCCATGCAGAACTTTGACCACCCGGATGCCCTGGACAACCGCCTGCTGATCGCCCACTTGCAGGAACTGAAGGCGGGCAAGGCCGTCGAGGTGCCCGTCTATGACTTTACGACGCATACCCGCACCACCAAGACTCGGCGGATCGAGCCACACCGGGTTGTACTCCTGGAAGGCATCCTCATCTTTGCCGACGTGGCCCTTCGCCGCCTGATGGATGTCAAGATCTTTGTCGACACCGATCCGGACATACGTTTCATCCGGCGCCTGGAGCGCGACCTCGCCGAACGAGGCCGCACCATGGAATCGGTCATCCGCCAATACCTGGCCACGGTGCGTCCCATGCACCAGGAGTTTGTGGAGCCCAGCAAGCGCTACGCCGATGTGATAATCCCCGAGGGTGGTTTCAACGAAGTAGCCATGGACATGGTGGCCGCCCGCATCCAGGCATTGCTCCTGGCCAGCGGCTAAAGTCGCTGTTCCGTTCGTAGTGAGCGCTTTAGCGCTTTGCGATTGCCCGGAGGCGGCTAAGACTGCTACTACGAACGCCAATGCCGTGCTACGGTCTGTTCAACGTTCGTAGTGAGCGCTTTAGCGCTTTGTGAGTGCCCGGAGGTGGCTAAAGCCGCTACTACGAACGCCAGTGCCGTGCTATGGTCTGTCCTGGCCGGCGGTTTGACCGTTCGCCGCTTTTCTGGTAACATGGTACTGGTCGTGCTAGACGGGGAGCTGGCGGTGCCCTGTACCCGCAATCCGCCGTAGCGGGGTCGAATTCCCCCTCGAGGGCTTACGGCTGGTCGGGACTGTCAGGCCAAGCGGCGATGAAGGTTGGGTCCTGCGTGGCAGGAGCCCGTGAACCCCGCCAGGTCCGGAAGGAAGCAACGGTAAGCGGTCACTTCTGGGTGCCGCAGGGATACCTGGCCGGAGCAGGCTGGTACTGATAAGCCGGCTGGTACAGTTCGACAGGGGGTGCACGACCTGCAATCATCCTGAGCTGGAGTCGTGCGCTATGCTGCGCTCCAGCTCATTTCTTTGATTCGGGGTGACAGCGGGCCGGGAGGCCCGCAGGCATCTCCCCCACAGAGCTGGTCGACGACAGGTCATGGCAGAGAGCAAGCAGATCGTGGTGGTCGGCGGGGGCGCGGCGGGCTTGATGGCCGCGGGCCAGGCCGCTATGGCCGGAGCTTCCGTCCTTTTGCTGGAGCGGATGCCGCGCCTGGCCACCAAGCTGCGTATCACAGGCAAGGGACGCTGTAACTTGACCAACACGGCCGATCTGAACGAGTTCCTGGCCCATTTTGCCTTTCCAGAGGCAGAGGACCAGTCATACCTTTTTGTGCGCAATGCGTTTGCCCGCTTTTTCGCGCCCGACCTCGTGGCGTTTTTCGAGGCCCAGGGCGTGCCGACGGTGGTCGAGCGGGGCGGGCGGGTATTCCCGGCGAGCAACGATGCCCATCACGTGGCGGAGGCTCTGAGCCGCTTTGTCCACGAGCAAGGTGTGAGCGTCCGGTTACGCAGCCGGGTGACACGGCTGCAACTGGAAGGTGGGCAGCTACGGGCTCTGGTTCTGGACAATGGCCAGCAGGTTCCGGCAGCGGCGGCCATCATCGCCACGGGCGGTGCCTCCTATCCCGGAACCGGCTCCAGCGGGGATGGATACGATCTGGCCCGGCAGGCGGGCCATACGATCGTCCCTGTGCGGCCAGCGCTGGTGCCCCTGGTCATCGCCGGGCCCGAGCCACGGAGGATGATGGGGCTCTCCCTGCGCAATGTGGAGGTACGGTTGCTTCTGGATGGTGTCGAATTCGCCCGTGAGTTCGGCGAGATGCTGTTTACCCACTATGGTGTCTCAGGTCCAATCATCCTGACCCTGAGTGGCCCCGCTGTGCAGCGCTTGGGCCAGGGGAGGCTCGAGATGAGCATCAACCTCAAGCCCGCCCTGAGCCCGGAGAGGCTGGACGCCCGGCTCCTGCGAGATCTGGATGAGGGCGGGCGTAAGAGCTACCGGAACCTCCTCAAGGGCTTGCTCCCGCAAAAGATGATCGACGTCGTCATGGATCGGACCGGGATTCCACCCGACAAACCCGGCCACCAGATCGCGGCCCAGGAGCGCGAGGGGCTGCGAGCGCTGCTCCACGACTTTCGCCTGGAGGTCGTGGGCCACCGGCCGCTGGAGGAGGCGATCGTGACCGCCGGCGGCGTGGACACCGGCGAGGTGGATCCGCGCACCATGGCCTCGCGCCTGGCAAGGGGGCTCTTCTTTGCCGGCGAGGTCCTGAACGTTCAGGCTGACACGGGGGGCTACAACCTCCAGGCCGCCTTTTCCACAGGCTACGTCGCGGGAAGGGCGGCGGCCGCGTCTGTCTCCGGAGACTGAGGTTTGGCTTCAGAAAACGTCGTCGTAGAACGAGCTCCAGCACGGGTCCCCCGCTGGCTGCGAGCGTTGTTGGGCCTGTTGGGCGTGGCGAGCGCCATGGCCCTTCTGGCCCTGGGTTGGTCCAGGACCGGCGCGCCCCTGACTGTGTCGGTCGATGGCCGCCGTCACGACCTGCGCACCCATGCTGCGACCGTGGAAGATGCGCTCCGGCAGGCAGGCATCGCGCTCTATCCCGAGGACCAGGTGCTGCCCCCGCTGGAGGCTGCGTTGGAACCCGGTGTGGCCATTCAGGTACAGCGCGCCCGGCCGGTGGCGGTCCGGGCCGATGGCCAGACGCAACAGCTGCGGACCCACGCGCTTACGGTCGGGGCTTGCCTGGCCGAAGCCGGCGTCGGCGTCGGCCCCGGCGATGAGATCTGGCTCGGCCAAGATCAAGTGCGCCTGGACACGCCGCTGTTTGGAGCCGCCCCGACCGGCCGGCAGGTGAGCTACCGGGGCGGGCTCAGGGCCGAAGCCAGTGCGGCGGGTGGCGAACCGCCCGTCATTGCCCTGCGGCGGGCAGCAAACCTCGTCCTGCAAGACGGAGATGCGCGCCGCACCATGCACACGACAGCCACCACGGTGGGCCAGGTGCTGGAGGAGCACGGCGTGCGCTTGTACCTGGGTGATGAGATCCAGCCTGGTCTGCAGGTGGCCGTGTCGGCAGGCATGACCGTCACGATCCAACGCTCGGTACCGGTAGAGATCGTGGCCGATGGGCATACCCTGCGCACCCGGACCCTGGCCGGGACCATCGCTGGCTTGCTGGGCCAGGAAGGCGTCGCCCTGATGGGCAAGGACCAGGTGGAGCCAGGGCTCTCCGACCCGGTACGCGCTGGAATGCAGATCCAGGTCACCCGGGTCCGCGAGGACCTCGTCGTCGAGTTTGACAATATCCCCTTCAAGACGGTCTGGGTTGCCGACCCAGAGCTCGAGATCGACAACACACGCCTGGTCCAGTCAGGCCAACCGGGCATAAACAAGCGCCGCTACCGGGTCGTCTATGAGGACGGCCACGAGGTGTCGCGGTTCCTGGAGGACTCTTGGGCTGAGCAGCCGCCCATCACCAAGACCTTGGCCTACGGCACCCAGATCGTCGTCCGTACCCTCGATACGCCGGACGGCCCCATCGAATATTGGCGCAAGATGCGGGTCTATACCACCTCCTACAAGCCCTCGTCCGCAGGCAAACCCAAGACCCATCCCCGCTATGGTTATACCCGGCTGGGCATCTACCTGAGAAAAGGTATCGTCGCCGTAGATCCAACCGTCATCCCGCTAAAGACCATGATGTATGTGCCAGGGTATGGGATTGCCAAGGCAGGGGACACCGGTGGTGGCGTGAAGGGCAAGTTCGTCGACCTTGGCTTTAGCGATAACGACTACGAGTCGTGGCACTGGTGGACCGACATCTACCTCCTGACACCCGTGCCACCGAGAAGCCAGATACGATGGACCTTGCCCGATTATCCGAATTTCCCGGACCGGCGCCGGTGAGAGGGACCCGGCGGGTTGCGCCATGAGTCAGAGTGTGCCGGCCCTGTTACGCGCCCATGGCCTGCATCCTCGCAAGCGGCTGGGACAGAACTTTCTGCTCGATCCTGTGGCCCTGGGCCGGATCGTGGACGCGGCCGAGCTGTCTCCCGAGGATTTGGTGCTGGAGGTTGGGGCAGGCGTGGGCAACCTGACGCGCTTGTTGGCAGCGGAGGCCGGCACCGTGCTCGCCCTTGAGCTGGACGACCGCTTGGTCGAGATCCTGCGCGAACAGGTCGCTGGATTCCCCAACGTCAAGGTCGTCCATGGCGACGTTCTGGACATGCCTGACTTGGGCCTGGGCAAACTGCGGTACAAGGTGGTGGGCAACCTGCCTTACTATATCACCTCGGCGGTGCTGCGCACGTTCCTGGAACGCCATCCCCGGCCCACGCTGCTGGTGGTGACCGTGCAGAGGGAGGTTGCAGAGCGCATTGTGGCTGAACCGGGCGACATGAGCCTCCTGGCTGTGAGCGTCCAGTTCTATGGCCGGCCACGCATCTGGGCCCGGATTCCTGCCGGTGCCTTCTATCCAGCACCCGACGTCGACTCGGCCATCGTGCGCGTCGAGGTGGAGGAGCAGCCCCAGGTGCAGCTCGACGAAGCGGTCGGCGAGGCTGGCTTTTTCCGCGTGGTCCGGGCGGGGTTCTCTCAGAAGCGCAAGACGTTACGCAATTCCCTGAGTGGCGGGCTTGGGCTGGACCCCGCTGTGGTCGAACGCGGCCTTGGTGACGCCGGAGTAGACCCGCGCCGCCGGGCCGAGACTTTGAGCCTGCAGGAGTGGGCGGCAGTGGCACGCACGCTGTCCGGGCGGAGTGTGGGATCCGGGGCTGATAACGGCCCCAGGTTGAGTTGATAAACAGGAAAAGGGGGAGCTGAGATGCGCACGGATGGTCGGATCATCATTGGCATCGTGATCATTGCGGTGGGGCTGGTCATCCTCGTCGGAAACATCCTGGACGTTGACCTCGGGTTCTTGTGCATGCCCGCGGTCTTGATCCTGCTGGGCCTCGGCCTGCTGCTGCGCCCGTTGCTCGTGAGTCCTGGCACAGCCGTTCGGGCTTCAGTCTTTGGGCCCGTCCGGCGCTCAGGCGCGTGGCAGGTCGCCGATGAGGAGATCTGGCTGTTTGTGGGGGACGTGAACCTGGACTTGAGCCAGGCCGACGTTCCCCCGGGCGAGTCGGTCGTCCGCGTCTTTTCTCTGGTAAACAGCATCCGCGTCGTGGTCCCGGAGGGGGTGGCTGTGATGGTCGCCCCGCTGGCGTTCCTGGCCAGCGCCAACCTCTTTGGCAAAAAGCGCGACATCTTTTTGGGGCAATCCAGCCTGGCCAGCGAGGACTATGACTCTGCGGAATACAAGATCCAGATACAGCCCGCCTGCCTCGTCTCGGATGTGAGGGTGCGACGGCCCTGAGATCGAAAAAGTACCCCCAGCAGGATTTGAACCTGCGACCGACGGCTTAGAAGGCCGCTGCTCTGTCCACTGAGCTATGGGGGCGCACGCATATTCTAGCTGAGGTCGGGCTGGTTGTCAATCTTTCCGTGCAGCACTGACCGCTGCCTCTGCGCCGGCGATCTGCTGCAGCCCGCCGCCGGCCACCCATGCACGGAAGGCCGCCAGGTCAGGCACCATGGCATCCGACAGGTGCTTGACGACCCAATTCTCCGACATGGGCGAGATGGTCACAATCGGCGCGCCAGCCTGAAATGCCTGCCACATTTCGATGGCGGTGCCCATGCTGGCCTGCGGCGCGTAGGCCACCAGGAGATCGCATTCGGCGGCCAGCGCTGCCATTTCCAGCAGGGTGCTCCGCGCCTGCTCATCGTCATAGCCCACACCCTCGGGATGGAGTTCGTTGGGATCCACGATCTCGCTCCCGGGGTAACGCTGGAGGATGGCTGTCGTGATCTGGGCGCGATAGCCCTGGTCGTCGATGTCGCGGTCCAGCCTCGAACCCTGCATGATGCCGGCAATGAAAACCTTCACGGAAATCCTCCTGGCCGTTCGTTGTGTCTGCTATAGGGACCCTCTGCCCCTTCCCTCGCCGCGGCGCGGCTACGGCGAGGCGCGACCCTGGACCGTCCTCCGGCGCGCTCGTCATTCGCTATCTGGAGGCTCCGCCGGGGAGGGACCCTCGAACAGAGCCAACCAGTCTTCGACCTGGTCCGGCGAAAGTGGCTTCTCTCGCCAGTCAGGCGGCGCCGCGCCGGGCGCTTCCAGCGCCTGCGCGAAATCCGAGGCGCTTTGAACCCGCGCACCGAGGCGGCTTACCGTCGCCGCCAGTTCATGATCCGAAGTGATCACCAGCCAGCCACTGCGGTCACGGCTCTGGCGCACGCGCTTGATAATCACCGCATCCGCGCTGCTCTTATGTGGCGCAAAGATGGCCGTAACGCCCCCGCTCCGCCGGGTGCTGGGCAGGGCAAAGGTGCTCCCGGGATCGAACACCACGGTGACGGCCCGTCCCGTCCGGGCCCGGTAGGCGACGAGCATGCGCACCAGCGCCTCTTCGTCGCCTGGGTCTTGCAGAGACAGCGCGGCCAGTTGGCCGATGAGGTTGTGTCCATCGATTAGAATTGGCACTGGCGGCTCCTCAACCTGGCACCCGGCGGGCAGCTGGGTGCCCCATGGGCTACTCTTCCGCAATCAGCCGGTTCTCCAGCACCTGCTCCGGGGCAAAGTCCCTGAGCTGCAGGTAGAACCGCGCCGCGTCGATGAGGGCCTCAGCAGGCAGCAGGCCCACGATCTCGCTGCGAGTCACCGCCAGGCCGTAGCTTGCAGCCTCCGATCGGATCATCTCCAGGACCCGGTGGATGGGTGTCCGGCGGTAGTCGGTCAGGTTCATCGAGACCTGCGTTTCCCCTTCGACGGCCAGGCCCAGGGCTTTCACGAAACGCAGTCCGCCACTAGAGTGCCGTACGGCCCGGGCGATCGCCTGGGCAGGTGCCGGGTCGTCGGTGTTCAGGTAGACGTTGAAGGCGACCAGCGGCGGCCGGGCTCCCACAGCGGTGGCGCCGGCGGTGCCGATCGCCACTGGCCCAAAGTCAGGGGCTCGCTCGGGGTTGGTTCCGATCTCCTCCTTCAGGGCCTCGTACTCGCCGCG
Organism: Anaerolineae bacterium; assembly: GCA_023544525.1. Taxonomy (GTDB): domain Bacteria; phylum Chloroflexota; class Anaerolineae; order JAAYZQ01; family JAAYZQ01; genus JAMJFU01. The sequence continues at coordinate 5,773 of JAMJFU010000015.1, read as the reverse complement.
CCTCACGTCGGCCAGGTTGCGCCGCGCAGGATCGCTGGCGGCGTCTTCGTAGAGGTACACCGGGATGCCCAGCTCCGAGCCGATCCGCTCTCCCAGCTGGCGGGCTACTTGCACACAGTCTTCCATTCTCACACCCCGCACCGGGACGAAGGGGATGACATCCGTGGCGCCCATGCGCGGGTGCCCGCCTCGATGGTGGTCCATGTCGATGAGCTCGGCTGCCACGGCGGTGGCCCGGAACGCCGCCTCTGCAGCGGCCTGGGGATCGCCCACGAGGGTAACCACCGCACGATTGTGGTCGATGTCTGATTGGACGTCGACGACCTGCACGCCTGCCACCTGCTCCATCGCCCCTACGATGCGCTGGATCACATCCTGGCGGCGTCCTTCGCTGAAATTGGGTACGCATTCGACGATCTTGGTCACGTCACTCTCCTCAATAGGTCTATCGCGCCGGGTATCGCATCATCGGAGGCGGCCGGCAGGGCCTGCCGGTTAGAGAAGCACCGCCGGGCAACTGCGAAGAGCCATTTTCGGTGTCCCGCGTGCCAGCAAGGCACGACCAGGCCCCATTGTAGCATCTCCAGCAAGGGCTGTCAACGGAAATGCCGGTGCTTGCCCGTGCCTTCCTTTTGTGTTAGAATACCCGGCGCGCCGCTTCCCGAGGTGACGGAGCTAGGGGGCGGCAAATCTTTCAGATTGCGAGAAGATGCCACTTTCAATCGCGCTGCCCATCCGTACCATCCTGTGGCCGTTGGTTGGAGCAGCGACCATTTTGGTGCTGGGGCGTCTATTGCCCAATTGGCTGCGGCGGCTCGCCGCGGCTGGTTTTGCCACGCTTACACTCGTCGTCCTCTCCTCACTCAGGTCTGTCGAAGCCGTGCGCGTGGCGCTCTCGTGGCAACCCATTAACCTGTTCAGGACCAGTCCCACCTTCTATGCCGATAGCCTGTCGCTGGCCGCCGGCATCACCCTGGCCGGGGTCACCGGTGCCCTGGTCTTGGGCATCCGCGGCAGGCAGCCAAGGACCCCATGGCATCCACTGATGCTCATTGCCCTGGCCGGGTCGTTGGCCACCATGCTGGCCGCCAACCTGTTGACCCTTGCCCTGGGCAGTGCTCTGCTCGATCTGGCCCTGATTGCCATCGTCCTTTGGGCGCGGAGCGATGAAGAACAGGGTGGCGCCACGCTGGCCGTGGTGGTCCCAGGTATCGCCTCCACGTCCCTGCTGTTTTTCACCGCTTTGTGGCTCGACGCCTCAGCCGGACATACCTCGTTGGCTGGGGCCAGACTGCCCACCCAGGTACTGCAGCTTCTGGCCATTGCCGGCCTGCTGCGTATGCTCATCTTCCCCTTGCATCCACGGCGGCTGAGTGCGCCCCAGGATGCCGCTGCCCTGTTGTTGCCGGTCAGCACTGGCATCTACCTTCTGGCCCGGGTACAGGCGCTGGCTCCACTGCTGGCTGAGTTCGGTGGTTTCATGGCCCTGGGCCTGCTGGCGGTCATCGCCGGGGGGCTGCTGGTCTGGAGCGGCGGGCTGGTGGCTGTGGCCGATGAAGAAGGCCGCTCTGGCATCGGCCAGCTCTGGTCGGCCGGGCTCATCTACCAGACCGGCTACGCCCTCCTCATGGCCCTCCTGTTTCCCAGGGCGGCATTGTGGCCAGTGTTGTGCTTGCCGCTGGCGCTGGGTGCGCTGGCCATCTGGTGGGACGCCGGCCTGGAGCGGGCCACGGCAGCGCGGACCGGACGGCTGTGGCAGGCCTGGCAGTCGACGGCCCCTCAGCGGGCCAGGCTCATTGCCCGGCTAAGGCCGCGTTTTCCGGGTCTGGCGCGTTGGCGCGGATTGGTCGAGGTGCGCCATCTGTTGGCCCTATTGCCTGCCATTGCCCTGGCCTCCATTGCTGGCGCTCCCCTGACGGCAGGCTTCCGGCAAAGATGGCCCCTGTACGCAGGCTTGCTCGCACAGGGCAGTCCGGACGTGCTGTTGCTGTTTGCCGCCGACGTTTTTCTGGTGGCCGGCTTCTGGTTGGTCCTGGGCTTGAGCCTCCGCAGAACGCGCCGTCGCCGCAACGCGCCGGGTGCGGTACTGGCCGTTGGCTTGTTGGTCTTGGCACTCCTGGCCGCCGGGATTGCGCCGGATGGGTTTGGCCTGCGGCCGGTCCCGCCCTCCACGGTCTCTGCCTGGGGCTCGGGCCTGCTCTTTATCCTGCCCTGGCTCCTTGGCGCCTGGCTCGCCCGCCGGGCCAGCCACCTGGCAGACTATGCCCGGGTAGTCCAGGCCGTGCTGAGCCTCGACTGGCTCTATCGTGGCGCCTCCTGGCTGGGACAGCGCCTGGCAGGTCTTTTCTTTTGGCTGGGACAGGTCGGCGAGGGGGATGGCTGGTGGGGCTGGGCCCTCATTATCCTGGCGCTTGGGGCTGCCTTTCTGGCCGCCCGCTGATCGAGACGAACCATGGACACCTTTGCTGAGGTATTCGAGCTTCTGGCCGGTCCACCGGCTGTTGTGGGCTTGGTCTTGACTGCCGGCGCGATTTTTTTGTCCTCTCACTGGCGCCTGTCCCTGGCTGCGCTCCTGGTCCAATACCTGTTGCTGGCCATCGTCCTGACACGCCTGGTCCAGCCCGAATTGGCCATCGTCCGCGGCCTGGTGGGCATGTTGGTTGTGCCCATCCTGTACCTGACAGCCCGGCGAGTGGACGAGAGGAGGCCCTGGCTAGATCAAGACGACGGCGGTATCCGGTTCTTTGGCGTACGCCTGGACTGGAACGCTGGCGCTTTGAGCTTGCCTCTCCGCATCCTTGCCTTGCTCCTGGTGTCCTTGGCCCTGATCCGCTTCTTTCCCGACTATACCGCGCTGTTGCCGGGTACGGTCACCGGAAGCTCGCAGGTGCCCCCTGATATCGCGTTCGCCTCGTTGTGGCTCGCCGGAATGGGCACTGCTGGCCTGCTGCTGAGCGGCGATGCGCTGCGCATTGCGCCCGCTGCGTTGACGATCCTGGTGGGCTTTGACCTGATCTACGCTGGACTGGAACCGAACCTGGCGGTCGTGGGCTTTTTCGGGGCTCTGACGCTGCTGGTCTCCCTGGCCTTTTCCTACCTGGCTGGGATCCAGGTTCTGAGCGGGGCCACGGCCGGAGCCGACGAGGAGGCCACAGAGCTGTGAGCCCGATCCCTGGCCCGATCGTCCTCCTGGCCTTGCCGCTCCTGGCGGCAGTGCTCACCTACCTCTTCCGCCACCTGGCCTTTGTGGCAGCAACACTGGCGGCGGTGGTGGCCAGCGCGCTGGCCTTCCTCTGCCTGCGCTTGCCGCTGGATCGTTCGGCATTCGTCCTGGGCCAGGAGGTTGCCTTTGGGCGCCCTGTGGTGATCCTGGGACAGACGCTCGTGCTCAATCCTGCAGGCCAGATGTGGCTGGCCTATGTCTTTGTCCTGGTGGCCGTGTTCTATCTCATTGCCTGGCGCCTGTCGCAAGGCCGCTCGTTCTACCCCTTCAGCCTGGCCATCCTTGCCTTGTACGCGCTGGTCGTCTTGGTGCAGACCTTTGCGCTGGCGGTGCTGGTCTTTGCCGTCAGCGTGGCCGTGTCTGTCTTTGTCCTGCAGGCGGGGCAGTTGGCCCCGATCCGGGGTGCCCAGCGTTACCTGGTGGTGACGCTACTGGCCGTACCCCTGCTGCTCATCGCTGGCTGGTTCGTCGACCAGGCAACGCTCAGCGCTGCAAATGCCGCCGCTCTGGCAGAGGGCTCGACCCCTATCACCCCCGCCCTGAGCCAGACCCTTGCCCGGCGCGCTCTGCTGCCAGCGGCCCTGGGCTTTGGCCTGTTGCTGGCGGTATTCCCCTTCAGCACCTGGATGCCAGCCCTGGCAGCCGGGGCCCCGCCCCTGGTCAGCGCCTTCGTCTTTACCGCCGGGCAGGCCGTGGCCCTTTACCTCTCCCTGTCCTTCCTGGATATGGCCCCTGCTTTTCTCCGGGAGCCCGCAACCTTGACCGTGATCCGGTTGGCCGGGTTGGGCATGGCCGCCAGTGGTGGGCTCATGGCTGCAGTTCAGCGTGACTTTGGCCGTCTGTTCGGCTATGCGGTGCTGAGCGATCTGGGCATCCTCTTCCTGGCCTTTGGCTCAGCCGGCAGCCAGGGATTGGTGCTGGGCTTACTTCACGGCATCAACCGCAGCGTGGCCATTGGCTTGATGGCCGCCTCGCTGTCCATCATCCGCCACCGGGCGACGACGGACCGCTTTGCCGGCCTGTCAAGTGTCGCCGGACGCCTGCCCATCGCCACCGGGGGTCTCATTCTGGGCGGCCTGGCCCTGGCAGGATTCCCCTTCACCTCCGGCTTTCCCACCCACTGGGCAGTCGGGCGCAGCGTCTGGAATTGGGTCCAGCCCTTCTCCCCTCTGGCCGGCGAGCCGCTACCTGGTTTTGAGGCGGCGCCCGGGCAGGATTGGCTGTGGGGCTTTGCCCTGATCGCGCTCGTGGCCTCTTCCGTAGGCATCGTCATTGGCCTGTTGCGGGGTCTCAACGCCATGCTCGGCAGCGAGCCCCGGGACGACATTGCCCGCCAGCCCATCCTGGCGTCGGTCATGGTGCTGGCCCTGGCTGTGTTTACCCTCGTCCTGGGGTTCTATCCCCAGCTTTTCTTGGAACCGGCATCCAGCGCGGCACAGGTGTTCTCCCTCTTCTAGTGGCTGGGGCCGGGCGCATGCGCCCTCGTCGGGCGGGTATGTGAGGAGTCAGCGATGGACAAGTCATCCCGTTTGCCCGGTTTCTACGATTTGAGCCCGGAGGACCGGGTTGATCGCGTCTCCACCTGGGCCGGACTCACAGACGCAGAGCGGGAAGTGCTGGCCGGGCCGGGACTTTCGGTGGACCAGGCCAATCAGATGATCGAGAATGTGGTTGGCACCCATAGCCTGCCGCTGGGCATTGCGCCCAACTTTCTCATCAACGGCCGCGACTATCTGGTCCCCATGGCCATCGAGGAGCCTTCAGTCGTGGCCGCTGCTGCCTTTATGGCCAAGATCGTGCGCCAGGGTGGTGGGTTCTCGACCTGCTCCACCGAGCCGGTCATGATCGCCCAGATGCAGCTCTTGGATGTGCCCGACCCGTGGGCGGCGCGCTTCGACCTTCTGTGCCACAAAGAGCGCCTTCTGGACCTGGCCAACCAGACCGATCCGGTCGTGGTCTCGCTACACGGGGGCGCGCGCGACCTGGAAGTGCGCGTCTTTCCCGACACCGAGCTGGGACCGATGCTCGTCATCCACCTGCTGTACGACACCCGCGATGCCATGGGGGCCAACACCGTCAACACAGCAGCGGAGGCCCTGACGCCCCTGGTAGAAGAGATCACCGGCGGCCGCGTGCACCTTCGTATCCTCTCCAACCTCGCAGATCGCCGGCTGGCACGGGCCAAATGCACCATCCCGGCCCGGAGCCTGGCCTTCGGTGAATACTCCGGCGAGCAGGTCGTGCAGGGCATCGTGGAGGCCCACGTCTTTGCCGCGCACGATCCCTATCGGGCGGCGACCCACAACAAGGGGATCATGAACGGCATCGACGCCGTCGCCCTGGCCTGTGGGCAGGACTGGCGGGCCATCGAAGCCGGTGCCCACGCCTACGCAGCGCGGGAGGGGCGCTATGTGCCCCTGTCCACCTGGACGCAGGACCGGGCAGGGAACCTGGTGGGCACGTTAGAGTTGCCCCTGGCCGTGGGCACGGTAGGCGGGGCGACGCGCGTCCATCCCGGCGCCAGGGTCGCGCTCAAGCTCCTGGGCGTGC
>JAMJFU010000159.1 GCA_023544525.1 Anaerolineae bacterium | reverse complement strand
CTCGTCGACGTGGATCTTGAGCTCCAGGTCCAGGGCCTTGGCGGCCTCCAACACCCGGCGCGACTGATCCAGGGAAAAGGCGCCCTCTTCACAGAACACGTCACAGAAGAGAGGGGGCGCGCCAGGTGGGCGCACGTCTTCCGCCACCGCCGGCAACATTTCCTCGACGACCAGATCGACGTATTCATCAGCACGGCCCTTGTACTCTGCGGGGATGGCATGGGCACCGAGGAAGGTGGGCACGATGGTCGCCCGTGACCTCTCTTGCAGGCGGCGGATGGCCCCCAGCTGCTTGAGCTCGTCTGGCGTGTTCAGGCCATAGCCGGTCTTGATCTCCACGGTGGTCGTACCGTGGGCCAGCATCCGTTCCAGGCGCGGCTCGGTCTCGGCCACCAGGTCTTCGAGGCTCGCGGCGCGGGTCTGGCGCACCGTGTTCATGATACCACCGCCGGCGGCCATGATCTCCATATAGCTCGCGCCAGCGACGCGCATCTCGAACTCGGCGGCGCGCTCACCAGCCCAGACCAGATGCGTATGAGGGTCCACGAAACCAGGCATCACCACTTGGCCGCCGGCGTGGAGTGTCCTGAGGGCCTGTACGTTGCGCTCGAGATCCTCGGAGGGGCCAACGTCGACGATGCGTCCGTCTCGGATGGCAACCGCGCCGCGGGGAATGAGCCCTGGCTCGGCCATCGCTGTCCCTCTCTTGGGGCCACCGGGCGAAGCCAGGGTCAATACCTGGGATGCGCCGTAGATCAGCAGGTCAGCCCGCACGTTTGCGCCTCCTCTGAGAGCAGGCCGCCCGCGCTGGACAGGCAGCTGACCTGTGCCATCTTGTAGGCCACTGGCTACCGGGCGTCGGGATGCTCATCCCCCCCTTTGCCCCCCCGCAACAGCTCGATGGCGTGCGGCAGCGCTGGCAGGATCGTTTCCAGGTTCTCGCGCACGGCTTTGGGGCTCCCAGGCAGGTTGACGATCAAGGTCGCGCCACGGATGCCCGCCACTGCCCGGGAGAGCATCGCGTGAGGTGTGATGGCCAGGCTAGCCGCGCGCATCGCCTCGGCCAGGCCTGGTGCCTCCCGCGAAATGACATCACGCGTTGCCTCCGGCGTCACGTCTCGCGGTGCGAAACCGGTCCCGCCCGTCGTCAGTATGAGCTCCAGTCCTGCCTCGTCAGCCCATGCAACAAGTGTGCCGGCGATGACATTACGCTCGTCAGGGACAACGGCCTCCTGTTCGACGCGGGCCCCGAGCTGTCCGACGACGATCTCACGGATCGCCGGTCCGCTCAGATCACGATACTCACCCAAGTAGCCACGGTCGCTCACAGTCAGGATGCCGGTTCGGATCATGATCTGGCCCTTCTGCTCGCCGCTCATCGGGGTGCCCCCTCAACAGCCGTCGCGGGCCGGCACCTGGATGCCTCTTCCCATCCACTGCACAGGTTACACCTCGGCAAAGTAGGTCTCGCAGGCAGCATCGATGAACTGCCGGGACAGGGTTGGCCGCATGCCCATATATGTGGCGATATCCGTAATCTGATCCAGGATATCCCGAGGGTGGCACGAACGCAACGGGCGGTCGAGGGCAATATAGTGTTTCTGCATCAGGTAGACAAAGACCTCAGGCGTAAGCTCCAGGTTCCTCGCGGCACATTCGCGCTGCAAGATCTGGTAATACTGCTTCTCGTCCGGGTAGTCGACCTTGATCTTGTGGCGGATGCGCCGTAGAAAGGCGTCATCTACGAGATCCCGTGGATCCAGGTTGGTCGAGAACACGATGAGCTCGTCAAAGGGGATCTCGATCTTTTTCCCCGTCTGCAACGCCAAAAAGTCGGTACGCAGCTCCAGCGGCACGATCCAGCGGTTTAGCAGGTCCTGAGGCCGCATCGACTGCCGGCCAAAGTCGTCAATGACGAACAGACCATTGTTGGCCTTCATCTGCAGGGGCGCCTCGTAGGTCTTGGAGATCGGATCGAAGACCAGGTCCAGGCTGGCCATGGCCAACTCACCCCCGACGATGATCTCGGGACGCTCGATCTTGACCCAGCGCGCATCTGTGCGCTGGGAGCCGCCGATGGGACCCTCCCGCCTGGGATTCCCCGGGTTTCCATTTGTGGCCCGCCTGTGGTTCAACGCGTCGAACACACGGATGATCTGGCCATCTACGATCACGGCATGGGGCACGTATACCTGCCCCTTGATCATACGGATGATGCTCTTGGCCATGACCGTCTTGCCGTTCCCTGGCGGTCCATAGAGAAAAAGAGATCGCCCCGAGTTGACGGCGGGCCCGAGGCGATTCACCATCTCGCCGGTCAGGACCAAGTGTGAGAGGGCCTGCCTGACGTCTGCCGGCCCAACTTTCAGCTCACCCATGGTCTGACGGTTGACCATCTCGTTGTAGTGATCCAGAGGAACCGGAGCCGCCCCGATATACTGATCGCGGTCCAGGGCCTGCAGCGCTCGCTCGCCCCCCTTACTGGAAATGACCCACTTGTAGCCGCGCTCACCGAACCCCTTGGCGCCCGAGATCTCGACATACTCCTCGCGCTTCAGAAACTCCAGCACCCGCTCCATGACGCCCACGAACGGCAGCGCCAGGGCTTCGGCAATCTCCACACTGCTCATGTCGCTCTTGTAGTAGATCAGCTTGAGCGTCAAGTCGGCAAGAAAGCCCAGGGACAACTGGGTGTCGTCCAAGGACCTAGGTTCCGGGATATGTTGTTCGATGGGGCCACTTCCCAGTTCGTGATCGGTCACTCGGTGTACTCCTTATTCCTCCAAGAATATCCGCCAGGCACCGTCGATGCCATCTTCTGTCACACCATAGTAGACGTGCAACTCGCCATTCGGCATCTTTTGCACAAGGTCATATCGGACCTTGCCCGCTCGCTTGGACGATTTCCATAGCCCCAGGCGTTCGTTCTCAGAATTCCACTGGACCTTTTTCGCCTGCACGGGATTGCTCTCGTGCTGGGTGATGGCGTAGCGCCACAGCTTGCGTGCCGAGGATCGGGTCACATTGCGTACTGTGTTTCCGTTGCGCAGGTCCTTCATGGCATGATAGGCGGTTCCCTTGCGCTCTTCGGTATCGACGATCTGCACCCCGGTCCGCGGTGGCTCCACCGCACCCGTTTGGTTGTCCGCCTCCTCTGCAGGTTCGGCGGCTTCTGGCGGCTCGCTCTCGACCGTCTGCTTGACGAGGGCCACGATTTCGTCGCGCACAGCGACGTTCGTCTCGGCCTCCTGGCGTAGGTAGATGGTCGTGCCATCGATGGCATAGGGTAGGTCGTCGCCCATGGGCACGCTCAGTTGCAGCACCGGCCGGCCGTGGCTCTCTACCGTCGTGATATCCACGTCCAGTGGTGGCTGGACCTTGCGCTGTATCTCGGCCTTGAGGGTCGAGATCGCCTCTTCTGGGTCTGACACACCCACCGGCAAGGCTTTGGGATCTGCCTTGACCCCTACATACACCGTGCCGCCGTTGGTGTTGGCCATGGCCACCACGTCGCGCAGGATGGCATGCAGCCGCCCGCCTCGCATGGTCATACTCTCGTGGAAGGCCTGGACGATACTTGGGCCTTCCTCACGGGCAGCCTGCACATGGTCATAGGGCGCCTCCGTCGGGCGATAGGGCCGCGTTCGAGAGAAATCGTCCTCCAGAAACACATCCCGAATGGCCGCAAAACTGCATTCAGGCAGCAGGATTTCGGTCACCCGATCGCCCCATCCGAGTCGATTGTGATCCCTTGGATCGCGGCTGCGGCGGTGCGCGTCGGACCCTTGGATGCAGTGCATCCGGCGGGGATACTCCGGCTTTCGCCCGCTAAAGAACCAGGCTGTGGTCCGGCGACCCCGCTTCTCCAGGTCCGTGACTTCCAGGGCGTGCAAGTGCCGGTCCTGCGTATAGGCGATGCGGGTCTGCCCGCCAAAGTCAAGCCCCCGCAGGGCCACCCCATGGCTTGAATTCGCGTGGGCGGCGATCGCCAGCCCCCCTGCTTCGTCGATCAGCCGGTAGGCAGTCAGCACATCGCTGGTTGCCCCGACTTCTGTTGCACCTTCATCCAGCCTGTCACCGGGCACGTTGAGCTCAATCAGCAAGTGCTCCAGCTTGCGGATGCTGGTGTCGGTAGGAAAGACCGCCAGGACGTGGAATCCCAGGGTCGCCGTAAACTCGAACCCTGGCAAAACCAGGATCCTGTTGCCAATCCGCCGGTACTCTTCCAATTGGCGCTGCTCGTGGGCTTCGATGCGGCCCAGCTCTTCCAATAGGCTGAGCTTCTCAATCTCAGCTTGCAATGCAGCGCAGCCAGCAACTGTGTTGTGGTCAGTGATGGCAATAATATCCAATCCCTGCATCTCAGCTTTATGCAATAAATCCAAATAGCTTACCCCGGGCTCCTGCCAATCGGCGGATGCCGGCGTATGGAGATGCAGGTCCATCTTGTACCACTGCAGGTTCCTCTTTTTCTTTTTTGCCACTTTAACTCCTCAATGATGCTCTTGTTCCATGTCGCATCTAGTATTTCGATAGGCTATCCTCCAAGTTCCTTCAGTCGTATCCAACCGGACCCTATTCTCAAACAGCCTTGATCGTCCGCGCTTGCGCCTCCTTTCCACTGTGAGCGAGCAGCGGCAGGGTCGCCACTGCCAGCCACGATTCAGGCATCCTGCGCCTCCTCCCCGCCTTCAACTGCAGCGGCAGTTCCATCGCCCAGGGCAGCGGCCAGCACATCGCCTACGCGTTCAGCGAACACGAAGCGGAGTTGCTTCCGGATGTCCTCGGGCACCTCCTCCAGATCTGGCCTGTTACGCTCGGGCAAGATCACCGTGTCCATGCCCACTCGCGCCGCCGCGAGTACCTTCTGCTTGACGCCCCCCACGGGCAGCACCTGGCCCCGGAGCGTGATCTCCCCGGTCATGGCCACATCCGCCCGGACCTTGCGACCCGTCAGCAGTGAGACCAGTGCGGTTGCAATGGTCACGCCTGCCGAGGGACCATCCTTCGGTACAGCACCTGCTGGCACGTGGATGTGGATATCGCTCTTGGAAAAGACGTCATCCTCAATGCCCAGCTCCGATGCCTTGGAGCGGACATAGCTCACCGCCGCCTGGGCCGACTCTTTCATCACGTCGCCCAGTTTGCCCGTGAGCGTCAATCGCCGCGTACCCCTCATCCGGGTCGCCTCCACGAAGGTGATATCACCCCCCGTCGGCGTCCAGACCAGCCCGGTGGCTACGCCCGGAACCTCGGTCCTCTCTGCTGCCTCAAAGTAGAAACGGGGTTTTCCCAGATACTCGACCAGGTCGTCGCGCTCCACATGGACCGTGACCCCTTCCTGCACGGCGACCCGCGTGGCTACCTTGCGGCACACCGTCCCGATCTGTCGCTCCAGGTTGCGTACCCCGGCTTCTCGCGTATAGTCGCGTATGATGCCCCGCATCGCGCCGTCGTTGAACGATATCTCTTCTGGGCGCAGCGAGTTCTCTCGGATCTGCCTGGGCAGCAGATACTGCTGGGCAATGCCTACCTTTTCCTCTTCTGTGTAGCCATCCAGCTCCAGGATCTCCATGCGATCGCGGAGGGGTGCCGGTATCGGAGAGAGCATGTTGGCCGTCGTGATAAACATCACCTGGCTCAGGTCGAAAGGCACGTCCAGGTAGTGGTCACGGAAGTCACGGTTTTGCTCTGGATCGAGTACCTCCAGGAGGGCGGACGAAGGATCGCCACGCCAGTCGGAGCCGACTTTGTCGATCTCGTCCAACATGAACACCGGATTGCGCGTTCCCACACGCTTCAGCCCCTGAATGATGCGTCCCGGAAGCGCGCCGATGTAGGTGCGCCGATGCCCCCGGATCTCGGCCTCATCGCGCATGCCGCCCAGGCTCATACGAATGAACTTGCGTCCCATCGCCCGGGCAACGGACCGGCCCAGGCTGGTCTTGCCGGTCCCGGGTGGACCGACGAAACAGAGGATCACGCCCTCCCGCTCCTTGCGGATATGGTCCGTTGGCTCGCGCTCCTCGCGCTCCTCTTTGCGCTCCATCCTCAGCTTGCGGACGGCCAGATATTCCAGGATCCGGTCTTTGATGTCCTCCAGGTCATAGTGATCTTCGTCCAGCACTTGGCGTGCGTGCCTGATGTCCAACTGGTCCTCTGTCGCTACCTGCCAGGGCATATCCGTCAGCCAATCCAGGTAGGTCTTGATGACAGAATACTCTGCGGCCTGAGGCGGCATCTTTTCCATACGGCTCAGCTCTCGCGAGGCCTCCCGGGCGGCTTCCTCAGGCATGCCGGCTTCGGCGATCTTTTTACGGTATTCCTCGACCTCGACCCCTTGCTCATCCTGCTCGCCCAGCTCTTTTTGGATGGCCTTCATCTGCTCGCGCAAAAAGTACTCGCGCTGCATCTTTTCCATCTCGGACTGGGCCTCGGTCTGGATCTTGCGACCCAATTCCAGGACCTCTAGCTCTTTGGTCATGATGTTGGTCAGCTTGAGAAGCTTTTCGCGTACGCTACCCAGTTCCAGGATGGTTTGGGCGTCGGGGATCTCCATGCGGATATTTGTGGCGATAAAGTATACCAGCTGGCGGGGGTCGTCCAAATTGATGGCTGCCATGAGCAGCTCATCGGGCAACTGTGACACCAGCGATACGAGGCGCCGGAGCAGATCCACCGCATTGCGCATCAACGCCTCAACTTCGAGGCTCTCTTCAATGCTGTCAGGCAAGGGGCTCACCCGTGCACGGAGATACGGTTTTTCCGCCGTCCACTCTTCGACCCGGATGCGCTCCACGCCCTGCACCAGCAGACGGATCGTGCCATCCGGCGACTTGATCATGCGATGGATCGTCGCCGCCACCCCGACCTCATACACATCGTCTGGGCTCGGCTCCTCGATCTCGTCATCGCGGGAGGTCACCAACCCAATCAGGCTCTTGCTCACGGTGGCGTCATCCACCAGTTGGATGGAACGGGGTTGCCCAACGTTGAGGGCCTGGAAAGTGAGGGGATAGACCACAACCCCACGCAGAGGCAGGATCGCCAGCTCCTCTGGGATTACGGTCTCCTCTTCGCCGTCCGGGTCTGCCGGCACAGCCGGTTCGTATTCGATTTCTGTCATTCGTTCAGTCCTTCGGCCTAAAAATCCTAGATGTTGGTTACTGGTACTTGGCGAGGTTTGGCCTTGGGCAAGCGTACGACCAGAAAACCACCCTTGTAGCTCGCCTCCACCCCGTCCTCCTCGACCGGCTTGGGGAGATGCACATCGGTCTCAAAGGAACCGTACTGGATCTCCATCTGTTGATAGCCCAGTTTTGCACTCGGATCATGGCGGGCACCACGGATCGTCAGTCGCCTGCCATTTAGCGCGATCTCAAAGTCCCCCGCCTGCATGCCGGCAATCTCGATCTTGACGACAATATTATCCTCGGTCTCATAGACATCGGCCGGCGGGCGCCAGACTTTGTGCTGCCTGGGAGAAGCCCACTGGTGTCCTGCTGCCTGATCGCGCAACAAGGCCAACATCTCCAAACGGAGCGGATCAGAACCGGGGGGCCCTTCTCGTCTATCCTGTTTCATCTTACTCCTCGTTCCATCGCCAATCTGTAGGCCATCCCACCAAAACCCGCGGGTCGTGAGGGTTGCACTGCAACATTCTACCACAGTTGCCTGATCTACTCAAACCTTCCGGGCATGATGATGTGTTCTTGAGCCACTTGACCGGATCCTGACCTTTTCAACTGCAATTGCCGGCCCTGCAGGCAGGACCTGCGCCACCAGGGCAACGCGCACAGATCCCATGTTGAACAGCGGGGCAATGTGCTGTATAATGGCTGCACAGCGTTTTGCCAGGCTGCACTGCGCCCCAGAACAGGGTGCCTTGCAGCTTCTCCCGAAGGAGGCAGCATATGAAGAACGCACCTGGTCTCTTGCTGTGTGTGTTTGCCCTTCTCACCCTCCTGAGCGCCTGCGGTACCGGCTCGACGGCGCAGCCTGCCCCGCAAGCAGCCATCGAGATCGCGGTTGAAAGTGAGGCCTTCAACGACGGAGCAACCATCCCTGTGCAGTATACCTGCGACGGGGCCGACATCTCCCCACCCCTAACCTGGTCGGCGCCACCCTCCGGGACCGAGAGCCTGGTACTGATCGTCGAGGACCCTGACGCCCCAGGCGATGTATGGACCCATTGGGTCGCCTTCAACATCCCACCGGGCACGCACTCGTTGCCAGAAGCCGTATCGCCAGACGGCGCTGCAACAGAGGGTGTGGGCATCCAGGGCAAGAACTGCTGGCAGAAGATCGGGTATGGCGGACCTTGCCCACCCGAGGGATCTGAGCACCGCTACTTCTTTCGGGTCTATGCCCTCGACACCATCCTGGAGGTCGACGCCGGCAGCGGAAAGAAATCGGTCCAGAGAGCCATGGAAGGCCACATCCTGGCCCAGGGCGAACTCATGGGCCGTTATGCCCGCTAGCCGGCCTGCGCCACGTCCCCGGTGATTCTCCTGTAAACAGGCTTCGGGATCTGCTCAAGGCGCTTCTTGCGCGGCAGATCGCTCGCGGGCAAACTTCAGGAAACGCCCCACCAGGGGATCGCCTGCCCGCTCAGGCATATAGGCCAGATAGAGGGCCCGCGCCAGGTCGACGCCTTCCAGGGCCATACACGCTACTCGCCCAGCAGCCCGGGCTGCCGCTGCTGCCCGCGCCGAAACAAAACCAATCCCCAGCCCCTGTTCCACGGCCTGCAGGACAGCCTGGCTGCTGCCCAGGATCAGTGCGACGTCTTCATCGCGCACCGCCATGCCTCTGGCAGCCAATGCCTCCTCCACGCTACGCCGCGTGCCAGAGCCCTCCTCGCGCAAGATAAGCCGCTGCCCCTGTAGGTCCTCCACTCTGGCAGAGTCCTGCTGGGCCAGAGCGTGGCCCGGTGGGACGGCCAGAAC
>JAMJFU010000158.1 GCA_023544525.1 Anaerolineae bacterium | reverse complement strand
ACAGGTTCGAGAGGCTTTGGCTAGTCGGCCACATTTCCGGCGGGTTGAGAGGAGACACCGACCTGACGAAGATGTCTACAGTGCTTCTGGACAGACGGATGCTGGCCGCTACCTAATCGTCTTTTTCGTGCACAAACGGGACGGACGCGCATTGATTCTGTCTGCACGGGATATGACTCGGAATGAGCGGAGACGATATGAACGAAAGTAAGAGCACAGTTTCGCGGGCAAGTTCCTACAAGGAAATCGGCGATTTCTGGGATACCCATGACCTTGCCGACTATTGGGATCAGACCAAACCTGTAGACTTTGAGGTCGACATCGGGTCTGAGGTCACGTACTATGCGCTCGACAAAGAGTTGTCGCAGATGTTGAGCGAGGTTGCAGAAGAACGAGGGGTGTCGGCGGAGACGCTGCTCAATCTGTGGGTTCAGGAGAAGCTTTGGAAAGATGCGTCGCCTGAAACTGCATAATACTTGTAGATACAGCGAGAGAGGGGGATCTGAGTGACTGCACATGCCGATCACAAGTACAGTGTGACAGTCTTTAGTGATGATCTTGCTGTTGTCGGATGTCTTCGTGCCCTAAGCCAGCATGCACAGGAAACCGGAAACTCAAGGATCACGTGGGGGGGCACGAAAAAGGCAGATTGGATAGCGCAGAATGGCCAAGTCACATTTCGGTTCTCAGAGCCTTACTACAGACGAGATTTTGTCAAAGAGTGCGAGAGATTGTTGCCAAAGGAACTGTGGCGGGTAGTGAGCACTAGCGACCACGAGCCTGCAGTGCCTCAGTCTTGATTCTGTGTTGGATTGATCCGTGAGCCGAAAAGACTGCCACCCAGCTCTGGTTCCCCCCGCGGTTCACGCTTGATCGATCTCCGACCCGCTGTCTTTTCTGTTTCCTATGAGCAGAAGGTTAGCGTTGTGTGAGTTGTTCCTGCAGCGCCTCCGGATCGGCGACCGGCGCCTGGCAGATGAAATCGCGGCAGACGTAGGCCGCCGGCTGGCCGTCGACGACGGCTCGACCCTCGAGCAGGGGCACTGCCGGAGCGGTCACGCCGGCTGGCCCATAGGCTACCACCTGGTGGGGCCGGAAGCCCGACGTCGCGGCACCCAGCAGGGCACGGGTCGCCTCGTCGTCGGGTGAGCCGACGATGGCGATTTCGAAGGGGCGGCTGAGGGCATAGTCGAGGGCCACCAGCCACTGGCCAAAGCCCAGGGGTGCCCGCGCCAGGTAGTCCTGCACGCCTGCCAGGTTCTCGCCAGCCACCTCCGCGTAGCGATGGACCATCGCCAGGTCCGATAGCTTGAGCAAGACCGTGGACATCATGCTGTTGCCCGAAGGCGTGGCGTTGTCCTGGATATCGCGCGGCCGGGCAATGAGCTCTTCCGCAACGCTGGCGGTGTAGTAAAAGCCCTCGCCGACGACCCAGAAGCGGGCCATGGCCAAGTCGACGAGCTGGTGGGCGGCCTGGTACCAACGCGGGTCGAAGGTGGCCTGGTAGAGGACCAGCAGGCCCTCGGCCAGGTTGGCGTAATCCACCAAGAAGCCATCCACTTTGGCGACACCGCCAGCCGCTTGGTTGCCGTTGTCCGCGGTTGCCTTCCAGGTGTGGAAGAGGCGGCCGGTGTCGGTCTGTAGATGCTGCAGCAGGAAGTCGGCTTTCTCCTCGGCGATGCGGCGGTAGCGATCGCCGCGCTCAAGGCTGTCGTCGGTCAGGGCAAAGGCGGCCAGCATGAGGCCGTTCCAGGAGGTGAGGACCTTCTCGTCGAGGCCGGGGTGCACCCGGGCCTTTCGGGCGCCAAAGAGCTTGGCCCGGGCGCTGGCCAGCTTCTCCCGTTGCGCTAAGGTGCCGGTGAGCTCCAGGATGTTCTTGCCTTCCCAGTTGCCGCCTGGTTTCGCCCCATAGACTTCGATGAACTCGCTAGCGACGTCGTCGCCCTCATCGCCGAGCACTGAGCGGATTTCTTCGATGGTCCAGAGGAAGAACTTGCCTTCCTCTCCCTCACTGTCGGCGTCCTGGGTGGAGTAAAAGCCGCCCTCGGGGTCTGTCATCTCGCACATGACATAATCCAGGATCTCTTCGGTGATGGTGCGGAAGAAGTCGTTGCCGGTGACCTGCCAGACGTGAAGGTAGACGCGGGCGAGTTGTGACTCATCGTACAACATCTTTTAGAAGTTGCTGCACAGCAAATGCGTGCACTCCCGTCTGATTACGCCAGCCCTTGCCCTAAACGTGATTCCGCAGTAAGAGTTCTTTGGGAACCGGATGTAGGTAGACCTGCTGGTGCACCCGCGCGGGAACCCAATAGTGTTGTGGCGATTCCTCTTTATAAGACTGTACTCAAACGACAAAAAAGTGCGGCCGTTGCCGTTCGGATCGCTCTCCTGGTCCCCGAACTAGCGCAAGCATAGGGCAATGGCACAGCCAGGGAGAGCAGTGCAACGATGGACAGAAGCAGGGCCATGACCCAAGCCTGAGAACGCGACAGATACAAAGGCTGGGTTCCTGGAGATGCCAGGAACCCGGCCTCGATCTTGTCAGCCGGCGCTGCTCACCCGCCCCGGACTAATGGCTCACTCCGGTGTAGCTCATGGCCGTGTCGTCGCTGCTGCCCGAGGCGATGAGGTTGACCACCACGGCGATGGGCTGGTCGGCCATCACCACCGCCGAGCCCTCGAAGGTGACGACCCCACCACTAGTCGGCGCCGGGTTGTAAACATGGCTGGCCCTGGCCGGCACCTGGCGGTCCTGCTCCGACCAGCCCAGCAGACTGCCGTCGGCGTTGTAGTAGACGATCCTGACCGTTGCCTGGCTGTCGCCCAGGTTCTGCACGGTCAAGCCGCTCGACCAGGTACCGGTCCCCCACGGGACGTTGCGGTTCTTGAGCACCAGGGGCAGGACGACGGTCTGGGTGCCTTGCCCCACGGCGCTGTAGCTCATGGCCTTCAGACTGGCGGTCGTCGCCTGGTTGACCACGGAGACAAAACCAGCACTCCGCGTAGCCCGGCCCGAGCCCACGAAAGGCGAGCCACACTGGCCGGAAGGGGGCAAGGGGTTGGCGATGGCGATGCCGTTGGCCACCAGGCCGTAGGAGCCACTCGACCCGCACTGCACACCACTGTCCTGGGGAAAATAGGTGGTGGTCACGCTGCCGCTGCTGCCGGCCGTATCCTGGAACGAGGCGCCGGTGTACCAGGTGTTGTTGTCACGCATCAACAAGGGCTGGAAGCTGGACGTCGCACCGGCCGGAAAGGCTTCGTAGGCCATGAACGAGTCAGGCACGCCATCGGCGGGGTTGTCGCGCCACTCGTTGGCGACGGCGGCCAGCGGCTGGCCGTTGGTGCTGTACACCCTGGCGCCGCCGACAAAGGGAGGGGGCAGGGAGCAGCCGGGAGATGTGCGAAGGTCGATGTTTTTCGATCCGTTGGTGGCCAGGGAGAAAGGATAGGAACAGACGTTGCCGGCGGCATCGACGTACTGGACGGT
Organism: Anaerolineae bacterium; assembly: GCA_023544525.1. Lineage (GTDB taxonomy): Bacteria > Chloroflexota > Anaerolineae > JAAYZQ01 > JAAYZQ01 > JAMJFU01. The sequence continues at coordinate 5,475 of JAMJFU010000158.1, read as the reverse complement.
GACCGAGGCGGACTGGCTGCCTGCATTGAACACGGTCAGGTCCGAGTGCCAGTTCGAGTTGTAGCGCATCAAAAGGGGCACAAACAGGCTGTCCGACGTTTCGTTGAGGCCGGCAAAGCTGCCGGTGGTGTAGGGGCTGGCCTGGTGGACGTTCAGGACGGTCACCGACACGTCCTCACCGCCGTCGACGATGGCCGAGGCCCGGCTGCCAGAGGGGATGCGCTGCAAGTCGAAGACGTTGATCCAGCAATGCTGGTTTGGGTTGAGGACGCAGGTATCAGAAGGATGGCTGGGATTCGGAGGGATGCCGAGGTAGTCAAAGTAGTGGACCTGAACGTTGCGCGGTTCGGCGCCGTCGTTGCGGATATAGACTTGAGATACAAAGCCGCCCTTGTTGCGCAGGTCTGGCAGGTAGGTCGCGTCCTTTACCCAGGCCAGGCCAATCGAGTTGAGGTATTCGGTAGTACCGGCGTTCTTGTACACACCTATCGCATACTGACCAGTCTTCTCTGTGACAAAATCAACAATTTCGTAGCTGTTGTCATGGCTGGCAGAGTATCCATTTGCAACGGGTCCCTGGCCATCAGGATCAAAGATTGCCAAGTCCAGATCGGTGTGTAGAAGATCGGCCGCATAGCCTCCTCCTGGTCCCGCCGGGTCGGACACCCAGGCCAGGACGACCCGGATTCTTTCCCCTTTGGTTGCCTTGAAATAGTACCAGCGATAAGTCCCGGGAGGAAAATTGCCGGGGTGGCCAGGATAGTTGTTATAGACATAGTTAGACCACCAGCAAGGCCCCTCACATGCGGGATAAGGATATTGATAGACATCCTCGTACCCCACACCGGCAATGCTATCGGCCAGTGCTGCATCAATCGCCCCAGCGCCATCTTCTAGATCCTGGCCGGTGGGAATGCCACTTGGGCCATGGACGTTGTGTACAGCCGAGGCCATAATGATCGCTCTCATGGCCTCTGGTTCGTCAATCAGATCGGCATTCCTCTCGGCAAGTAAGGCTGCCAACCCCGCCACCTGGGGAGCGGAAAAGCTGGTGCCTTGCTGGTTTGGTTGACTGCTTCCATCATTGTTGAGCAGGGTCAAGCCATAAGCTGAAGCGACGACTTCAGGCTTCTCCCGGTCCCCATAGGTTCCGTCGCCGCACCTGGGGTTGTTCCAGGCCGAGTCCGGCCACATCTCGTCGTCTGACCACGAGGAAGTGCGCTTGTCATCGGTACCGCCGACGGCAAGGATGTTGTAACCCTTGGCCGGTGAACCAATGTGTATGGTCTATCTGGCCTGCAGCCCACCGCCGCTCTTTCACGTCGATCTGGAAATGGAAGAGATTCACTTCTCCAGGTTCCACAATGGCGATCCTTTCGGCAGCGCCGTCGATCCCTCTCTGCCAGACCACATTGCCCCTGGCGGTTGGGATGGCCTTGTCCAACAAGAGGTTCAACTTGCCCTCGATGAGGTAGAGCCCGGTCACGTCCGCCCGCTGCGCGATTTCCAGGATCGCGCTCTTGGGCAGTTTGGCAACCAACGAGGGGATGCCACGGTGCAATCTGACCGTGTACCCCTGCGCCTGCAGCGAACGGGCAAGGTCCTCTTGTTTCGCCAGGTGGGCTTCTTGCAGAAGCTGAAAGTAGTCTGCCTCGACTTTAGCAGACAGGGATCGATCTTGAACTGCGACCCACGGTCTCTCTGGCAACTCCAGGGAAACCTGGGGATATTTCGCCCTGAGTTGGGCCAGGATGGCCTCCGAGTCGACAGGCGTAAACCAGGCGGCGACGGTCAATTCGTCATCCGGGCCTTTGGTCTGGAGCACCTCGTAAAGCTGGGCTTCCAGCTTCCCGTACCTGGTTTCCAGGGCACGTTCATTGGTCTGCTCCACGTCTTGCAACTCCGCTGGAGCCTGATCGGTCAGGTCGACCAGGGCGGTGTAAAAGAGGCGGCTCTTGCGGTCCAGCGCTTTGACGTACCAGAAGGTCTTGCCCAAAACATCGTATTCCCGCCGGTGCTGGTTGACGACGAGCAAATGCTCCACAGGAACGCTTTCACGGGCGGCGATGTAGTCCAGGGCGATTTGCGTCTCGGCCGTGGATAATGGTGCAGGCGTCGTCGATGGCTCGGGTGTGACGATAGGGCTTTGGAAAGCATCCGTGGTCGAGGCGATGCCCTGTAAGCGGACAGTACTCGAGGCGATCAAAACAGCGGCCATCAGGAACACCAAGGTCATCTTTCGATATGTCCCCTTGCTCATGTTTTGCTCCCTTCTCCTCAGACTTGAGCTTCCCTTGCTTCCGATAGCTCAATCAGCAAGGGTAACTCTCACCCCAACTTTCGAGCGTTACAACCTCGATCACGTTTCCACGATCTAAATGGATCTCTAGGTGAGTGTACCAGCGGCCACAGCCTATGTAATAGTAAAAGATCTCGTACTTTTGTTCGCTTATCTTTTTCAGCATGACCTGCTTTTCAAATACGAATGGATCCCCTGACCCTGTCGGGAAACCATAGGTTCCATTGGCAAAGCTCAGAACCTGGCCACTGGGCAGTCTCTTTTCATCGATTTCCTTCAGGAGCGCGTAGAACTGCGCCGCCTCTTCGTTGGTGAAATTCGAGTCGGCAAAGCGCTGTCTCATCCTCTGGCAAAAGTCCTTCAACTCCGCCACGGATCGCTGCCCCCCCGGAGACGGGTATGCCTGGACCGAAAAGGGATAGCCCTCGCCAGGTTCAACGACGTCCCTCGAGGGACAGCGAAACTTTGGATTCTTGAAAGTAGCCGAGGATTTGCTGGCACAACTGTTCAGAAAGCAGCTTATGCTCAGCAGGACGAGAATAGCCAATGCGAGTCTGTGCCACTGAAAAGGTTTGTCGAGAGTCATTTGCGTTTTCCTCCGGCCTGCCCAAAGACCCTGACCTGGAAATGGTTAACGGGTTGGTTGATGGCTCAAGCAGTTTGGTACGGTGTTTACTACGAGTTTGCCACGAGAAACCAGTGCGAGCCGCAGCATACCACAGGTTTGCCTTGGTGTCAAATTCCAACATAAGCGCGGCGGGGGGGGGAGAAGGTAGTGTAAAATGATAGAAAATATCTCACGGACTGCCACCCGCCTTCCGTGTCATCACCTCCTCGCACTCGGTGAGGCCGGGTTTCTGGGGTTGCCAGGAACTCGACCCGGGTCTTAGCCGTACCCGACAGCTCGTTCTTCAGGTAGCCCATCAAGTGCTGCAAGACGTTCACGTGCTTGCCCCGCGTGCCCAGCACGCTCAGGCCCTCCATCAGCAGCACGCCGTAGGCCGGCACCATCTCGTCCCACGGCTCCGACCCGGCTTTGGCAACAAGCCGGCCCATCTCCTGGTAGTGGACCGGGCTGCCTGCCCTGCCTGCACCTGGGCTGCAGGCACAGGTGGGCGGGTAGGCCCTTGGCCTGGCGACCAAGACAGGCAGGGTGGGCCATGAGTGTGAGCTTGTGGGCCGTGTGAAACTTGCCTGCCCTGGCGGGTAGGCCAGGGACCAGACCGCCGGGCGTTGGCTCCTCTTCCAGCATCTTGGTCCAGCGGCAGTAGGCTCCTTCGCTGCGCTCAGGACTCCGAAACACCCGCTCGATAAAGTTCTCGCGCAGGGGCATGTCGTTGAGCCGGCCCTCTTCTTCGAGCGGCAGCAATGGAAAGCGCGCCATGAGGGCGCGGGGCCTGGGGGCATGCCGGTGCCGGCCCGAAGGGGCTCCGCCATTCCGTGCTTGTTGTATACTTTTACACGGAATAATCCAGAACTAGGTGAGTCCTTCTTGAAAGATACCCCCTGCTCACGATTGTCAGTGTCATGCAAGGTGGGCAGGCACCAACCTCCGGCAGTGAGGTATCAAAGCCATCTACCTTCCATGATGCGCGTAGCGTTCGGTTGACCGCGGTCAGGATTATCGCGGTGCCAGTTGCGCCTGTAGCTTGCCTGGTTCTTTGACGGGCGCCTGGCAGGCGAAGGCGCGCTCTGGAACGGGCGCGTCGCAAACGTAGGCTGCGGCGCGCCCTTCAACCAGGCCACGCTCCTGCAGGAGCGGCACGGAAGGGGATTGAACCTCAAGTGCTCCGAGGGCCACGGCCTGGAAGGGCCGGTAGCCATCGCGAACGACCGTCAGGGCCTGGGTCTTGGCGGCGCCGGGATCCCCGACGCAATCCTGATATTGGGGGCGGGGTTTGATACAGCGGCGCCTCAGGGCAGCTTTAGTCCGGCGACGATGTCGCGCAAGTAGGGCGCGAAGGTCAGCAGCGCCTGGTCGCTGGGAAAGGATCCGGGCGTGTCGCCCGGGTCGTAGAAGGCAGTGAGGAAGTAGAAGGTTTCACCGTCCAGGGCAGCGTAGGTTAACCACCGCTCGTAGGTCTCGCCATTCCCCTCCACGCCGGCAAAACCGTAGAACAACCCCGGGAGCCGGCCCAACATCACCTCTTCCGGCTCCAGCAGCACAAAGGATCGCCCTTCGGGGTAGGTGATCCCCCGGTCTTCCTCGACCACGCCCATGTGATCGGCCATGAGAGCGCGGAGCACCTCTCGGGCGGCGCGGGCCTGTTCCGGATCCTCGGGGTCGCGGGGCTGTCCCGTTTCCAGGCCGGCTTCGGCCATCCATTGCGGAGCGTCCTGGTGCTGTGTGAGGGGATAGTGGAACAGCTCGACGGTGGCGGGCAAGATCTCGCCGGTTGACACGCATAGGAAAGGACCCTCGCCTTCACACGGCTCTACCGTCCAGCCAGGTGGGGCCGTGACCGCGCCCAGGAGGGTGGTGAAGGGATTGCCAGGCGTGGGTGCCGGTTCTGAGGGCTTGGGGGTGGGCAAGGGCGAGCCGGTGGCCGGCGTCGGCACGGAGGCTCTGGCGGTGGGCACGGGCAAGTTGACCGTCGCAGTGGGCGCGACGGTCGAGGGCTCCGCACCGCACCCGACCAGCAGCAGCATGATCAGAACGAGAACGGCAGGCGCGAGCCGGGAACGGGCGGTGCTCAGGCGCAGTTTCGTGAATGGGTTCATCGGCCGGCGATTAAGCATGTGGAGGTGCTGTCTTGACAGCAACGGCTTGCCGGAGTGTATTCAGGAACTCGTCCAGCGGCACGCGGTGAATGCGGGCGGCGTTCTCCACGGTGAGCGCCTTGGTGATGAAGCGGCGCACCGAATACCGGCCTACGCGCTGGATGCCAAAGGCTTCCATGACCTCGGCTATGTCGCCATATTCTATCAGGATGTCGGAAACCCTTGTGTCTTTGGTTATCTCCACTAAGAACCTCCTCTTGGCTACTGCTCACTCAGGAGCAGCTGCAGCGCTTTCACCTCCGTCACCGGCGCCTGGCACGCGAAATCCCGGCACACGTAGGCCGCTGGCTGGCCGTCGACCAGGTCGCGGTCCTCAAGCAGCGGGACGGCGGGGGCTGTGACGCCGGCTGGCCCATAGGCTACCACCTGGTGGGGCCGGAAGCCCGACGTCGCGG
>JAMJFU010000157.1 GCA_023544525.1 Anaerolineae bacterium | reverse complement strand
CACGGTAGCGACGTCCGCGCCCCGGTAGACGAGGACATCCACCTGGACACGGGTATCGGGCAGTTCGCGCCACTGGGGCAGCACCCGATACGCGGGGGCAAACGGTTCAGTCCAGCGCACAAACTCGCTGCCGGCCGACTGGGGCGAGCGCCCACCCTTGCCCCAGACCACGTAGGTGTAGGGATGGATATACTGCACGATGTCCCACCCCTGCTGGCGCAGATCGTCCAGCCACTCGCTGCGAATGGGACCTTTGAACTGGATCAGCTGCAGGTCAGGACCCGTGCCTTCCCTGGCTTCCCAGCCGGGCGGGAGCGCAGCTTCCTCCTGAAGGGGATCGAACGCCTCACCGCCCAGGTGCAAGGTGAAAGGCGAGGGGTCCACCTCGAAGGCAACCCCTGCCGTCTCGAGCTGGCTCAGATCGTCAGACCGCAGCTCCAGCCAGGCAAAGGATCCATACTCGAGGGTCTGCAGCGGGGCGATACCAGGCGGCAGGACTTGGTCGTCTCGGGTTGTAGGTAGCCGGACAAAGACCGTGTCTTCCCGGGAAGCGGCCGACAGTGAAGGTGGCGGCAGGGCCGGCAGGCAGAGGGTCAGAAGCAGGGAGTAGGTGAATAGGCGGCCGAGTCCTCTCAATCTCTCTTCGTTGCGAAGCCAAACCGGCGGTGTATTTGGACCAGCACCACCAGCGCACCCGCCAGGGCTGGCAAGCCAAGCCGTACGGTGCCTTCCAGGCTTTCCATGCCCTCCGGGAAGACCAAGGTCAGAGGCACCGGCGTAAAGGTCAGGATGAAAGCGGCAAGAACCAAGCCGGCGACCAGCTTGCGGCGCGCATCCAGCTTGGTGACGCGATCCAGTGGGCCGGGATGCCCCCGTCCGAACAGAAAGACCAGGCCCGCCCAGAGGAACCAGCCGGGCCATGCCACGAGGCCCAGGGCGGCCAGGGCCAGGATGATGGGCCAGGTAAGCTGTTGGGCCCGTTCACCGAGCAGGCTATAGAGGACGTGCCCGCCATCCAGTTGGCCAGCCGGGATCAGGTTCAGGCTCGTTACCAGCAAGCCAGCCCATCCGGCAAAGGCCACGGGATGGATGAACACGTCCACGCCGTCCGCCGGCAGCCACTGGCCGAAGATGATGTACTTCAGGAGCGCATAGAGCAGCGAATTGCCTTCCATGGAGTAGGGCTGGTTCAGGGGCAGCGGCTCTATCTGGGACAGGGACAGCCCAATGACCAGCACCGGGATGGCCACGACCAGCCCCACCAGGGGGCCGGCGGAACCGATGTCGAGCATGGCCCGGCGGTTGGTGATGGGTGCCTTCATGCGTATGACGGCGCCCATCGTGCCCAGGACGTTGCCCAGGAAGTCGGGCAGCGGCAAGGGCACAAAGTAGGGCAAACTGGCGGGCACACCGTTGTGACGGCTGACGAAATAGTGCCCCAGTTCGTGGGCCAGCAGGATGGACATCAGACTCAGCGAGAAGGGCCAGCCCCTCCAAAAGTTGAACAGCGGCCACCAAAGGTCATCCGCAGGCCGGGCTTCCGACATGCCAGCACCCACATAGAGGGTGGTGAATATGGTGGCGACCAGCAGCGCACCGTGTACCCACAGCCGCGAGCGCTCGACCTGTGGAAGCGCGCCGGGCACGGCCAGCAGTTCGTCCAGCCTGGTCTCCGGGTCGTGGCGGAGGATGGCAGTGTAGTCCATGGCCCGCAGGCGGTCGGCGATCTTGGGGTAGGCCCTCTCCGACGGAGTTTGCAGGTAGCCTCGCAGCCGGACGGCCTTGGGGTGCTCGGGCACGCCCAGGGTAATGTCCTGCACCGAAAACAGGTCGGCCACAGCCCGCTCTAGCTGTTGGCCCGACTGCTCCGTAGGTGTTTTGGATTCGTCAAACATTGTCGTTATAGCTTTCTAGGAACCAACCGTTTGTATTTGTCAAAGCGGTTTTCGGCTGGTATAATCTCCCGTGCGGCTCAGTATACCATAGGCCTATGGCAGGTGCAACCTGAGGATTCGGATTTCCAGGCAGTTCGTGCGATGGCACGTGAGGGATTTGAGCGTAGATGATACCTGAAGTAAGCCAAGAAGACGGCCCGCGTCCGCGCTGGCGCTACCTGCTGTTGGCGGTGTTGATTTTCATCGTTGCCGCGGCGCTGATGGCCGGGCTGTGGCAACTGCCACAAGCCTTTCCCCGCTGGTTCGAGGCCTCTCCGTCAGCAACACCCCCGCCCGCCAGCCCCTCGGCGACTCCGGCGCCTGCCATACTCGAGCCAACCATCACCGGCATGGTCGCCGACGCAAACGACCTGCAAGGGACGATTACCTTCCAGGTGTCGGCCGCCGTACCTGCGGATCGACAGATAAGCCAGCTTCTGCTCTGGTACGATACGCAGGCGGGGCACCAGTTGGTGCGGATCCCAGGACCTCTGTCCGGCCGGACCACGGTTCAGCGACGCCTGGATGCAGCACGAGAGGGGCTGACTCGCACGCTGACCACGTCGGTTGAGCTCGATTACTGGTGGCTCGTCCAGGACACAGCAGGGGACCAGGTCCGAGCGGGCGGTGTGGCGATCCTGGGACCGAATCTGCGGTCACTGGTCACCCCGCCAGCACCCGAGCCGGCGCTGGTCGATTTCACCTGGGGGCTCTCCGAGACGGGGCACTTTGAGTTGTACTATGTGCCCGATCGCGCCGCAGAGCGCGATCGTTTCGAGATAGGGGCTCTCGCCGAAGACTCGCTGGACCGGATGGGCTCGACCCTGGCCATGGATTTCGACGAGCAGATGAGCATCTATCTCGTGCCACGCGTCTTCTGGCAGGGAGGTGCTGCCTACGGTGACAAGATCCAGTTGATCTCCTACCTCGATCGCAACTACACCGGCATCGAGACCTGGTCCTATTTCACCCATGAGGGGACCCACGCCCTGGCCCAGGATCTCTTGCTCCCCAAGGAGAATGGTGGGGGCCCCGATGGCGTCCTGGTCGAAGGCCTGGCCGTATGGGCCAGCCGCGGCCACTATCGCATCGAGCCGCTCGACGCCTGGGCGGCGGTCGTCGCCAGTTCCGACGAATACCTTCCCCTGGCAGACCTGCGGGAGGGTCCGTTCTACGACTTTCAGCACGAGACGGCCTACGTCGAGGCCGGGTCTTTTACCAGGTTCCTCGTCGAGCGTTATGGGCTGGACAAGCTCAAAGAGCTCTACGGCCTGGCAACGGGCGATGAGATGCACGACGATGCGCTGGTCCGTGAGCTCTATGGCCAGGGCTATGCAGAACTGGAGGCCGCGTGGCTCGACTATCTGGCTGGCCTGCAGCCTACGCGCGAGCAAGCCGAAACCTGGACGCTCAAGGTCCGCTCCTTTGACCTCATGCGGCGTTACCAGACAGAGCTCGATCCAGACGCCCGCACCCTGCCAGGCTCGCCGCCGCCGGAATGGACCAGCGATACGCTCAAGATCTTTACGCGGCGTTTGCAGGCACCCGCCAACGTCGTCCTGGAGACTGCCCTGACCGCTGCACAGCAACGCATCTACAGCGGTGATCTGCGCGGTGCAGCAGCGCTATTGGATGACGTGGAGGTCGCCCTCGACCTGGGTGGCAGGTTTACCCGGCCGTCCCTCACGGCGCGGCAAGACGTCGTGGACCTGGTGGCGGCCCAGGACCGGGCGGTGCTGCGTGCCGATGCTCGGGCCTACCAGGAGACGCTGGCCCCGGGTTCGACCCTCGCCCGGGAGGCAGCGGTAGACGCTGCCTTGTATCCGGCCTTTGTCGCCTATCGCCAGGAGCTCGTGGGCCTCGATCTGGCAGACGACGGGAACTCGGCAGAGGGCCTGGTGCTGCTGCACGCAGAGGTGGTTGGCGGCAGCTACGAGGGCGATGGACAACTGCGGGCTGTGGGCTTTGTCAGGACGCCCAGGGGCTGGCGGATGGCATCGCGCCAGGAAGCGGAGGTTGCCCTGGCGCTGCCCTCTGTCAGAGGAGACTGACCGATGGATAAACGCTCGCGGGTCCAGGCCGCCCTGCGGGGAGAGAGGACCGACCGTGTGCCTCTCAGCTTGTGGCGCCACTTTCACCGCCAGGATCGCACGGCAGATGGGCTGGCGGCGGCGACCCTCGCGTTCGCGCAGCAGTATGACCTGGATCTGATCAAGCTGACGCCATCGGGGCTGTATGCCGTCGAGGACTGGGCCCAGGGTTGCATCACCTACCCGGGCACGGAGCACGACCCACCATTCCTGCACACTGCCGCAGTACAGGCTCCAACAGATTGGCGGCGCCTGCCTGTGCTGGCACCGGGCACCGGGGCGCTCGGTCGCGAGCTCGAGGCGATCCGGCAGGTGGCACTCGGTTCCCAGCGGGGCACGCTGCTGCTGATGACCATTTTCAGCCCACTGACCCTGGCCTACAAGCTTTCTGGCCAGGCGGTGATCCAGCATCTGCGGCAACATGCCCACGACCTGCATAGCGGGTTGCAGACCATTGCCCAGACGGCGGCGGCTTTTGCTGAGGCAGCGCTCCGCGCCGGTGCCGACGGCCTCTTTTTCGCGACGCAGCTGGCCAGCCGGCAGTGGATGACGCCGGCCGAATACCTGGAATTTGGGCAGCGCTACGACCTGCTGGTCCTCGATTCGGTCGCGGCAGGCTCCCAGATGACGGTCCTGCATCTTCACGGGCGGGAGGTCTTTTTCGATCTGGCGTGTGACGAGCGCTATCCGATCGATGCCATCAGCTGGCACAACGAGGAGACCCAGCCTGATCTGCAGAGGGCCCGGCGCCTCACCCCTCGCGCCTTCATCACCGGCCTGGATCGCGAGTTGCTGGGTCGTGGCCCTGCACCGGCTGTCCGGGCACAAGTAGGGGAGGTTCTGTCTCAAACAGAAGGACGGGGTGTGATCCTCGCCCCGTCCTGTGTGATCCCCACCTCGGCTCCCCCCGAGCATCTGGCGGCAGTCCGCGATGCCGTTGTCTAGGGCTGTATTCTGCTGGAAAGACGGTCCAGGCTCTCCGTGGTCCCGGGCGGGACACGCCTCTACCTGTAACTGGCCTGGGCAGCCTGCTGGCGCGAGGGCAGGGCGCTCTCGTAAACCTTGAGGATGCGGTCGGCGACCGGGGCCCAGCCGTACTGGCTCACCCAGCGAACCGCCTCAGAGCCGAGCTGCTGGCGCAGAGCAGGATCGCTGAGCAGCAAACGGATGCGCTCCGCCAGGGCAGCGGGGTCGCGATCAGGCACCAGGAAGCCGGTCCTACCGTCCTGCACGTTGAAGGCCAGGCCGCCCACCTTTGACGCGATCACGGGAGTGCCGCAAGCCATTGCCTCCAGGGCCACCATGCCAAAAGACTCGTACCGGGAGGGAACCACGACCATCTCGGCGGCCGAGTAGTAGTAGACCAGGCTGTCCTGATCCTTGGCTCCCTGGAAGGTGACCAGTTCTTCGATCCCCAGCTCTACCCTCAGTCGCTGCAGCCGCGCCAGTTCAGCCTGCGACTGGTCGGCCCCGGCACCGGGGGCTCCACCGATGATGATCACCGAGAGGTCCTGTTGCCAGTGCGGAAAATCAGGCACGACGAGGGCCATGGCCCGCAGGAGGGTGTCGATGCCCTTCAAGGGCTCGATGCGCCCGACAAAGAGGACGATGCGCCTCGATTCGGGGAGGCCCAGCGCCCTCTTGGCCTCCGCAGGGGGAATGGGTCGAAAGAGCCCCAGGTCGACACCGCAGGGCACCACCGTGATCTTGTCCGCGTCGGCACCGTACAGCCACACCATCTGGGCGCGCTCCAGGGGCGTTGCAGCCACCAGCCGGTCGGCGAAGGTCATGACCTCCGCTTCTCCCTCAATCCGTCTCTCCGCCTCCCATTCCTCCGGCCCGGCGGCTACGCTGTTTTTCATGTGGCCCAGGGTGTGAAACATCTGTACGATGGGCGCGCCCCAGGCATGGCGCAGGTCCAGCGCAGCCAGGCCCGACAGCCAGTAGTGGCTGTGAATCACGTCGTAGCGCAGCCCCTCGCGCCGGGCAAAGTCCCTGACACCGTCCGTGAATTCCGGCAGGTGCTCGACGATGCGGTTCTTGTCATAGGGCCTCTCAGGGCCAGCCGGCAGGTGGATCACACGCGCGTTCGGTCCGAGGCTGTCCTTGACGCGGGGGATATCCGGGTTCTGGGAGCGGGTGAAACAGTCTACGGCGATCTCCCGCCGCCCCAGCTCGCGGCTCAGATCGCGCACGTAGACGTTCATCCCGCCGGTTTCCTTGCCGCCCAGCATGGCCAGGGGGCAGGTGTGGACGCTGAGCATCGCCACGCGGCGTATCATGGCCCTACTTGGTAACCCTGACCTGCTAACACGCCACCTTCAACTCTACGCCCGGTTTGGCCACCAGCAATCGTCGCACCTCGGTGTCCTCCGCACCGAAGCGATACTTGTAGACCTCGTCCCCTCGCAGAAAATCGAACTTGCGCCGGCCGAGAGAGATGGCATATTCGATGCAGCGCGAGGTGACGACGATGCCCGGGCTCAGGTGGCGCAGCTTGGCCGGATCGTACCCTGAATTGTAGACCAGGATGGCGTCGCCATAGTCAAAGTTGAGGAGACCAGCCGTCTTGTCGCCATACATCTCGACGAAGGCAAGTTGTAACCAGCCCCTGTCCTGCAGCACCTGGGCCACCTCGAAAAAGAAGCTCTGCATCTGCGCATCCATGAACGCATCCTTTTCGGGGGTGCTCTTCTGGTGGAGATCGATAAAGGTCTCCATCTCTGCCTGCAGGTCGTCGTCAGGCCCGACGATGATAAAGCGGGTGTCAGCGGCGTCGGCCTTGCGCAGTTTGCGGCGTATCTCGTGGCGCTGCTTGCCGTCAATGGACATCAGGTACTCGTCCCAGGTCTCGGGCAGGGGAATGATGGGGCACACGTCTTCGACCTCTACCAGTGTCTGGTAGCCGCGCGACTCGGCTTTTTCCCGCAAGCGGACGAATGTCTGCGAGCCCTGGGGGATATTGCAGAGGTCGAGGAGATCCCATTCCAGGCCCTCATCCTCCAGATAATCGAGTAGGGCCTCGTAGACGGCCTCCTCCTGCCCGGCTTCGGCGATGACGTCCAGGTAGTCAGAAACGTCGCGGCAGCCGATCATGTACAGGACCGTGCGGCCGTTGCCATCCCCTGTGCGGAAGAGAGGGGCAATGCCTACCAGCCGGCCGTCATCCCCATGGCGGAAGCCAAGCAGCAACAGGTTCCCCTCGCCGAGGTGCTTCCACCAGGTGCTTTGCCACTCCCACGTCAGAAAAAGGGTGTCACAACAGCTGCGGTGCACCAGGTCGTTCCATTCTGGCTTCAGGGCCCAGAATCCACCCTCTTCAAAATGGACTTCAGTTCGCATGAGAGCTCCCGCATTTGAGGTCAGGTAGGGCCATTATACCTGACATCGCGGGATACCGCAAAGGCCTGGTCCGCGAGGGCGATGCCCGGCTGTGGGCAGGGGGTAGCCTGCAGGCGGGACGGTTCCCCGCTGCAGCACGGCCCAGGCTTTGGCCCAGGATCTAGGGTGCTTCCGTCCAAAGGACCTGGATCTGCTGAATCCCCTGTTCCGTGTCTTCGTTGGTCTCGAAGGTAAGGAGGACAGACGCTGGCTGTAGATCCTCGGTCAGGAGCTGTATGGTCCAGATTCCGGCCAGGGGCGCGTCTGCCAAGCGGACCTCGTAGTAGCCTGTCTCATCCGTCTCTGACAGGGGTGCGGCCAGCTGCCCATCACGATACCAGACAGCCACGAGCACACCCTCTACGGGAGCCGCACTGGCATCTGTGACCTGGCCAAAGAAGCCTGTCCACTCCACACTGGGCCGGGCGCCCGCGCTCTCAAAGACATAGATGGGGCTCTCCGGCTCAGCCATGACGGGGGCTGCGGGGGTGGGTGTCGGTGAAGGCAGTGGGGTGTTGGTTGGTTCCCTGGTGGCTGCCGGGGTAAAGGTAGGCACTGGCGTGGCGGTTGCCGCTGGCTGTGCGGTTGGCTGGTCATCGCCCCGGAGGGCAGGAATGCCCAGGGTGACGAGGAGGTAGGCGATCACGGCGATGACGATGACCAGCACCACCGCCAGGAGGATGTAGAAGCGCGTGCTTCTGTCTGTAGAACCTTCAGACCCACTCCCAACTTGCTTCCGCTTGCTCACGGGTCACCTCCTTGGCGGATCGATGCCAGGCTATCAGAACCGGGACCCATTTTATCATAAAGTCAAGCCTAAGGCAAGTTGCGCTTGCATGGTTCTGGAGGTTTGCGCTTGAAAGGGACAGAAACTGACCCAGAGCCGGAACCGGTGCCTAGACTGGCTACGCCTCAGCAAACTCGTCCTCAACAGCCTCGAATTCGTCCGTGGATTCTGCCTCCACCGGCTCGATCTCGTCGGTGATTTCTACTTCCACCGGCTCGATCTCGTCGGTGATTTCTGCCTCCACCGCCTCGACCTCGTCTATGATGTCTGCCTCCACCTGCTCGAGGACTGCAGCCCCCTTCAGTTCCGGCAGTCCCGTCGCGCGCCGGATGGCGTTCTCGATTTTCAGGCAGAGCCGGGGGTCCTCGCGGAGCGCCTGCTTGGCGTTCTCCCGCCCCTGGGCAAGCTGCTCCCCTTCGTAGTAGTAGAACGAACCCCGCTTGTCGATGATGTCCAGCTCTACCCCCAGGTCCAGCACATCCCCTTCCTTGCTGATGCCCTGGTCGTACATGATGTCGAACTCGCACTCGCGGAAGGGCGGGGCCACCTTGTTCTTCTTGACCCGCACCCGCGTCCGGTTGCCAGTGACGTCCCCGCCAGCCTTGATGGCCTGGATGCGGCGGATATCCAGCCGCACCGAGGCATAGAACTTGAGGGCCATGCCCCCCGACGTCGTCTCGGGGCTGCCAAACATCACCCCGATCTTTTGCCGCAACTGGTTGGTAAAGACCATCGCCGTGTTGCTCGACTTGATGACGCCGCTCAGCTTGCGCAGAGCCTGGCTCATC
>JAMJFU010000156.1 GCA_023544525.1 Anaerolineae bacterium | reverse complement strand
CATCGGTACGCGCGTCTCACAGGAGGTCTTTGACCAGGTCCTGCTGAAAGGCAAAGAGTTCACGGGCGAGGCGTTTGTCGTCAATCAGAACTACATCACCCGCTACCGTCCCCTCACCAATCATAAGCAGGAGGTAGTCGGCATCCTGTACGTGGGTGCCGAGCAGGCCTCGTACCAGCGGCTGCGGGATTCTTTCCGGCGCCAGGTCGGCCTGATCGCCGGCGCCACGCTCCTCCTCGCTGTCCTCATCGCCATCCCCGTGGCCTGGTCTATCTCCAGGCCCCTCACAGGCCTGGCCTCAGCCACGCGCAAGGTGGCCCAGGGTGATTGGTCCGTGCGCGTCTCTGTGGAAGGCTATATGGAGATGCAAAGCCTGGCCGAGAGCTTTAACAAGATGGTCGAGGCGTTGAAGGAGACCCAGGAACAACTGGTGCAGAAGGAAAAACTGGCATCCGTGGGCCAGCTGGCGGCCGGCGTAGCCCATGAGATCAACAACCCGTTGGGGTCTGTGCTGCTCTACGCCGACATACTGCGCAAAGAAACGCCCGACGAGGACCCCCAACAGCAAGAAGACCTGGACATGATCATCCGCGAGGCCACGCGCTGCAAGACCATCGTCAACGATCTCCTGAACTTTTCCCGCCAGAACGAGGTCATGGCCCAGGAGACCGACCTGAATGAGTTGCTAGCAGAGGTGTCTGTGGAGGCCAGCAAACAGGAGCTGTTCAACCATGTCGAGGTCATGTCCGAACTGGATCCAGGCCTACCGCCTATCCAGGCCGACCCGCTGCAGCTACGCCAGGTCTTTGTGAACCTGATGAACAATGCAGCCGAGGCCATGCCCCACGGCGGAAGGCTGACCCTCCGCACACGGCGAGGCCCATCAAAGGGACTCGTCACCATCGAGGTAGAGGATACTGGTGTGGGGATTACGGAGGAGAACATGAAAAAGCTGTTCACCCCCTTCTTTACCACCAAACCTATCGGCAAAGGCACGGGGCTGGGCCTGGCCATTATTTACGGCATCGTCAAGATGCACCGTGGCCAGATTGGAGTGAAGAGCGAGCTCGGGCAGGGCACGCAGTTTACGATCACCCTGCGCGAGAAGCTGCCCAAACTGCCGGCGACTCAAGAACCCGGCGTCTTGCTGGATTGAGCAGCCATGTCGAGAACCACGTGCACAATCCCAAGCGACCAAGCTTCAGAGTTGGAGAGTTGACCGGGTGAACGAAGAGCCAGGCGCAGAAGCCTCTATCCTCATCGTCGACGACGAAACCGGCATGCGCGAAGGTTGCCGTCGAGCCCTGACACCAATGGGCTATAAAGTGGAAACGACGGCCAGCATCGCCGCTGCCCAGGATCTGATCCGCAAGGATGGCTACGATCTGTATCTCCTGGACGTGATGCTGCCGGACGGCAGCGGGCTCGATCTGATCGCACCGATCCTGGATCGGGATCCGAACGCCATCTGCGTCATCATCACCGGCTTTGGCAGCATCGAGATGGCCGTCGAAGCTGTGCGTCAGGGTGCCTACAACTTTCTGTCCAAGCCGTTCACCTCCGAACAGCTTCTCATCGCGGTAACGCAGGGTCTGGAACGGCGCCGCCTAAAGGGCGTAGAGCGAGAAGCTGAGGAACTGGCCCGCGTCAAAGAGGAATTGGTGCGGTTGGACGAAGCCAAGAGCCGGCTCATGTTAAAGGTGGCCCATGAGCTCCGCGCACCCGTAGCCGCCGTGCAGAGCTATGTCAACCTGGTCCTGTCCGGGTACATTTCGGAGGAGGAGATGCAGCCCACCATGGGCCGCATTCAGCAACGTCTCCAGGAACTACTCGACCTCATCGCCGACCTTCTAGAACTGGCTCGGCTGAAGGAGCCAGGCAAGATGTCTCGGGTGGAGGTCGGGCCCCAGGACATGAGCAGCATCCTCGAGGAGGTGTGCGAGTTGCTCCGCCAGCAAGCGGAGGAGAAGGGCCAAAACCTCGAGGTCCACGTTGGGCCCACCCCGCCGGTGATGGCCAACCGTGGCCACCTGACAGAGATCTGCACCAATCTGGTCAGCAACGCGATCAAATACACGCCGGCGGGTGGCTCGGTGAGGGTGACCCTGCGACCAGGCGAAGGATGCCTGATCGGCGAGGTAGCCGATACCGGGATCGGCATTGCTGAGGACGAGCTCCCCCACCTCTTTAAGGAGTTCTACCGCACGGAAGAGGCCAGGGCCACTGGCGAGATCGGTACCGGCCTCGGGCTGGCCATCGTCAAGCAGCTCATCGATTCCTACGGCGGCGAGATCAGCGTACACTCTGAGCCCGGGGAGGGGAGTCGCTTCCGCTTTGTGCTGCCGTTGCAGCCATCCTTCGAGGTATCGCCAGAGGCTGCGACCGATCGCACCTAGAGGCCTGCCCAAGTCTGGTCGATCGGCAGAGGAGCTCCCCCCTGTCGCTGCACGTCCCACAATGGCAAGTGTGGTAACGACGCTGGCTGCACTGCCACCAGTGCTCCAAAAGAAAAAGCGCAACACCGTCTGGCATTGCGCTTGCCGGGACTCTCAGGTCGGATCAGGGCAGGTCGAATGTAGCCCGCAGGGCATTCAGCGCGGCCTCCAGGTGCTCAGAGTCGATGACACATGACACCGTCGAGATGGAGGTGCTGATAGCAAGGATATTGATCCCCTCATCAGCCAGGGCCTCGAACATTGTACCCGCGATACCGGGCCGCTCGCGAAAATCAGGGCCAAAGATCGAGACAATGGCCGCCTCCGGGTGGGAGACCACCTTGCCAGCATCTAGCTCGGGTGCAACTCTGACCAGAATGTCCAGGGCCGTGGGCAGATCATCGCGGTCTACACACAGAGCTATCTGATCGCGCTGGCTTTCATCGATGGCCTGCACGATGAACTGCACATTCACCCGTTGTTCGCCCAGGCCGCCCAGGATCGCCGATGCGATGCCCGGGCGATCGGGAACTGCACTGACGTTCAACAAGGAGAGATGAGCGTTCTGCATGATCCCGCCGATCCGGATCTTCTCCATACTGTGCCTCCCACCGCATGCTTAGGCTGACCGGGTGGCGCGCCCGTTACTGGTTCAGAGCCTCATCTATCCGCTCGATCAACATGCCCGGGTCGATGGGCTTGGAGAGCCACTCGTCGACGGGAACATACTCGTCCGTGGGAAAGACGCCACTGCCCCTTACGCCAGTCAATGAAGTCACCATGATCACCGGGATCTCTTTGAGCTCCGGGTCCTCGGCCATTTCACGGCTCACGTCCAATCCATCAAGAATATATGACATCATAATATCAAGGAGAACCACGTCCGGTGCGTCCTGACGCATGGTCTGCAGGGCCTTGGCCCCATTTGCAGCAGCCACAACATCGTGCCCCGCCTGCTCGAGAACTTTGGTCGTCACTCTCACGAAATCAGGGTCATCATCGACCACCAGGACCTTTGCCATCTGTCACAGCCTCCTTATGATTTGTTCGTGATTTCACACAGAGACGATTATAGCACAGATAGAGGGGGCTGTCAATCCATCCCCCGCCCGGCGCTAGCCGCGATTCTCAAGTCCTGAGCCCTTCTGCCTGGGCTGCGAGGTCCATGCCCACCGTCAGCAGGCGCTCAACCACGGGTTGCACAGGCCGCTCCAGGTCTCGCAGATCGATGGTTTTCAGGTAGCGCTTGCAGTCGGGACAGACATAGAGCCTGTACACGCCGTCCTCACTGGCAAAGTAGGTCTGCTTCTCCTTCGACCTGCAGAAGGGGCAGCCCACCCGCGAATACTGCCACAGGCTGTTACAGCGCGAACAGATCAACCTTCGAGCACCCCGCTTGGCCTCCAGGAGGGAGAAATTCGGCCGGCCTCCACACACGGGGCAATAGCCCTGCACCCAGCGCTCCAGATCTAGCCGCGGGAGGATGGTCTCAGACGCCTTCTGCAGATACGGAGCCAGGGCAAAGCCTACCGTCAGGGCTGAAGGCCGGACGGGCTGGGCGGAGTCCTCGCTCCCTGGGCCATCCTCCACTCGGGGTGAGGTCAGCGTATCCCAGGCCTCAAACACGTGGCGGGCCAGGGACACCAGCTGCTCGGGCGCATGTCCCTCATCCTCTAACTCCCAGGAAGGGTTGTGCTGGAGGAGGACCTGGCGGATCCTCGCCACGAGTTCGGCAAATGCCTCCAGTTCCACAGCCAGTTGGTCAAAGGTCAATTGCGGAATCCCGCCTTCCAGCCGCCAGCGCACAGCCATGTCGTCGCGAACCCCTGGATCTGGCAGGTGTACCTTGGCTGCGAACTGGACCTCGTAGAGGTCATAGTAAAAGTCGAGGAGATCCGCGAGATCCTCGTGTTTCTTCCGAGCGGCCGCAAGGGCCTCAAGTACCTCGCGGTCTCGTTCACTCATTTCCATTTCTCAGGCTCTCCGGTTCATAGGTTGGCACCAGTAGTGGTCAAGGCTGTCCAGCGTAACATCCCTGCATTCTGGCTGGGCCCGCAGCCAGATAGAGCTGGCCGCCAGGAACAGAAGAGGGCCGAGTCCGCCAAGGCTCCAGGATACGACCCGGCCCGGCAACTCAGCCCTCCTTTGCTCACGATATACTAGGACTCGCTATGGCGGCGCTCCCACATCTCCTTGGCTCGCTTCTCGCCATAGTACCACATGGCGTGATGCTCGCGAGCGTAGGACTCGGAGACAACCCCGTAGCGCATACTCACCAAGCTCTGCCACATCATCGGGTGGATGACGGCCAGGTAGAAGTGGATGAGGAACATGGCAAAAGTGATGATGAACATCAGGTCATGGACGAGCACCATCAACTGGTAGAGCACCGTGGGCATGATCGACTTCAAGAACCACATCGATAGCCCCGTAATGCCAAAGGTGGCTGTGCCCAGGATCATGACCAGTGCCGTCATGCGCTCCCCAGTGTTGAACCGGGGCTGGGGAGGCATATCATGGTGGCGTCCCAGGACATAGTAGGGTACGGCGTTCTTGACCCACAGCACATCGTACTTGGTAAAGCTCAAGAACTCGCGGAGGTTGATAAGCATCCGGCGCGGCTGTAGGATGGCGTAGATGATGGGCACACCCCCGAACAAGATCGCCGCGATGCGGTGGATCAGGCGGATCTGCGTCCCAGCTTCACCCTGCGCAACAGGCTGCAAGAAGGGGGCAAAGAGGATAAAGCCCGTAAGCGCCAGGGGGATGAAGGTGGCCGTATGGACCCAGTGCAGAAACCGCTCCAGGGTGGTATATTTCGGGATCCAGCGGATCTGAATGGCCGAGTCTGTACCTCTCAACCTGACGCTCATTCTACCTCCTCCATATGTACGTTGCGCCGCGCGACAAAGAAGGCGGCGATGGCGCCGACGATGGTTGCCCCAAAGGCGACCTGGCCCACTGGCTGCAAGATCTTTTGCCAGAGCGTGGACATGGCCGGGTATTTAGGATCCGCCTGCAAACCGTACGCTTCCGGTGGGGCCTTGAGGACATAGATCCGCCCCAAGCCACCCAGTTGCGTATCACCATAGACCTGTGCCTGGGGGAAGTTTCTCTGGGTCTTGAGCACGTCGACACGGGCTTTGGCCTTGGCGACCATCTCGTCGCGGTTACCCCAATCGAGGGCACCGGCCGGGCAAGTCTTGACGCAGGCCGGCTTCAGTCCGTTGACTGTCCGATCCTGGCAGAACGTGCACTTGGAGCTCTTGACGTCACCGGTCAGGCCGTCCAGCGCGCCGTACTGGGCCAGCTCGATCTGGCCCTCCAGGCCCGTGAGGCTCCCTGTCCCCCTCAGCGGGCTGGGCACGCTGAGGTGCGGCACGCCAAAGGGGCAGAACTGGCTGCAGTAGCCGCAGCCGTTGCACAGATCGCGCTCAAAGGTGATGATCCCGTTAGGTCCATACTTGAGCGCAGCCGTGGGGCAGACGTCGACACAGGCAGCCTGCCCACAGTGCATGCAGCCCTCTTTTAGAAACAACCATTGGAAGCGGTCCGGATCGTCGTATTCCGCAAAGCGTATACGGGTGAAAGTATAGTGATCCAGTGCAGGGGGATTCTCGTAGGTGCCGGTCTGCTCCGTCTGGTACGCCGGCAGGTCGTTCCACTGCTTGCAGGCGACCTGGCAGCCGCGGCAGGCCATACACTTGGACGTGTCTATGTACATTGCAAGTCTGTCAGCCATGATGCACCCCCTACGCTTTCTCGACGTTCACAAGGAACGCCTTGTACTCTGGGATGGTCGTGTTGCCATCGCCCACGTGGGGAGTGAGGTCGTTGGCCGTGTCACCTGTAGCCAGGGCTGGCGCCTCGGCACCTCCACCCCAGCCAAAGTGCCAGGGAAAGCCCACCTGGTGGACTGTCTTCCCGTTCACCTGGAAGGGCTTGAAGCGCTTGGTCACGATGGCCACCGCCTGGATCTTGCCCCGGGCAGAGAGGATACTAACCTGGTCCCCATTTCGGATCCCCTTCTCCTGGGCCAGTTCCTCGCTCATCTCCACAAACATCTCAGGTTGGGTTTCAGCCAGCCAGGGCAGCCAGCGGGACATGCCACCAGCCTGCCAGTGCTCCACGACACGGTAGGTTGTCGCCACGATGGGGAACTGGCTGGGATCGCCGTACGTATCGCCGACGTCTCCGCCCTCGTTCGTCCTCCAGATCTTGATGACCGGGTTGTGCTTCTGGTTGGCATACAGCGCATTGTCCGTCGGCGTCTCGACCGGCTCATAATGGCTAGGGAACGGCCCCTCGTTGAGAGCGCCAAAGAGCCAGCCTTTGCCATCCGTCTTCATGATGAAGGGATCGTTAAAGCCCGCATCGCCAGGCGCCTTGGTCGCGGCAAAGTCCGGCACGTCCCAGCCGGTCCAGCTGCCTTTCGCCGCATCCCACCAGATCAGGTCCTTACCACCGGGCCAGGGATTGCCCTGGGAATCGGCCGAGCAGCGGTTGTAGATGATCCGCCGGTTGACCGGCCAAGAATAGGCCCAGTAGGGATAGATCCCAAGGCCACCCGGATCCTTCTGGCCGCGCCGCTTGCTGGCGGGCAGGATATTGCCCTCGCCATCGGGCAACGGATAGAAGTAACCGACATAAAGCCAGTTGCCACAGGCTGTCGAGCCATCGGCCTGGAGCCACCCGAACGTCTTGAGTAGATCTCCTGCCTTCACGATGACATTGCCGTCGGCATCGAGCACATCCCGGACAGCGTAGCCGTTGACCTCCTGCGCCACTTTGGCGATGTCGATCAACTCACCGACCACCGGATGGGCTGGCCCGCCGCTATAGTCCCAGTTCAACTGCAGGATCGGATCGGCAAAGGGCCCAGGCTCTCGGGCATGGAGCTCTTTCAGCTTCAGGGCGACGAGGTTGAGGATGTCGTGGTCGGGCAGTGCTTCGCCCGGCGGCTGGGCCACCTGGGGTCGCCACTGGATCAGCCGGCCACTGGTGACGATACTACCCTCTTTCTCCATCGCGTCGGCCGCAGGCAGGACAAAGACTTCCGTCTTGATGTCCGCCGGGTTCTTGCCCGGCTCCTGCCAGAAAGCCACCGTCTCTGTCTGGAAGATCTCCTGGATGACCAGCCAGTCGAGCTGCTCCAGCGCCTCCCGCTCAAAGCGGGCATTGGGGCCGCCTACGGCTGGGTTCTGGCCCAGGATCCAGCAGCCCTTGATGTCGCCGGCATGCATGGACTCAAAGAGCGAGATCCAGTAGTGGTTGCCGGCGCTTTCGACCTTGCCCATATAGTCGTAGGCAAAGTCATTCTCCGCCGTGGCATTATCACCCCACCAGGCCTTGAGCAAGCTGATCAAGAACTTGGGCTTGTTGGCCCAGTAACTCGTGGCTGGCGTCTCCTTCTCGATGTAGGCCGCCAGGTTGGGATGGCTTCCGGCGTTGGGCGTGGCCATATAGGCCGGGATGATGTGGGCCAGCAAGGCCATGTCGGTCGAGCCCTGGACGTTGCTCTCGCCTCGCAGGGCGTTCACCCCACCGCCCGGGCGCCCGGTGTTGCCCAACAACAGCTGGATCATGGCCATGCAGCGCACGTTCTGTGAACCCACGGTGTGCTGTGTCTGGCCCATGGCATACATGATGTTGCCGGTCTTGTCCGGCTGGCCAGTCGTGGCATACAGGGCATAGACCTCTTCCAGCTTGTCGCGAGGGCAGCCGGTAACCTGGGAGACCATGTCCAGGTCGTATCGCGAGTACTGCTTCTTCAGGAGCTGGAACACGCAGTTGGGGTCCTGGAGGGTTTCGTCCCGCAGGATGTTGCCCTCTGCATCGGTCTGATATGTCCACGTGCCCTTGTCATAGCTACCAAAGCCGTCCCCGTCGTCGTCTACAAAGCCGGAGAAGAGGCCGTCCAGATCTTCTGGGCCCTGGAAGCCGGGGTTGATCAGCGTGGCGGCATTGGTGAAGTGGACGACATATTCCTCGTGATAGAGGTTATTGTCCATGACGTACTTCATCAGGCCGCCGTAGAAGGCGATGTCGGTGCCGCTGCGTATGGGGGCATACAGGTCAGCGGTGGCGGCGCTGCGGGTAAACCGCGGGTCGACGACGATCAGCTGGGCATTGCGCTCGTCACGGGCACGGTTGACCCACATCATGGAGGCCGGGTGGTTCTCCGCCGCATTGGAACCGTTGATCATGATCACATCGGCGTTCTTTAGGTCCACCCAGTGGTTTGTCATGGCACCCCGCCCAAACGTTGTGGCCAGACCGGCCACAGTGGCGGAGTGTCATATGCGTGCCTGGTGTTCGATATTCACCAGGCCAAGGGCGCGGGCCAGCTTGACGGCGAGGTAGCATTCCTCGTCGTTGTTGGCCGCGCCCCCCAGGAAGGCGATCGCCTGCGTGCGGTTGACCGTCACGCCATTGGCATTCGTCTTCTCGAACGAGGCATCACGAGTATCCTTGATGCGCTGGGCGACCTGCTCGATCATCCAGCCCCACTCTTTCTCTTCGAACTTGTCACTGCCTGGGGCACGGTACAGGGGTTTCCTGAGCCGTCGCTCGCTGATCGAAAGCGAGCGTACCGAAATGGACTTGGGATCGAGCGCAC
>JAMJFU010000155.1 GCA_023544525.1 Anaerolineae bacterium | reverse complement strand
CGTCATGACTTCCATGGCCTGGATTACGCCATCTGGATCGATGAGGAAACGCCCGCGGATGTCCACCCCGCCCTCTTCGTCGTAGACGCCGTACATCTGCCCGATCTTGCCGCCGGCATCGGACAGCATGGGGTAGGGCACACCGCCCTCCACCATCTTGGATAGTTCCTCTTCCTGCCAGATCTTGTGGGTGAAACGGCTATCGGTGCTCATGGACAGGACCTGGACATCCAGTTCCTGGAGCTCGGGATACTTGACGGCCACGGCCGCCAACTCTGTCGGTCAAACGAAGGTAAAGTCACCGGGATAGAAGCACAGGACGACCCAGTGGCCCTCATAATCGGACAACCGGATGTTCTTAAAGCCCCCATCGACATAGGCAGACGCTTCGAAATCGGGGGCTTTTTTACCTACACGTGCAACTGACATCCTTGCCTCCTTGCTTTGGACTGGGGATTGACCTTCGGCTAACTCTGGGGGTTCCTGGGACACAAGGGGTCCCTTGGCAGCCTGGACACACGAGATGGCTTCTTCGCTCATCCGCACCTCCACTGGGGATTGATATAACTGTTCGGCATGAGAGAGTGTATCATTGGCCCCCTGGCCTGTCAAGGCGGGGACTGAGATGGATGGGCAAAGTGGCACACAGTCTCGTCTGTAGCGCGCGGGGCTCCTATTCGAGCCGATCCAGTTGATCAAGATACGGTTGGACCTCACGAGTGGCATCGGGGTTAAGGGCCAGGTAGGACTCAAAGTGCTGCCTGGCGTCGGCATAGCGCTCCAGCTCCATGT
Source organism: Anaerolineae bacterium (assembly GCA_023544525.1). Classification (GTDB taxonomy): domain Bacteria; phylum Chloroflexota; class Anaerolineae; order JAAYZQ01; family JAAYZQ01; genus JAMJFU01. The sequence continues at coordinate 8,371 of JAMJFU010000155.1, read as the reverse complement.
AGGTGAGGGCCAGGTTCCAGTGGCTGGCCGAATCATCGGGTTCCAGTTCGAGCGCCCGCTCGTAGGCGCTGGTCGCGAGCTGCGGCTGGCCGAGCTGGTTGCGGGCCAACCCCAGATAGAAGTAGGCGCCAGCATCAGCCAGCGCCGGGTCCTGGATTAGGGCGTGTTCCAGTTTGGAAGCGGCTTCCTCCCAGTTCTCCTGCTCGGCTGCCTGCTGGCCCTGGAAGAGCTCCATGCGCGGGCTGGTGCGGTGCGCCCAGGTGGACAGGACCGTGCTGGCTAGCAGTAGAGCAAGTGCCAGGAGCAGTGCGGGCCAATAGCGCGATAGCTGGTTGCGGTCGACGACACGAAGGTGTACCGGATCCATCGCGTAGCGGGGGGCCAGGGCCCATCCCAGGCCAAAACCGCTGACCAGGCCACCCAGGTGGGCCAGGTTGTCGATGCCTGCTTGGGTAAAGCCAAGGAAGAGGTTGATGGCGATCAGGAAAACGATATTGCCCAGCCGGGCACGGCCCCAGGCCCCGAGGCGCTCGCGATGCAGGGTGAAAAAGGCTGCCAGGGCGCCGATGAGCCCAAAGATGGCGCCCGACGCGCCGGCTGCTACGTTATAGCTGAACGCATAACTGGCTACGTTGCCGAACAAGCCCGAGAGAAAGTAGATGGCCAAGAAGCGCGGCCAGTCAAAGAGCCGCTCCAGCTCGGTCCCAATTGCCAGCAGCGCATAGCCGTTGAAGCCCAGGTGAACGATGCCGATGTGCAGGAACATGGCCGTAAACAGTCGCCAGTACTGGCCCTCGGCGATGAGCGGCGTCACCTTGGCGCCCAGCCGTACCAGGACCTCCGTCTGGGTGGATCCGCCCGTCAGTGTCTCTACCAGGAACATCAGGCCGACGGCGACCAACAGGATCCAGGTCACTACTGGGCGGTGCAGCGGCAGGGCATAGGAAATGCGGCTGGGCCCTGGCTGGGCTGGTTCGTTCACAGCTCGACCTTGCGGGGGATGGCCCGGCAGTGTTCGGCACGCATGATGGCGGCTACGTCGTCTACCGTAATGTCGAGCCGGCTGTGACGATTGTAGACCGCGTAATCGAACTCTGGGATGCAGCCCATTTCCTCGCGAGCGGTGGCCAGCCGCTTCTGCAACGCTTCCTCAGACTCTGTACGGCGTTCGCGGAGGCGGCCGATCAGCTCTTGCTCCGATTCGACCACAAGAAAGACGGTGATGCTCATGGGCAGGATCTCTTTGATCGTGCGGGCCCCTTGCACGTCGAGGCGCATGACGACGTCCTGGCCGGAAGCCAGTGCATCCCGGACATGTGCCTTGGGAATGCCTTTGTGCTGGCCATAGACCCAGGCATGCTCCAGCAGTTCGTCTTGCTCGATCATGCGCTCAAACTCGTCGGTCGAGTAGAAGTAGTAGTCTTGCCCATGGACCTCGCCTGGCCGCGGGGGGCGGTCGGTGGCAGTGACCACAAAGTAGAATGGGAACCCTCGCTCCCGCATACGCTGCACCACCGAGTCCTTGCCTACCCCCGATGGCCCCGAGATGACGACGAGTAGTGGTGCCCGCTCCAGGTGAAATGGATCGGCGCCCTGGGACGAGCCGCTATCTGTTCTGCCTTGCGTCATTGAAAACTTTGCTCCTTGGCTCCGTTGCAGTATAATTTTCCCACACCGTCATAACAATCCAGTTCGAGCGAGGTGTTGGGCTATGCCAATCTACGAATACCGCTGTCAGGATTGCCGGCGCCGTGTCAGCCGTTTCTACCGGTCCTTTTCTGACGTCCAAGATCAACCCACTTGTCCGCGGTGCGGAGGCACGCGGCTGGTGCGTGTGATCTCGCGCGTGTCGATCGTGCGCTCAGAGGAGAGCAGGCTGGATGACCTGGCCGATCCATCCACGCTGGATGGTCTGGACGAGGAGGATCCCAAGAGCCTGGCTCGCTGGATGCGCAAGATGAGTTCTGAGGTGGGCGAAGAGATGCCTGCCGAGTTTGACGAAGTGATCGACCGCTTGGAATCGGGCCAGAGCCCAGAGGAGATCGAGGAGTCCATGCCCGACCTGGGTGAAGACCTGGGCGGTGGCGGCATGGATGACCTGGACTTCTGAGCGACCGGCGGCTGGTGCCGGGCCCTGTTACATCACGGGGCCCGGCCTCTTTGGTGGCGGACAGGCGGCTTGCCTCAGAATCGTTCAAATTGGGCCACGTCCAGGACAAAGACTGTCGCCCCGCCCACCTGAACGTCCACTGGCGTAGGCAGGTACATTTCGCCGGGCTCCATCACAGGCGGCAAGGGGTTCACATACTGGGTCCGGGTCTGGCAGTTGTCCCGAATCAAGTCCAGTACATGCGGCACGTTCTCGTCTTTGGTACCGACCAAGACGGTGGCATTTCCCTGCCGCAAGAAACCCCCTGTCGTGCTGATGGTGGTTGCCCGGTAGCCGGCCCCGGTGAGGGCATCCACCAACTGCCTGGCATCCTCGCTGTGGACGATGCTCACGATCAACTTCATGCTCTTATCCAACCCTTCGCCCCGACGGCAGTAGCCCCCGCCCCTCAATGGCCCTCCGGATGGCTACCTGGATCTCGGAAACGCTAGCCGTCGCGTCTATAACAACCCAGCGGTCGGGGTCTTGGGAGGTCATGGCCAGGTAACCCGCCCGCACGCGCTGGTGGTAGTCGACGCCCTTTTGTTCCATCCGGTTCCAATCATCGCCGTGCCCACCCACCTTGCGCCGCAGGCCGGTCTCCACGGGCAGGTCCAGGTAGAAGCTAACGTCGGGGACCAGCCCGCCTGTGGCAAACTCGGTGATGCTGCGCACCGCCTCCAGATCGAGCTCGTACCCGTAGCCCTGGTATGCAAGGCTAGAGTCGGCGAACCGGTCACAGAGGACGATCCCACCCTGGGCCAGGTGAGGGGCGATGAGTTCCTGCACGTGCTGGGCCCGTGCCGCCGAGAAAAGCAGGAATTCCGTCGGCGCGCCCATCTCCTCGTGGATCGGGTCAAGCAGGATGGCTCGCACCCGGTCCCCGATACGGGTGCCCCCTGGCTCGCGGGTGATGAGCGGATCGTATCCCCGCGCTTGTAGATACTGGGCCAGAAGGTGCATCTGCGTTGTCTTGCCTGAACCTTCCGGGCCCTCGAAGGTGATAAAGAGGCCCAATATGAACTCCCCTTTGGCAACGATGGCAAAAGAACCACGGTGGCTGGATGATGCGCCTGCTCACGCCGATTATACTCGAAAAGGCGGGTCAAAGCAAGGACTCCTGCCAGCCTGCCCAAGCAGAGATCGGCGTGGAAGAGTGCTGCTGGTGGGAGGGCTGCCCTGGTCAACCGTCCGGGACATCTGCCGCGCTTTACCTTCCGTGGGATCTATGATAGAATAGGTTCTGGCGAGTTCCATCGTCGGGCTCATGTTCTCCGGAGGTTCCATTCTTGTTTCCAAATCACGAGGAGGATCCTATGCGTAAACTCACTCTCTTACTTTCATTGGTCCTTTTGATCAGCCTGGCTGCCTGTGGGGGCAATGGTGACACAAGCGGAACAGGCACGGGTGATCCAGCTGCGGGGGAGACAGTCTACAACCAGACGGCGACTCCAGCCTGCAACACCTGCCACTCGCTGGAGCCTGGCGTAGCGCTCGTCGGGCCGTCGCTGTCCAACATCGGTGCCGAGGCGGGTCAGCGGGTATCCGGCCAGTCGGCTGAAGACTATCTGCGCGAAGCGGTGGTTGACCCGAACGCCTTCGTTGTCGAAGGTTTTGGGGCCAACATTATGCCGGCAGATTATGGCAGCCAGCTCACAGAGCAGCAGGTCACTGACCTGGTCGCCTATCTGCTGAGCCTCCAATAGGGCTGGTCCTGGCTGCAACGCCCAGCAAAGGAGCGACGTTGCAGCCTTCCGTTTCCTTTCGCATACATTTATCGCCAGAAACACGGCTCTAATAAACTAGAAGGAGGCATCAGGTTCGATGATCGTAACAACGGCTGAACTGTTCAAGGTAGCCTACGGGGAATTTGCGGTTGGTGCATACAACATCAACAACATGGAGCAGTGCATTGGCCTGTTCGAGGGCAACCTGCAATCGAACGCACCCTTCATTCTGCAGATCTCGCGGGGTGCCCGCGATTATGCCCGGGTCAAAATGCTGGAGGGCCTGATCCGCGCTGCGGAAGACATCTATCCGGAGGCCATCTTTGCCGTACACCTGGACCATGGCAACGAGGAAGCCTGCTTTGATGTCATCGAGTCAGGATTCTACAGCTCGGTGATGATCGACGCGTCCCATTACCCGTTGGAGGAGAACATAGCCATCACGCGGCGGGTGGTGGAGCGGGCGCACGACAAGGGCATGAGCGTCGAAGCCGAGTTGGGCATGTTGGGCGGCGTCGAAGAGGATATCCGCGTCGACGAAAAGCACGCCATGCTCACCGATCCCGACGAGGCCGAAGAGTTCGTGGAGCGGAGTGGCTGTGACAGCCTGGCCGTCGCCATCGGGACAAGCCATGGCGCCTACAAGTTTACCGGGCGCCAGGGCCTGCATCTCGAGCGGCTGGCCGAGATCCAGGAGCGATTGCCAGGGTTCCCGTTGGTCATGCACGGCTCATCCTCGGTGCCGCGCGAAGAGGTGGAGCGGATCAACGCGGCTGGCGGGGCTATGGATCCTTCGGCCCGCGGTGTAGATGAGGATGAGTTTGCCAAGGCGGTGCCATTGGGCGTGACCAAGGTGAACATCGATACGGACGGGCGCCTGGTGTGGACGCGCGTGCACCGCGAGTATTTTCGCGATCACCCCGAGAAATTTGACTTCCGCGCACCGGGCAAGATCTTTATGGCCGAGTACGCCAACTTTATCGCCCACAAGAACCAGAAGCTGAACAGTGCCGGCTACCTGGAAAAGGTCCGTGCGGCCCTGACGTGATGCCCCAGATCACGTGCCATGGGCAAACTAGAGCTCCCGGCGGGTTGCCATGTCGCCGGGAGCTTTGGATGATGTCACGACCAGGCCTCCTGGCCCACTACCGATGAGATCATCGCGAGCGCGTCCCGGCAGTCGGCAGTACCAGCTGCCCGGCCTGACCACGTGGACCGTCAGCCAGCTGACCGACTACATCAAGGAGGTCCTGGAGGTTGACGCTGGACTCCAGGATGTATGGCTGGAGGCTGAGGTCTCGAACCTGACCCAGTCCACCGCGGGACACCTCTATTTCACGCTGAAAGACAGCGGCGCAGCCCTCAACTGCGTCATGTGGCGTTCGGCGGCCGCGCAACTGGGTTGGCTGCCCAAACAGGGAGATGCGGTCGTCGCCCATGGGCGCGTCTCGGTCTATCCCGCGCGCGGGCTATACCAACTCTACGTGGACCAACTCCAGCCTGCGGGCTTGGGGGACCTGCATGCCCGGTTCGAAGAGCTCCGTGACCGGCTCAAGGCCGAGGGGCTCTTTGACATCGAGCGCAAGCTTCCGCTCCCGGCCTTTCCCCGTGTCGTGGGGGTGGTCACTTCGCCGCAGGCAGCCGCCCTGCGCGACGTCCTGAACATCCTTCAGCGCCGCTATCCCCTCGTCCAGGTGCTGCTCGCTCCGGCGCTCGTTCAGGGCGAACAGGCGCCAGCCCAGATTGTGTCTGCCCTGCAGGCCCTGGATACCCGCGATGACGTGGACCTCATCCTGCTGGTGCGGGGTGGCGGGTCGCTGGAGGAGCTGTGGGCCTTTAACGACGAGCGCGTGGCGCGGGCCATCGCCGCGTGCCGTTACCCCGTCATCACGGGTGTGGGGCACGAGACCGATTTCACCATCGCCGATTTTGTGGCGGACCTGCGGGCGCCGACCCCATCCGCCGCGGCCGAACTGGCAGTGCCCGACCAGAGCGAGCTGCGACAGCGGCTCCAGGCGTGGGCCAGGCAGGCAGAGGCCAACGTGGAGTGGCGCCTGCGGCAGGCTCGGGAGGTGCTGGTCCAGCAGCAGCACAGCCTACGGCGGCTTTCGCCCCAGGCCCGGATCGACAGCGACCGGCAGAGGGTGGATGACCTCATCCGGCGGTCCAGCCGTGCCCTGGAACACAACCTATCCCTGCATCGCGCGGGTGTAGCGGGATTCCATGCCCGGCTGGCGGCCTTGAGTCCCAATGCCACCCTGCAGCGCGGTTATGCCATCGTCCGGCTGGCAGAGGTGGGTACGGTGGTGCGCAGCATCCAACAGGTGCGCGCGGGCGACCGGCTCGCCATCCAGGTGCAGGACGGTGAGTTTGGTGCAGTCACGAGGGAAGACCTGTGAACGATCTGGAAAAGCTCTCCTTTGAGGAAGCGTTCCGCGAACTGGAAAAGACGGTGCAACAACTGGAGGAGGGTGACCTGCAATTGGAGCAGGCCATCAGCCTGTATGAATGGGGCATGCGGCTGGCCCAGCACTGCAACGCTGCCCTGGACGCGGCCGAGCTCCGGGTGCAGGAGCTCGGCATAGAGGACGGCTGATTAGCTGCCCCCTGGGTCGGAGCTTAGCAGGCCGGTGATCCTGTGGGGCTCACCCCTCGCCCTCGGGTTCTACGTGGACCAGGATCTGGGTGATACCAGGCACCTGGGCCTGGATGCGCTTTTCCGCTTCGTCGGCCAACCTGTGTGCCTCTGTGATGGGCAGGTTGGGGTCCGCCAGGCAGTGGACGACCACATCGTGACCATCCTGGCTGCGCCGGAAGTGGATCTCGTGGCAATCAGCCAACCCGGATATGCCCTCTACCACCTTCATGATTTGGGCCCGTAGTTCAGGGCCGGCATCGTGGTGGGGCTCGGCTCCGGCGACCGGGATGCTGCGCGGCTCCATGTGAGTCTGGACGTCGCTGACATAGGGCAGTTCCTGCCTGATCGCTTCCTCGAGGCGATTGACCTGTTGGTGAGCCTCGCCCAGCGTAACGTGGGATGGTACCTCGGCGTGGAGGTCGACGAAATAGTGCCCACGTACCTCGTGGGCGTGGATGTTGTGGGCTCGAAGCCCCAGCTTGCTGGCAATGGCACCTACCGTCTGCGGCAGGCTCTCACCATCCTGGACCGCCGGCTCTATGTGGACCACTACGTCACCCATGTGAACGAGGCCGACGACCCGCTCCTCCACCGCGGCTGCGATCTCGTGGGCCTCTTCCAGCGAGATGCTACGGTCGACAGTCACGGTCAGATCGGCAAAGGTCGAAGCACCGGCCTGCCGGACGCGCACCACCTCGACTTCCCCGACGCCCGGGACTTGCCCGGCCTCCGTACCGATCCGCTCCACCAACCCCGGTGGAGCAGTATCCAGCAGCACGCTCACCGCCCGCTTGCCCAGTTGGAGGCTGACAAAGACGACGATGCCTGCCACGACCATGGCCGCGACTGCGTCAGCGCTGGCCAACCAGCCCCATGTGGGTCCCAACCTCTCGCTCAGCCAGACCAGGCCCAGGCCGATAATGACGACCGAAGAGCTCCAGATGTCGGTGGAGAAGTGAAGGGCATCAGCTTCCAGGGCTTGGCTCTTGTGTTTGCGTGCGACACTGTATAACATGCGGGAGCGAGAGATGTCTACGACGATGGACACGATCATAACCACAAAGGCCCAAATGCTGGCTTCGATCTCGACCGTCTTGAAGAACAGGCGCTGAATGGCCTCGTAGATGATCCAGACACAGGTAATCAGCAGCAGAAGCGTCTCGATCAACGCCGAAAGGTTCTCGATCTTGCCATGCCCATAGTGGTGTTGCTCGTCGGGGGGGCGGTCGGAGAGCCGTACGGCAAAGAAGGTGACCAGGGCTGCCACCAGGTCCAGGGCAGAGTGAGCCGCTTCGGCCAGGATGCCCAAGCTCCCCGTGAGCAAGCCCACGACGAGCTTGAGGCTGGTGAGGAGGATGGCCGCCACCACCGAACTGAGGGCAGCGGACCGTTTCTCCCATTCTGCTTGTGCTTTGGCGTTTTCAGCCATGCCGTCTACTCTCCTGTGGGCAGTTCTCCGGGGTTAGGAAAGGGCCAATCCCGGAAATCAAGGCTGCAATCGTCCGTGTCCAGAAACGGCGGGTAGCGCTCCAGGGAGTGGGAATAGATGCCGACCCCAGGATGGGCTATCACGCCCGGGAAGGTGCGGTCGCCATAGACCACGGCGTCGACCAGGTGGCCATCCCCGCTCAAAAGGAGGACCTCGTCGCCATCATCGCGCAAGTGCCACTCGCCTGTGCCCCAATCCGGGGCGGGGATCATCGCCGGGACCGACTCGTCCGTCGAGTAGAATTCCAGATCGGGCGCAAAGCCGTATCGGGTGCTGAAAGCTTTCGCTGAAGCCGCGATCACGAGGACCCTGTGCGGTCCCAGGGCCGTCGCGGGTGGGAAGCGGTACATGCCTTCGTAGACGCCCGG
>JAMJFU010000154.1 GCA_023544525.1 Anaerolineae bacterium | reverse complement strand
GCCCGGCACTGCTGGATGGCCCTGGTGGGTGCGCCGCTGGCCGGCTACGACACCAGCCGGTCGGCATTCGTCGGGCCGTATCGTAGCTACCACAACCCGCTGGCGGTCGAAGCGGGCCGCTGCACAGGTAGCCACGCCTACGGGGACAACGCCTGCGGCAGCCTGCAGGCCGACCTGCGCCTCGAGCCGGGGGAGAGCCACGAGGTGCTGATCCTGCTGGGCCTCGGCGACGCCCGGACGGTGGGCCGGCGCACGTTGGCGGAGTTCGGCTCCCTGGCCCGCGCCAGCGAAGAGCTGGAGAAGCTGAAGGAGGCCTGGCACAGCCGGCTGGGCAGCCTGGTGGTCGAAACGCCGGACGAGGCCCTGAACCATACCGTCAACGTCTGGGGCTTGTACAATGCCCTGGTGGCCTTCGCCTGGTCGCGGGCGGCGAGCCTGGTGTATAACGGCGAGCGGGACGGGCTGGGCTTCCGCGATTCGGTGCAGGACGTTCTAGGCGTGACGGCCGCCATCCCGGAGGAGGCCCAGGCGCGCCTGGAGCTGATGCTCACGGGCCAGCTGGCCAACGGCGGGGCCATGCCGGTCGTCCGGCCCTTCGAGCACCGGCCTGGCCAGGAGACCGGCCCCGATCCCAGCGAGTACCGGTCGGACGACTGCCTGTGGTTCTTTAACGCCGTGCCGGCCCTGGTGGCCGAGACGGGCGATGCCGGTTTCTACGAAAAGGTGCTGCCCTTTGCCGACGAGGGCCAGGCCACCGTCCTGGGCCATCTGCGCCGCGCGCTCGAGTTCAACCTGGCGCGTAGCGGTGCGCATGGCCTGCCCTGCGGCCTGCACGCCGACTGGAACGATTGCCTGCGCCTGGGCTACCATGGCGAGAGCCTCTTTGTCGCCTTTCAGCTCCGGCTGGGGTTGGGCGTCTATGCCGAGATCGCCGGGGGGTTGGGCCTGGCTGACGAGGCAGCCTGGGCCGTCGCCCAGCGCGAGGCCCTGGATGCCCGCATCCAGGCGGTCGCCTGGGATGGGGAGTGGTTCATCTGGGCCATCGGCCAAGACGGCACGGTCTATGGCAGCCGCCGGGCGGAGGAAGGGCAGGTCTACCTGAACACGCAGGTCTGGGCCGTGATCAGCGGGGCGGCCACGCCCGAGCAGGCCGAGCGCTGCATGCAGACGGTCCGGGAGCGGCTGGCGACACCGTACGGGCTGATGCTCTGTGCGCCACCCTTTGTCGAGACACCGGTGGATGTGATGCGTGCCGTCGTCTTTAACCCGGGGGTTAAAGAAAACGCGGGCATCTTTAACCACACCCAGGGCTGGGCAGTGATGGCCGAGTGCCTGCTGGGCCACGGTGACCGGGCCTACGAGTATTACCGCGCGTCGATGCCGGCGGCCTACAATGACCGTGCCGAGGTTCGCCAGGCGGAGCCCTACGTTCAGGGCCAGACCACCTACTCGACCTACTCGCCCCGGGCTGGCGTGACGCGCACGCCGTGGCTGACCGGTGCCGCCGCCTGGGCCTACTATAGCGCCACGCAGTACATCCTCGGGCTGCGGCCGGAGCCAGGCGGCCTGCGCATCGACCCCTGTATCCCGCGTGCCTGGCCGGGCTTTCGGGCCACCCGCCGCTTTCGTGGAGCCACGCTCGAGATCGAGGTCAAGAACCCGGACGGGGTCTGTCGCGGGGTCCGGTCGCTGGCGCTCAACGGCGAGGCGCTGGGCGACAACCTGGTCCCGGCGGACCGGCTGGGCCCTCTGGCTCGGGTAGAGGTCGTCCTGGGGTGAGGGCCAGGGCCCAGGCTGCCTCGGGCAGCCTTGCAAATTGGCCCAACTGCGGGTACAATGTTCGCATACATCACAAAGCCAAGGAGGAGCTGGGATGCCCCAAGATAGGCTGTTCGAAGAGATGACCCAGGCTGTCATCGACGGGTCGCCCGACCGAGCGCGCGCCCTGGCGGAGCAGGCCCTGAAGGCCGGGATCGAGCCGCTGGAGGCCATCGACCGCGGGTTCAAGCCGGGCATGGACGTCGTCGGTGAGGCCTTTGCCCAGGGAGAGCTCTTTATCCCCGATCTGATCATGAGTGGCGAGGCAATGAAGGCCGCCATCGGCGTCCTGGAGCCCGAGCTGCTGCGCCGCAAGCAGCAGCGCCAGGTGCTGGGCAAGGTCGTCATCGGCACCGTTCAGGGTGACATCCACGAGATCGGCAAGACCCTGGTGGGCACGATGCTGGCGGCCAACGGCTTTGACGTCTATGACCTGGGCGTGGACGTGCCCGCGCAAAAGTTCCTGGACAAGGTGCGCGAAGTCGACGCCGACGTCGTGGGCCTGTCGGCGCTGCTGACGACGACGGTCCTCAACCAGGAGACGGTCATCCAGGCCCTCAAGGAAGCAGGCATGCGCGACCGGGTCAAAGTGATCATCGGTGGGGTGCCAGCCGGCCCCGAGTGGGCGGAGGAGATCGAGGCCGACGGCTACGCCGAGAACGCGACGGAGGCTGTAGAGGTGGTGAAGCGCCTGGTAGGCTGAGCCAGACGGCGCTAGATACGACCGGCCTGGCACCGCTGGCATCGACCGGTCCACGCTTCGCCGCGCTTTCTGGAGAGGAGGAGCAATGCGCATACCCATCCTGGACGCACTGGCGGCCGGTACCATCCTGGTGGCCGACGGAGCCACAGGCACGATGTTGCAGGCCGCAGGGCTGCCCGTAGGGCAGCCAGGGGAGGCCTGGGTGCTTGAGCGCCCGGCAGAGATCGTATCGTTGCACCGCCGCTACATTGAGGCTGGATCGCAGCTGATCCTCACCTCCACGTTCGGTGGGACGCGGACGCGCCTGGAGAAAGCGGGTCTCGGCGACCAGGCCGAAGAGATCGCCCGGCGTGCCGCGGGACTGGCCCGCGAAGCGGCGGGCGACGAGATCTATGTCGGGGGCGACATCGGCCCTACCGGCGAGATGATGGCTCCCCTGGGCCGGCTGACCTACGAGGCGGCGGTGGACGCCTTCGCCGAGCAGGCGCGAGGGTTGGCCGCAGGCGGCGTGGACTGCATCTACGTCGAGACGATGAGCGACCTGAACGAGGCCCGTGCCGCTGTCGAGGGGGCGCAGCAGGCGTCTGACCTGCCTCTCTTTGTGACCTTTAGCTTCGACACCCATGGACGTACCGGCATGGGGGTCACACCGGCGCACGCGGCAGGGACCATGGCCGGGATGGGGGTGGCGGGCGTCGGCGCCAACTGCGGCCATGCGCCAGAGGAGGTGCTGGATTTTCTGCCCCAGATGCAGGAGGCGGCCCCTGGCCTGTACCTGATCGCCAAACCCAACGCCGGCATCCCGCGCCTGGTCAAGCGCCAGGCCGTGTACGACGCGGGGCCTGAGCGGATGGCCGATCTAGCGCGGCAGTACGTCGAGCTGGGCGCCTCCATCGTCGGTGCCTGTTGTGGATCGTCGCCCGAGCACATCGCGGCCATCCGCCAGGCAGTGGCCGGCGGGGGCTGACCCGCGGCAAGAGACGAAGGAGAGGGGTGCGCCAGCGGTGACGATCGCCGGAGACACCAAGCCGGCTGGCAGTGGTGCTCCGGTACCACCTGACGGCCCCGGCGCCAGTCGACATAATGAGGAGGAGCGAATGAGAACAAACTACGAGACATTGGGCAGCCCCCAGTTCCAGGTATTATCCGCCAGCCAGGTGCGGGAGGTGGTCTCGGCCGCCATGGAGGTGCTCGAACGAGCGGGGACGAGGGTGTATGGAGAGGATGCGTTGGCCCTGCTCCGAGGGGCGGGCTGCGTGGTGACCGAGGAAGGGGTTGCCGAAGGCGTGCCGGTGGCCTTGGTGCACATTCCCAGTTCAGTGGTCGAGGGCGCCCTGCAGACCACACCGGGCCGCATCGCCGTTGCGGGGCGCGATCGCTCAAAGCGCCTCAGCCTGGAGCGCGACCGGTTCTACTTTGGCACTGGCTCCGATTGCCCCTCCCTGGTGGACCCCTACAGCGGTGAGGTGCGCAAGTACACCTTCGACGACGTGTACGACGCCGCCCGCCTGAGTGACGCCCTGCCCAACATCGACTTTCACATGTCGCTGGGGCTGACCTCCGGCGTGCTGCCCGCCACGTACGACCGGCCGCAGTTCCTGGCCATGGTCAAGGGCACCTCGAAGCCGCTGGTCATCACCGCCGTGGACGCAGAGGGGCTGGCGGACCAATACCAGATGGCCTGCGAGGTATTGGGCGGGCCAGAGGCGTTTGCCCGGGCACCGCTCTTTGTGGTCTACATCGAGCCCAGCTCGCCCCTGACGCATTCGATCGAAGCCGTGGGCAAACTCCTCTACGCCGCCGAGCACGGGATCCCGGCCATCTATACGCCGTGCATCATGGCCGGCGGCACGGGTCCGGTGACGATGGCCGGCACCATGGTGCAGGCCGTGGCCGAGTTCCTGGTGGGGGTGGTGCTGGCCCAGCACCAGCGCCGGGGTGCGGGAGTGATCATGGGCGGCGTCAACTCGCCCATGGACATGTCCACCTCGATCCTGTCTTACGGCGCGCCGGAGCTGGCACTGGTGAGTGCGGCCATGACCGACGTGGCCCGGGGGCTGGGTGTGCCCATGTTCTCCACGGCCGGCTGCTCCGACGCAAAACTGCTGGACCAGCAGGCGGCCATCGAGGCGACCTTCTCCATCGTGGTGGCTGCGCTGTCGGGCGCGAACCTGATCCACGACGTAGGCTACCTGGAATCGGGCCTGCTCGGCTCCTTCGACATGCTGGTCATGGCCGACGAGGTGATCGGCATGGCCAAACGCCTGCTGTCGGGCGTGCGGGTCACGCCCGAGACGCTGGCCGTGGAGGTCGTAGAGCGCGTGGGGCCGGGCGGCCACTTCCTGGCCCAGGAGCATACGCGCCGGCATTTCCGGGAAGAGGTGTGGTTCCCGGGCCTGATAGATCGCCAGATGCGCCGTGCCTGGGAGTCTGGCGGGCGCCAGACGATGGGCGCCCGGGTGCGCGCCCGGGTGCGCCACTTGCTGGAGAGCCACACGCCCCAGCCACTGGCCGAGGGGGTGGAGGCACGCTTGCAGGAGATCGTCGCCCAGGCGGAGGCGCGGCACGCCCCGCGAGCGTGAGCTGAGGCCTTGCCCCCTCCTCCATGTTCAGAGGAGACTGCCACACCCCTTCAGGGCTCGCAGTGACGCCTGGAAGCCGTCGAACGGCCGCGCCAGGCGAGCAGCGCATCGAATACGTGGGGGCCTGCCGAGGCCCCCACAAGGAATTCCCCACTGGTCTGTCTCCACTGGGCCAAGAATAGTTCTTGACGAAGCATCCGTTCTGTGGTATGATGTTTATGGTTGAAGGCAAGCCTGTCCGGGTAGACCATCACTCCTAAAGTGCCGCTGTAGATACACCGGGAATCCAGACCCGGAATGCACCAGTTCTGGCTGGATGGCTGCACAGCAGCAGCCTGCCGACGCGATGCTCTGGGCTTTTGAGTATCATGGGACATGGGGAATCGGCATATGCGTTGTGGCATTGCTCCAGTCAAAAGAATCGTCTGTGAGAGCTCCCTGATTCAGGGAAACTACTTGCGTAACCGGACTCTGCTGCGCGCCAGGCGCGCGGCATAGCTCCGGTTTTTTCTTGTCGCGACCAGTCTTGTCCAGCCAGACCACCGACATCCCACTCGCCTAGGCCAGTTCGCACCTTTCGTGGCGAGCAACGAACACCCAGAAGGGAGGTGATGACCAGATACGCGCGTCTGTAGTCGCTAGTTGTGTGGTGAGGACCCCTTCTGAACCATACATTCCCCCCCTGGGGGAGCAAAGGAGCGAGAGACAATGAGTAGGAAACCGATACTGAGCCTGCTGGTGGTGTTCGCCTTCGTCGCGGCGCTCTTGCCTGCGCCTGCGGCACTGTCAGCACCGCCGGCACAAGAGGGCCAACGCGCCTTTGAGGCCGCTGGTGCGGCTCAAACGACGCAAGCTGGTGAGCCGCCGCGCATCATGGCCGATGTGGACCTGATCCTGGACGACGGATCGGTTGAGAACAACATCGGCATTGGTGGCACCTGGGAGTTCATCTACCTTAACCGCTTCACGCCTGATCCCGGTGTCTATCCCTTCAATCTGGACCAGATTCAGGTCTACTTTGACTCGTCCGGTCTGGGTCAAGTGGGCGATGACATCACTCTCGTGGTCTATGAGAACACAACCGGCAACACCGACCCCGCAGTGGGCGCCAACTGGTTGGCCTCCTTTCCCGCCGCGATTCAGGCCCTGGATGCCTGGAACGTGTACGATCTGTCTACGCCGGTACTGCTCAACGGACCGGGTGACGTGCTCATCGGCGTGATCGCCCTGGAGACGCCGGGCACCAGCTACTGGCCCGCGGCCCTGGACCAGACGACCACTCAGCAGCGATCCTGGGCCGGCTGGTGGCTGAACTCGCCGCCGCCTGATCCGCCCACGCTGCCCCCCGACGACTCCTGGACCCTGATTGATACCTACTTCCCGGGCAACTGGATGATCCGCGGCTCAGGAAGCTTCCCGACCGGCCCCACCTGCGACTGGGAGAACCGCCTGACAGAGGACTTTGCCAGTACGACGTTCCCGCCCACGGGTTGGACCCGGTACAACCTGGACACCGGCTCGGCCCAGTGGAACCGTAGCTCGTCCTACTACCACAGCTATCCGGGCTCTGCTTACCACTACCGCTCCTCTACCCCGGATACGGGGCAGGACGGCTGGCTGGTGTCGCCCCCGCTATCGGACCTGGAGTTGCTGACTACGCTCAGATTCTGGGAGCGGGCTTCGTATTCGACAGATTACGCATATCACGGTGTTTGGGTGTCGACAGGGAGCTGCGTGCCCACCGACGGCGACTTTGTCGAGGTTGCCGAGGTAGGGGAAGCAACGACCAGCTTTGTGCAAAAAACCGTCGACCTGGCGGCATACGAGGGCCAGGAGGCCTGCGTTGCCTTTGTGTACCGCGGTTACTATGCCGATTATTGGTATATCGACGACATCCAGGTGGATACCTGCGTGCCGCCGCCGCTGATTGTCAGCCCGGCAGAGCAGACCAACCCCGGCTGCCAGGGAGGCACGGCCGTCCACAGCGTTTCGGTCCGCAATACCTCCGGCGGGCCGCACACCTACGAGGCTTCCGTCAGCGGCAACGCCTGGCCGACCTCCCCGGTCACCACCACCTTCACCCTGACCGACGAAGAGGAGATCTGGCTGGACTTCACGGTCGACATCCCGCCCACCGCCTTTGACGGCGAGAGCGACACGGTGGCCATCCAGGTTGTCGCGCAGGACGATCCAACCATGACCGAGACGGTGAGCGCCACGGCCTATGCCGGCAAGATCTGGGTGCCGGCGCCAGAAGGCGGGGGAGCGACCCTGTGGCCGGCCTACGCCACCGACGGCGCCTCGATGTTCTACTTTGACGGCAAGGACGAGGGCGGCGCAGCCACCGATCGGCTGCAGATCTATACGCCCGGCGCAGGCTGGAGCACGGGGACCGCCGACGGGGTTGCTCTCTACGGCTCTCTGGCTGGCTCCGCCTCAGACGGCCTGATCTATGTCGCCGGCGGCTTTGAGGACGGCCAGATCGCGACCGCTCTGTTCCAGGCCTACGATCCGGCCACCAGCGGCCGGGCTTCTCTGCCGGACATGCCCCAGGCCCTGGGCCTGGGCGGCGGCGGCGTCAGCGGTGACAAATTCGTCTGGATCGGCGGCAGTCCCAACAGCGGCCTGCTCAGCTATACGCCGGTCTATGTCTATGACATCACAGGCGGCAGCTGGACCGCAGGCACCTCGCTGGCTGACGTGGGCTTGACCGCGCCGGGCCATGTGGTCGCCGATGGCAAGGTCTACGTCGGGGGCAACTGGCTGGGCAGCGACCTGTTCTACGCCTACGACGTAGCCGCTGATACCTGGACCCAGTTGGCCGACTTGCCCGCTGCAGCCGGCAAGATCTCACCGCTGTTCATCTACGACGGCGGCGACGAGATCTACCTGGTGGGCGGCGGTACGGCACCGAGCCAGGCCACCGACGCCGTGTATCGCTACGTCATCAGTGAGGACACCTGGTACGAAGAGTCCGGCCACCTCACCTGGCCCACCCTGGGCAATGGCGGCGGGCTGCTCGGCGGCTACCTCTACACCTTTGGGGGCGGCCTGAACGTCGCTGCTGCCCAGGCCGAAGATGGCGTCGTTCCGCACGAGTTCAGGCTGCTGAGCTGTCCCGATCTGGACGCGGCTATCCTGAGCGGCTACGTGACGAATGGCGTCACAGGCGAGCCCATCGAGGGCGCCTTGGTAGAGGCTGTGGCTACCGGTGTGGTCCTGTACGCGGACACCACGCCTTTCGCCTACACCGACGAGAACGGCTACTACGAGCTGACCCTCTATACCCCGGCGACCTATAACATCACCGCATCCTACATGGACTTTGACCCCAAGACCGAGGAAGTTGTGCTGCCCTCGGAGGGCGCTAGCCAGGACTTTGTGCTGGGGCCGCCCGTGGCCAATCCCTCGCCCACCAGCTTTAGCGTGACACTGCCCTGGGGCGTGCAGGACGTGGAGATCATGACCCTGGCCAACGACGGCTACTCTGCGCTCGACTTTGAGTTCGCCGAGTCCGACGGGGGAGGGCCCTTCGTGGCCTACGGGCCTCAGGCGCCGGCCGAGCCGCTCGAAGCCTTGCCGGACAAGGCCGTCCAGGAGGCGCGGGTGCTCCTCGACAGCCAGCCTGCGTCGGGGGAGCCGGACGAGCTGCTCGCACCTCCGTCGGAGGTCGAGCTGGTGATGGACGATGGCACCCAGGAGAACGGCCTGGTCCTGCGCGATCCCACGACCCTGGTCGAGTTCCGGGCCGTGCTCTTCAACCGCTTCGAGGCCGCCTCGGTGCCGGCTGAGGGGTTCGTCATCCAGTACATCGACATTCACCAGGACACGGGACAGCTAGAGGGCAAGGACATCCAGTTGCTGGTCTACGTTGACCCGGACGGTGGCAGCCCGCAGAATGCGATCCTGGTCTACGATGAGGTCGTCCAGGTTCAGGATGAGACCGGCTGGAACTCCTACCAACTGGCGGAGCCAGTCGCGATCAACGGGCCCGTGGACGTCCTGGTCGGCTTTTCGACGATCTATGCGGCCGGTGGGATTCCATGGCCGTCTGGTGTGCGCTAC
>JAMJFU010000153.1 GCA_023544525.1 Anaerolineae bacterium | reverse complement strand
CCGCCGTGCACTCTGGCCAAGAGTCTCTACGGTCATGGTTGGCATTTCTAGATGGGGAGCCGCCCTGGCTGGGCGCCGGTACCGCTTGCCCAGCCAGGGATCTCCCCGTGTCGAAACGGATAGCCGGGATTAGCTATAATACCCGGCGGCATTCATCATCTGGTAGGCTTCCTCAGCAGCCTGGTCCAAGCCTGCCTGGGGCTCGACGTCACCCAGGATGATCTGCTGCAGGATGGGGTAGAGGATGTTGGACAGAGGCAGCCACTCGGCGATCAGGGGCGGCGTCTTAAAGTCCTCTTGTGCCTGCAGGAGCGCCAGCTCCAGCCGCTTCTTGTCCAGCGGGTTCTCGGAGCCCTCGGCCTCGGCGATGATCTTGTCCCAGACGCTCTGGCGCGCGATCAGGATGCCCAGCTTGGCCTCCAGTTCGTTGCCTTCGACGCTGGTCAAGTGCTTGATCAGGTCGGCGGCTGCTTCCTTTTCCTTGGCGGCCTTGGTGATGGAGAAACCGTGATGACCGGCCCAGCCGCTGTGGACACCGCCGTCACCTTTGGGCTGGCGGGCCAGGTCGAACTTGCCCGCCACCTGGCTGGACGCCGGGTCCTGGAAGTAGCTGTACCAGCCGAACCATTCGGTGTACATGCCGATGAGGCCGTTTGCGAACTGCACAGCGACATCTTCCCAGAGGTAGTTGGTCATGTCGGGTGGCATGGCGCCGGCGGCGTAGAGCTCGGCAAACATGGTCGCGGCCTTGACGGCAGCAGGGCCATTGAAGGTCGGCTCCCACTTGTCGTTGAAGAGCTGGCCGCCCTCAGCCGTCTGGACCTCGTAGAAGCGGCCAGTGAGCGCCTCTTCCTTGCCGGCGAACTCGGTGCCAAAGATGCCCGGGTTGTTGGCGGTGATGTCGAGGGCCATCTGCTTGAACTCGTCCCAGGTTTCGGGTGCTTTGTCAACCAGATCCGTGCGGTAGTGGGTGCAGGAGATGTCAAAGTGGCGGGGCATCACCCACAGCTTGCCATCGCGGCGGGCGGCGTCGACCAGCCTGGGGATAAAGTCGGCCAGGTCTTCTTCGCTGAAGTAGTTGTCAAGAGGCTCCAGGCCGTCAGCCTTGACGTACTGGGAGAAGAAGCTGCTGTGGTCCCAGCAGACATCATAGTCGACCGTGCCAGCGGCAAAGTCCTGCACCAGTCGCTTGTCGGTCTCAAAGCCGTTGCCCTTGAAGACAAACTCGACCTTGGCCCCGGTCTTTTCCTCCCAGGAGGGGATGACCTTGTACAGCTCGTCGTAGTTGGCGCCGCTAATGGCGTGCATGCGCACGGTCTTGCCATCAAACGGCTTACCGACAACGGCGGGTGCCTGGGTCGGCTGGACGGCCGGTGCCTGGGTCGGCTCCGGCGCCTGGGTGGGCTCCGGTGTGGTGCCACAGGCGGCCAGGACAGCACCGGCCCCACCGACGACACCGGCTGCCTTCAAAAAGTTGCGACGCGAGAGTTTCTTCTCTTCGGACATTGAATGCTCCTCCTTTGTTCGGACTCTTGTCCAAAATTTTGTCTGAGCTCTTCTTTGACACGGATCGACTGTGTGTGGAAGGACCACCCCCTTTCAGGCACAATGCCCAACTTGCCCGCTCGTTCAAAACAAACCGGTGATGGTGACCTGTTCCGGTGTAGGGCGCTTTGGACGGTGAAGTGTCGAGAGTTTTCTTAGCCAGGCATCGACCATCGCCTGCCACATTCGTTCGCCCGCTTCAACACTGGCCTCGCGAGCCTTGCTGTCAGCCGAAGTGCAGTACCAGGGCGCGTGCATGTCCAGGCGCTCCAGTTCGACGAGTTCTGGGCGGGCCGCCATGAGCAGCGACGTTTCGTAAAAGCCCGCATGGTCGGCCATGACCACACCCTGGTCGGCCGCCTCGGGCAGCACCGACGGCCAGACCTGGATGCGCTCAAAGACGAAGTCCGCCGGCGACAGGGGCGCCTTGCCCCACCAGGCATGGCCGCGCTCGGCATGCGTCTTTTCAAAGGTCACTTCGGCCGCCGCCTGGCGGATGGCCAGCGATTCCGGGCCATCCATCTGCTGGTGATGTACCCCGACCACGATCCATTTGAAGCCCACGTCCCAGAAACTACTCAGCACATCCTTCACGTGACGGCCAAAGCGCTCTGTCGAGACGTCCAGGGTGCCACGGTCGGGGCCGGTGACAGCATAGCCGGTTGGTCCATACCAGAAGGGCGGCGCCACCACGCACTCGGTGCGCCGGGCCACCCGTTCGAGGAGTTCCTCGACCAGGATCGTATCGAGCCCGAGGGCCATGTGCGGCCCATGGTACTCGATGCAGCCGGTCGGCACCAGGAGGGGCCAGCCCTCGCCAACAGCCGTTCTCAACTGGTGGGGCAGCAGATGCTGAAGCCGCACGGGATCCCCCCTATCGTTCGCCGCTGGCGCGGCGAACCTCGCCCGTTCTAACGTGATCACGCCAGGTCCGGGATGTCATACTCGCCCAGGTCGAGCGGGTACTGGCCATATTCGCGGACGAGGTTGACCACGTACTCGTAGTTCTCGGCCGAGACATTGCTGGGCACGGAATGGTCGGACTGGAAGATCAGGCCGCCGCCCTTGGCTGCATTGAGCTTGCGCAGGACGATGCCCCGCAGTTCTTCAGGCGTGCAGTCAGCCCACTCGATGACGTTCATGTTGCCGCAGAAGGCCATCTGGTGGCCGTACTTGCGGCGCAGGTCCACCACATCCAGACCAGCCTTGGCCTCCAGCGGGTTGTAACCGTCGATGCCGATCTCTATATAGTCTTCGAAAATGCGGCTAACGTTGCCACAACCATGATAGATGACCGGCAGGCCGTGTTCGTGGCAGACGTCGACCATGGCCTTGAGGCCAGGCTTGTAGTACCTGCGCCAGTAGTCAGGCGAGAAGAACACGTCCTTGCGATAGGCCACATCGCCCCAGATGACCATGCCGTCGAGCAGGCCATCGGCGGCCTCGATCTGGGCCTTGACCAGCTCTAGCGCCCATTCGTTGGTGCGCTCGATAAAGCGGCCGAACCGCTCCGGATAGAGACCGATCCATAGCAGCAGGTTCTGCGGGCCGACAATGCGGGTCAGGTTCTCGTTGGCTTCGCATTGGCTGCCATATACGGGAAAGTCGGGATACAGGGATTTGACCGTCTCTATCCAGGGTGGGGAGTCACGGACAAAGCCATCGCCGACACCCGCGATCTGGTTGTCACCGCCGCTGAAAAAGCGGCGCTCGTCCCAGGGATCGTCGAACTCGAAGGCCTCTACCTTTTCGATGGTGTCCGTGTCAAAGCCCAGCCACTCGGGCATCGGATCGGCGAATTTCTTGCGGATGATGGTCTCAAAGCCGGTGCGCACCACCACGTCTTCGTCGGTCTCTTTGATCGTCTCGAAAGGCTTGATGTGGGGATCCATGTTCGGGATCGTGACGATCCAGTCCAGATCATAGTAGGCATAGATATCGGTGTCGGCGGGCAGGCCCTTCTCCTCGCGCCACCGCTCCAGAAAGCTCCCCCAAAAGAAATCGCTGACCGGGACGCGATCGGGTTCCTCGTGCCGCAGAGCCTTGTTCATCCGGTCCAGTTTGGCCAGGCAGTTCGCGGTTCGTTCCATAGAATCTCCTCCGTCGTTGGTTCGGTCGGCCTGATGGCCAACGGTCTGCTCCGACCCTAGTCGGTGTGAAAGACCTCTTCCATGTTGGCCCACCACTCGCCCTCGGCGCGCGTCTCCAGGGGAGCCTGCATGGGCATCATGATGTCCCACCAGCGCTGTGTCTCGGGATCGGCGGCCATCTTGGCCATGTCGGCCTCAAAATCGTCGCCCACGTACTCAAAGTGGGCAAAGAGCAGCCCATCCTTGTGGTAGATGGAATAGTTTCGGATGTTGCAGTCGTGGATCATCTTGAGGACGCCAGGCCACACGTCGGCATGATACTTGACGTACTCGTCGAATGCTTCTGGCTTGACGCCGATGACTTGACCGAATCGCTCCATTTGAGTCCCTCCCTCTTCAGTCTTTGATCTCTAATAGGCCCCGTACTCCCGGACCGTTTCGTACAATGCCAGCACGTTCTCGACCGGGGTCTCTGGCAGCAGGTAGTCGTGGCTGGGCGAACAGATGTAGCCGCCGCCGGGCTTCATGATCTCCAGGATGCGGCGCGTTTCGGCCCGAGCCTGTTCCGGCGTGCCCTCGATGAGTAGTTGGGTATCGACCGCGCCCATGAGCACGATTCTACCGCCGAATTCGGCCTTGAGGTCGGCGGGATCCATGCCCCGGCAGGTCGGTTGGAGCGCCTGCAGCCCATCCAGGCCAACCTCAATCATGGCCGGGATGAGAGGCGCGAACCCGCCGCAGCAGTGCATCAGCACCTTCAGCCCATAGTCGTGCCCCAGATCGGCCAGCCGCTTGAGGTGGGGCACAAAGAAGCGGCGGAAGAGTTTATCGCCGATGAGGGGTCCGATCTGGCCGCCAAAATCGTTGCCGATGAAATAGATGTCGATCACGTCGGCGGCGGCGTCAAAGATGCGACGGCTCACCTCGAAATAGTAGTCGACGATGTGGGTTACCAGCGCATCGACCAGCTCGGGGTTATCGTGCATTTTGTAGCTCAGGCCCGCAAAGGTAAACATGTCGAGGGTGTCGTGCCAGTAGGGAGACCAGTCCCCGCCGAGGATGGCGTACTGGCCGTTATATTGCAACACCTCCTCGCGGATGTGGGAGACGTCCATCCAAGCCGGCTCGGGCCAGGCATAATCGCGGATCTCCTGGACGGTTTCAGCGTTCACCAAGGGTCGATTCAGGGGCATCCCGTACCCATAGCCGTGCCGCTCCACGCCAAAGGGTGTGCGGTAGGTTGCGTCGGGATAGGTGAGGTTGGCGGTGGGTGCGAGGTGGGGCGGGCCGGCATAGCGGGCAAAGACGCGGCGGAAGTCGTCGCCGATGTATCGCGACAGACTCTCGTCATCGGGCAAGCCGGCGTGCTGGCGCATCAGTTCCCGGAACTCGGGCGAAGCGCCCATCCAGGCCGGCACGTGATCCGGTTCCTCATAGGCAAACGCTGCCATCACTCGTTCTTTGGACGTCATGGTCATGGATCCACTCCTCTTTCTAACCAGCAGCGAATTTTTCGGGTGATGTCGACATCGGCCTGGATCTCCTCGGAGTCACCCTCAAGAAAGTGGGCCATAAGCAGTCTCTCGCGGTGGTTTACCAGGAGATCCCCTCAGGCCCTCATCCTCCTAGGCTCCACAGCCCAGAGCCCCGTAGCGCCCATACTTGTGCACAGCCTTGATCATCGTCACAAAGTTTTCGGGCGGGATGCCATCCATGATGCTCGTGGAGGAGCCCAGCACATAACCGCCGCCAGGCGCCACCTGGATGCAGTACTCCCTCACTTTCTCCTCGATCTCGTCCGACCGGCCATAGGCCAGCAGCACGGTCGGGATATTGCCGATGAGGGCCATCTTGCCGGCCCATTTCTCTTTGACTTTGACTATTTCGTTGGATTCCGGTTCGACGGGGTGATTGGCATTGATGCCTACGTCGTAGAGGATGTCCATGAAGGCGTCGGTCTTGCCGTCGGTATGCATCAGCACCAGCTTGCCATGCTCTTTGGCGGGGGCGATCAGGCATTTCATGCGGTGAGGAAAGATCTCCATAAACATCTCGGGCCTGATCATCAGGCCGCTGTTGTAGGCGATATCGTCGTTGACCATGACCAGGGCCAGGTCGTCGGCGAAGCGGTCACAGACGGCACGCATCACCTTTTCCTGGTTCTCCAGCAGGATGTCCATCAGCTTTTCGACCAGGGGGCGGTTATCGTAGAACATGTAGAAGGCATCGGTCATGCCAATGGCCAGCATGGCACTGTCAAAGAAGGAAGTCAGGTTGGCGATGACGCCGACGCCCGTCCCCTGGGCGGCCTCCAGGTAGCGTTCCAGGTAGCGGAGTTGGGCATCGATCGACGGCGGCGGATCCAAGTCATCCAGGTCAGCCCAGGTCTTGATCGAACCCCCCACATAGTGCTCTGTGCCATCGTCGGCGGTCCTGAAGACGTTGTTGGGTCGCCAGTTAAAGTTGCAGAGCACAGCGTCTTCGCCCTGCCGCTGGGCAAATTCGACGTCATCTTCGGGCGTGATGGACTGCCCGCCCTCGGCTGCATCTCCAATTTGGTAGTCAAGCTTTCGCTCTAGCACGTGCTCGTACACTGCCTTGCTGGTGACCCAGAGCTCGATGTGGGGCACCCGGTCTGGCTCTTCGTGGTTCAGGGCCCTGAGCAGGCGGTTGACATCTGACTTGTCATAGTCAGTACTTGGCAGGTTCATGAAATCCCCTCTCTCAAACTTGTCCAGCGTAGAACGGAATCAGGTCTCTTGTCCCAATGATCCATAACGCCCATACTGGTGCACGGCCCGGGCCATCGTAACCAGGTTCTTGGGTGATACGTCGTCCGTGATGCTGCCCGTAGAACTCAGCACGTAACCGCCGCCGGGGCCCAACTCCGCGCAACAGGCCTGCACGCGGCCTTTGACATCCTCTGCGCTGCCGTGCACCAACACCGAAGTGGGAATCCCGCCCACCAAAGCCAGCTTACCGGCGTAGCGGCCTCTAATTCCAGAAAACTCGGCCCAGTCGCACTCTATCGGATGGATCGCATGAAAGCCCAGCTCGTGCAGCATGGTCAGGGCATTGGCGATTCGACCGGAAGTTTGGATCATCAACGGCTTGTTGTGCTCCCGGGCTGGGGCGACCATCTGCGCCATGCGCTGAGGAAAGAGCTCCATGAACACGTCGTCGCCCAGACAGAGACCGGTCGCGTCGGCAAGGCCATCCAGGACCAGGATCAGAGCCAGGTCCTCGCCAAAACGATTGCATACGACGAGCATGACCTTCTCCTGGTTCTGTAGCAGGGTGTCCATCAGCGCCTCGAAGCGGCCGCGCTTTTCTGCAAACCGGTCCGGGGGATCCGCCAGGCCCATCCCGATCAGCGCCGGCTGAAAGAAGGACGTAAAGCTGGCAACCACGCCAACGCTGGTTCCCTGGGCGGCACGCAGGTACCGTTCCAGGTAGCTGAGTTGTTCGGCCAAGGAGTGGGGCGGTTCCAGGTCATCGGTGCCCGAAATACGGGGCCGCCAGGCGAACTCGCAGGCGACGGCATCCATCCCCAGGCGCAGGGCAAACTCAACCTGGTCTTCGGGGGTGACGGGCTGGCTGGCGATCCGCCAGCCGCTGGCATCGTGCTCAAGCTCATGTTCGAGGACGTATTCGTAAATCCGCTTGCTGTTGACGGCGAACTCGACATGGGGCACTCGATCCGGCTCTTTGTGGTCCAGCGCCTGGAGTAAGCGGTTGACATCTGACCTGCCATAGTCTGACAGGCGCACGGGCACCCTTAACCCCAAGGCCCCACTGCCGTCCATCAAGGAAGCCAGGCTCCGCCTGTCGTCAGGACTGAGCGGCTTGACCAGGACGCCCGGTGCCAGCCCTTCCTTTGATATCGGCAGGCTGAGCGGGACCCGGCCATTGGAGCCGAGTTGGCTGCCACAGGAATGGCGCACAATCAAACGAACCGGCAGGGTGACGTGGCGGGGCTGCAGGCTGACCTCGCTGTGGATCCGGCTCAGCAGCAGCTGAGCAGCATTGACCCCCATGTCATAGGCCGGCTGAGCCACGACGGTCAGGAAGGGGAAGATAAGGGAGGTGTTGGGCAGATCGTCAAAGCAGACAAGGGCGATATCCTGGGGGACCCGCAGGCCACGCTCCTCCAGGGCATCGATGGCCCCCACAGCCAGCGCGTTGTTGGCAGCAAAGATGGCTGTGGGCGGGGGATCCTCGTCCAATACCTGGCCCAGCAGGGCTTTGCCCGACGAACTCTTGTACTCACCCCGATGGATCAAGCGTGGATCGAAGAGGATGCCGGCATCCTTCAAGGCCAGGCGATAGCCCGCCACGCGGTCCTCAGCGGTGGAGGTGATGGCAGGCCCCGAGATCATGGCGATCCGCCGGTGGCCCAGGCTGATGAGGTGCTGCACCAGTGCCCGCGAGCCCGAGACGGAGTCGCCGGCCACGGAGTCGACCTCCCAGCCCTCAATACGCCTGTCGATAATGACTGTGGGGATATCGCGTTGTCGCAACTTGTCCAGGTGTCCGGCATCAGAGTCATAGGGGGCAATGATGGCACCGTCCACCTGCTGGCGGACCACAAAGTCAAGGTAGTCGAGTTGCTTGGCCAGGTCTTCGTCGGTGTTGCACAGGAGGACGGAATAGCCATGTCGTTGGGCGACGTCTTGCACCCCGCGAACGACCGTGGTCCAGAATGTATTGGTGATATCGGGGACGAGCAGGGCCAGGGAGCGTGTGCGTTTCGATCGTAGGCTCTGGGCTACTGCGCTGGGGACGTAGCCCAGTTCCTGGATGGCGCGCTCGACCCGTTCGCGGGTCGAGCGTCGCACATTGCGCGAACCATGGATGACGCGGGAAACTGTCGCCGGTGACACGCCGGCCCGTTCAGCAACATCGCTAATCGTGGGCAATGGTTGCTCCTCGGTGCAACTGGATCGCGGCCTGACACGCTCTGTGGAAACGTTATTATGAAATCGTTTTCAAGACCAATGGCTGCATTATATCCGATCCCCTGACCGTTGTCAAGCCTTTAATTCGGCACTTTTCCCTTTCTTGCTCACCCCTTCGAGGGATCAATGGCGCGTTCAGCACGCCTGCAACGGCGAGCCCTGTGATCGCATCGCGGCCAAACCGTCCTTCCCGATCGTTGCACAGCCGGGCAACCCGTGTTACAATATTCGCCACACCAGAAGGGTCCGTGTGCTGTATTCACTGCACAGTTGCAGCCGGAGGAGCCATGTTCGAGAGCAGGAGACGGATGCCGAGGGTCACGCCCGCTGGCGCGGGCGGGTTCAGCACGTCGCCTCGCAGGAGGTGAGCTACGTGGAGGACGCGGTCGGTGCTGCGTTCACGCAGACCCGCTCCACTCTGTCGCCCGGCGGCCAACGCCGATGAATCAGGAGGATGTTGATGCACCGACAGATATCGTTCACTTTCGGGGTGCTCCTTGCCTGCCTGCTGGCCACGTGTGCAACGACCCCCTCCATGCCACAGGCCACGGCGCCCCCCCAGGAGACCGTTAGGGGACCCGCTGGCGTTGAGGCCACCCCGATGCCCGCCTCCTTCCCCCTCTCGGAACCGGGTCCCTATTTCACAG
>JAMJFU010000152.1 GCA_023544525.1 Anaerolineae bacterium | reverse complement strand
CTCGCCCTGGCAGCCGCCGGCTACGCACCTGGAGATTGTGAACTGCGATGAAGGCAGCACGTCCTTACACGGATCGGCGCGATTTGGACAGGATGCGGCACCTGTTGATCGAGGGGTGCAGGCTCGGCCAGGGCCCCTATGGCTTCTCAACGGCCAACGAACTCCACACCTACGGCAGAGCGGTCAAGCCTGCGGCCAACGGACCATGAACGCCAGGGCAACAAACCCGATCGGTTGAGGCCAGGCTCCCTGTTTTCCGGGGCACAAAAAGCCCCCGGCCAGAAACGGCCGGGGGCGAGGAACCCGCTCAAATGACAGGCTAGCCAGCGGCTGCTGCGGCTCTGTCCTCAACCGCGGCGACTGCTTCGCCGCGGAGGAAACGGTCTATGTCTGCGGCGGCGTTCTTGCCGGCGCCCATGGCCGAGATGACCGTCGCTGCGCCGGTTACGATGTCTCCACCGGCCCAAACCCTGTCCTTCGTCGTCTTGCCTGTCTCGGCGTCGGCCACCACTGTGCCCCACTTGGTCCGCTCCAGGCCACCGGCCTCGGTAAAGACCATCGGGTTTGGCCGGGTACCCAGGGCCATGACGACCATATCGACATCCATGTCGAACTCGGAGCCTTCGATGGGCAGCGGGCGGCGCCGGCCACTGGCATCCGGCTCGCCGAGCTTCATGCGGATGCAGCGCATGCCCCGCACCCAGCCTTTCTCGTCCCCATAGATCTCGACGGGGTTGGTCAGAAAGTCGAAGCGAATGCCCTCTTCCTCGGCGTGGTGTACCTCTTCCGCTCGCGCCGGCACCTCCTCCCGTGAGCGGCGATAGACGATGTGTACCCTCTCGGCGCCCAGCCTCAGCGCACAGCGCGAGGCGTCCATGGCCACGTTCCCGGCACCCACCACCGCGACTTTGGTGCCCACCTTGACCGGCGTATCCCACTCAGGGAACAGGTAGGCCTTCATCAGGTTGACGCGCGTCAAAAACTCGTTGGCCGAATAGACCCCATTGTAGTTCTCGCCAGGGATGTGCATGAACATCGGCAACCCGGCCCCGGTTCCCAGGAAAACTACGTCGTAGCCCTGCTCGTTGAGCAGTTCGTCCAGGGTGTACGTCTTGCCGATGACCGTGTCCAGGCGGACCTCAACACCCAGGCTGCGCACATAGTCCACTTCGGCGTGCACGGTGCCCTTGGGGAGGCGAAACTCGGGAATGCCATAGATCAGTACGCCGCCAGGCGCATGCAGTGACTCAAAAATGGTGACTTTGTGCCCATAGCGGGCCAGGTCACCGGCGCAGGTCAGCCCTGCGGGGCCACAGCCGATCACCGCAACCTTCTTGCCGGTTGGTGCTGGCACCTCGGGTGGCGGGGAGGCATGGGCCAGATCCCAGTCGGCGACGTACCGCTCCAGCCGGCCGATGGCCACCGGCTGCCCTTTTTTGCCCACCACGCAGAGCGCCTCGCATTGGGTCTCCTGGGGGCAGACCCGGCCACAGATGGCAGGCAGGTTGTTATCGCCCTTGAGGGATCGCACGGCCGCGGGCATGTCCCCCTCTTTCAGATGCTGGATGAATTCGGGAATATTCACCCCCACCGGGCAACCCTCGACACACTTGGGCCGCTTGCACTGCAAGCAGCGCATAGCCTCCATCAGTGCTGTCTCTTGGGGGTAGCCCAGCGCTACCTCGTCAAAGTTCCGAGCTCGGGCCTTGGCTTCCTGGGTCGGCATGGGCTGGCGTGGCAGCTTCATTCGCTCGTGCTTGGGCAGGTCTTTGATTGCTTCAGGCATCCTTGCCTCCTTCTAGCTCCCGTTCCCGCACTGGCACTCGTGCTCCCACTGCTCGACGGCCAGCTTTTCCTGCTCGGGATAGATGCGTTGCCTGGCCAGCAACTGATCCCAGTCCACCTGGTGCCCATCGAACTCGGGACCGTCGACGCAGACAAAGCGGGTCTGCCCGCCGACCTCTACACGGCAGGCTCCGCACATGCCTGTGCCGTCGACCATGATCGAGTTGAGGCTGACGATGGTCGGGACGCCGAAGGGCTGGGTGGTGAGGGCGCAGAATTTCATCATGATCGCCGGACCGATGGCCCAAATGTGCCCGACCGGCCGTTCCGACTCGAGCGTTTCTTTGAGGGGAATGGTGACCAGGGCCTTGCGGCCGTAGGAGCCGTCATCGGTGCAGACGATCAATTCGTCGCTCACCGATCGCATCTTGTCTTCCCAGAAGAGCAGGTCCTTGTTGCGGGCGCCAATGATCGACAGCACAGTGTTGCCGGCGGCCTTCAGGTCGCGGGCGATGGGGTAGATGGGGGCGATGCCCACGCCACCGCCCACACAGAGGACAGTGCCATGGTTCTCAATCTCACTGGGGATGCCAAGGGGGCCCGTAACGGTGGCAAGATGGTCGCCTGCCTCCATGGCGCCCATTTGCATGGTCGTCTTGCCCACCTCTTGCACCACGAGGGTGACGCTCCCTCGATCGCGGTCGTAATCGGCGATCGTCAGTGGGATCCGCTCACCCGCTTCGTCAACGCGCACAATGACAAATTGGCCAGCCTTGGCTTTTTTCGCCACGACCGGAGCCCTCACCTCAAACAACTTGGTGACAGGGGCCAGGTCCTCTTTGACCAGGATTTCGTACACGCTCATGCCTCCTTGCATGGTGGCGTATCGTCGCCAGGGGAGGATTATAGTCTCGAAACAGGGAGGTGTCAAACCCTCCCGTCGGCCGGTGCTGTGATCGGCCAGGGCCTTTGAGGGGCCCGGGCCGTCTAGACTCGCTCTCCTAACTCGGCCACGCCGCGTAGCACGCCCATGATGGCGATAAAGATCTTGACCAACTCACCAGGTGGTAGCGCCTGCAGGGAAACCTCTTCTTCCCCACGTTCATCGCGGAGCACCTCGGCCCCGCGGGTGAACAGGTAACCACCCAGGGCACCCAGCCCGGCTCCCAAGACCGCTCCCACGATGATGCTCCTCTGTCTGAGGTTCATGTCCCGTTCCTCCTCCGGATCGATTTGGCGATGGTATTGACCTGTGCCGTCTTGGCGTAGGTCTTGATGACCGGCTCGGCTATCTTCTGGCTGATCTCCTCGCTCCTGGTGGCGACCAGCCTGGCCTTGTCCTGGGCAACCGGCAGGTAGAGCTTGGTTATCTGTCTCAGCCGGCGCATAGCCTTGATGGCAAAGAAAAGGACGATGCCCACGGGCAGGACGGCGATGAAGGTAAGAAAGACCAGCCACATGAGGGAAATGTCACGCCACACGCCCAGATCCATGGTCCTCTCCTATCTGTTGGGTCCTCTCGCCACCAGTATACCACGTCTCGTGCTGAACGCCAAACACCTTCTTTCGACTCGTAGCCCGGGGAGGGATCTCGTTTCGGATCGCCTTGCTCAACCGATCCCGGAAGCCAAGATCTGGAGGATCACCAGCGCTGGCGCGAGAAGCGCCCTACCCGGCCTCCAGGATCTCCTGGTAGACCTGGTAGGTTTGGGCTGCGACCTGGGCCTGGGTGTAGTGGGCCAACACCCGCTCCCGTCCCCGTTGGGCTAGCTCCAGGCGCAGGCCCGGGTCCAGCAGCAGGTCGGCCAGGTGCTGTCTCAGGGCAGCGGCATCATCTTCTGGAAAGACCAGCCCGGCATCGCCAATGACGTTGGGGATCTCGCCTGAATCTGAACCGACGACCGGGACGCCACAGGCCATGGCCTCTACCAGCACCCGGCCGAATTGTTCCTTCCAGTTGGGACGCGTACGGGAGGGCAGTACGAGCACATCCAGTTGGCGATAGTAGCCCGGCATCTGCGCAGAGGGGATCCACTCGTCGAAGGACACGCGCTGGCCCAGGCCCAGCTGCCGGGCCTGGGCCTGGAGCGCGTCCCGCTCCGGACCGCTGCCCTGGATATAGGCCCGCCAGGTGCCTTCCAGCCCGGACAGCGCTTCGAGCAGCAGATCCACCCCCTTCTCGGCTACCAGGCGGCCAACGTACCCGACGATGAACCCCCGGCCTGCGGCCTGTCGCTGCTGGACGCCGGTCGCAGGACTCATGGCCTGGGGATCGATCCCAAACTGGGGAATGACGGCCATGGGTCCCTGGTAGCCTTTGGCCCGCCATACGCGGCCGGAGGCCTGGTTGCCGACGATGGCATAATCGACACGGCGCAGAACGTAGCGCTCCAGCAGGTGGAAGGGCCAGGGATAGCGCCGCAGGATATTCTGCCACGAAAAGAAGAGGGTGCGTGCACCAGCCCCTTGTGCCAGTCGCAGGGCATGGGCTGTCGCGACGTTGTAAGGCTCCTCGTCGATGTGCACCAGCTGTGGCTGCACCTGCCGTATCCGGCGGCGCAACCCCGGATAAAAGTGCAGGTGAAAGTGACCGTTGAGGGCCATCGGCTCCACGACCAGTTCATAGCCGCCGGTGTGCTGGCGTTCCAGCTCCACCCGCCCCCGCTCGTCGCGCCAGTAGGGAGGCACCATCACTGTTAGCTCCATGCCGGGCAGGGCCGCCAACTCTTCCAGCTTCCGTTGGTAGGCGCCCACCAGGCAGGCCTTGGAGACCATCAGCACGCGCACGGCCGGCTACCCTCCGGCCCGCTTCGCTGCCTGTTGGTAGGCAGCCAGGGTCTGGCGCGCAGTGTCCGCCCAGCGGAACTGGGCGGCTTGCACCGGGCCTCGTTGGCGGAGCTCTGCCGCCAGCGTCTCGTCTACCAGGCAGGCCAGGATGGCACCAGCCAGGGCAGCCGTGTCGTCCGGATCGACGACCATGGCGGCGTCGCCAGCGATCTCGGGCAGCGAACTGGCCGTGGTGGTGATCAGGGGCGTGCCACAGGCCAGGGCCTCCAGCACCGGCAGGCCAAAGCCCTCGTAGCGCGAGGCAAAGACGGCGCAGGCTGCCCCCCGGTAGAGTGCCGGCTTGTGGCTTTCTTCGACCCAGCCCACAAAGTGCACGTCTTGGGCGATGCCCAGCTCCTGGGCCAGGGGGCGCGGGTCGTAGAGAGGCGGCCGGCTCTGGGCAGGCAGCCGCCCGCCGACGACCAGGCTCACGTCGGCATCGCCCTGGACCACGGTAGCGAAGGCCTCGATCAGGCCGGCTACGTTCTTGCGCACGTCGTGGCCTGCCAGGTAGAGGACGTAACGCTGCGGCAGATCGTAGTGGCGCCGGATGGCCTCGTCCTCGGGCCGCGGCTCCGGCCGGAAATGCTCGGCGGCTGCCAGGTAGACGGCCTGCACTCGCTCCTCTGGCACGTCGAGATTCGCTTGGATGTCCTGCTTGGACGCCTGGGAGTCGGTGAGTACCCAGGTGGCCCGCCGGGCCGTGGCCGATACGAGCCGGGTATAGAGGCGCACCAGCGGCCCGCCACGATAGGCTGGCAGGAGCAAGGGGATCAGGTCGTGGATGGTCACCACTGTGGGCACAGGGGGCCACAGTGGTGAGCCCCAATAGGGCACGTGGACCAGTTCGGCTCCCCAGCGGCGGCAAACCCACGGGAAGGCCACCTGCTCGAAGAGCACCTTACCCAGGTTGCCCCGCCAAAATGCCGCGCTGAGGGTCTGAATATCGACCTGGAGGCCGGGGACCTCCAGCTCGAAAGCCCCGGAGGGGGTGACCAGCAGGATCTCGTGATCGATCCCTGCCTCGGCCATGCCGCGCAGCAGCCCGCGCAGGTATTGCCCGCTGCCAGTGCCCGGCTGGCTCAGGAACCAGGCGTTGATGGCGATGCGCACAGGTTCAGCCTCGCAATGACAGAGAACGACAGGTCAGGTGAGCTAGCAATAGCCCTGGTCGTCATGCGCTGTAGCCGTGGGGGTGCGCGCGGTGCCAGTTCCAGGCGCTGCCCACAATGTCGCGCAACTCCGGATAGCGGGGCTCCCAGCCCAATTCGGCGCGGAGCTGGGCGGAGCCGGCGACGAGGGTCGGTGGATCGCCGGGCCGGCGCGGGCCGTCCACTGCTGGAATGTCCTGCCCCGTCACCTCGCGCGCTGTTTCGATCACCTCACGGACGGTGTAGCCCATGCCGTTGCCCAGGTTGTAGGTCCTGCTGCCCTCGTCCAGGGCGTCCAAGGCCAGGATGTGGGCCTGGGCCAGGTCCACCACGTGGATATAGTCCCGCACGCAGGTGCCGTCGCGGGTGGGATAGTCGCTGCCAAAGACCACGATGTGGTCACGCTGACCCAAAGCCACCTGCAGCACCAAGGGGATGAGGTGGGTCTCGGGATCGTGATCCTCGCCGCGCTCCTGGCTCGCGCCCGCGGCGTTGAAATAGCGCAGAGCGGCGTAGCGCAGGCCATGGATCTGATCCAGCCAATAGAGCACCCGTTCCAGGATGAACTTGGACTCGCCGTAGGGGCTGCCGGGCACGATCGGCTCCGTCTCGTCAATGGGCATCCGGACCGGCTGGTCAAAGAGGTTGGCCGTGGAGGAGAGGATGAAACGCTTCACGCCGTGCCCGACCATGGTCTGCAGCAGGTTCAGCCCGTTGGTGACATTGGCACCCAGATACTTGAAGGGCGCCTGCATCGACTCGCCCACCAACGTATGGGAGGCAAAGTGCATGACTGCATGAACCCCCCCTTCGTCAAAGAGGGTGGTGAGGGCTGCCTTGTCGGCCAGGTCCCCCTGCACGAAGGCAGCGCCGGGGTGCACTGCCGCCCGGTGCCCTTGCGACAGGTTGTCGTAGACGGTCACCTGGTCGCCGCGGCGGACCAGCTCCTCGACGACCACGCTGCCGATGTAGCCGGCGCCGCCCGTAACCAGAATGTGCATGTACTTCCCTCCTCGTTGACCCTTGGGCGAGTTTGGCAAGTCATTATACCCCGGCTTGGACGGCCGCGCAAGCCATCTCGCTACGGCAGACTTTCCGAGGGCCAGAACGGGCTCAGCTCATGGCTTCGCGGGGGCTCAGGTGGTTTTCCTGTGAGAAGCACTCTTGTACAGCGGATGGCTTCGTGCTATAATGGATGATGACGAGGGAGGGTCATGGCTACCGAAAGCGCGGTTCTACCCGCCAAAGATGATGTAGCGGTGGACGAGGATTATGCAGCGTATCTACCACACATCCGCCGTCGCTGGCTGGCCGAGCAGGCAGCCTGGGCGCGGCGGCGCGAGGAGGCTTGGGTGGCCGCTCGCGAGGTTGCGGCTATCTTGCGGAGCCGTTTTGGGGCCCGAGAGGTTATTGCCTTTGGTTCGCTGGCCCGTCAAGGCCCGTTCACGGAACGCTCGGACGTCGATCTGGCGGTTTCGGGTATTGCGCCATCAGAGTTCTTCCGAGCCTGGGCTGCGGCTGCCGCGGCTTGCTCGCTGGAATTGGACCTGGTAGACCTGGCCGATTGCTCGCCTGGCCTGCGAAGGTTGATTGAGGAGGAGGGGGTGCCGCTATGATCCCTCGTTATCGGATTCTTCAGGAACGCATTGATGCCGAATTGGCAGAGCTAGATCGCGCGGCCCTCAAGGTCATTCAGGCCCAGGAGCAAGTCCAGCACAACGAACAGCATAGTACCTTCTTCCTGGATTCCGTGGCGATCAATTTACACAGCTTCTACAACGGCGTAGAACGCATCTTTGAGTGGATAGGGCGAGAGATAGACGGCTTCGTACCTAGTGGTCCAGCCTGGCACAGAGAGTTGCTGACGCAGATGACCCTCGACGCTGAAGGTGTGCGCCCGGCAGTCCTCCGTAGCGAGACTGCAGCCAGGCTAGAGCCATACTTGCGCTTCCGCCACCTGGTGCGCAACTTGTACACCTGGAGTTTTGAGTCGGACAAGCTGGGCAAGCTGGTCGTGGATTTGCGGCCAACGTTCGCAGCACTGGAGGCTGACTTGAAGGCGTTTGGCCGGTTCTTGGAGGCGGCGAGCAACGCCGACGAGTTTCCGGGCTAGGGGAGCAGGGCTTTGCTGGTCGTTGCCAGTCCCCCACCTGAGCGGTGGGGGCTTTGTATTTGGAGAAGAGGATACGAAGAAAGGAGCCAGAGACCCTCTACCTCGTGCGTCTAGTCAGGTAGACGTTTCCTTGGAGCGAGCATGACGGATCTGGCTGAATGAGCGAAATATCAGACTGATTCGCCAAAGCAAGCGCGGTTGTGGTGCTAGAGGGCGCCAAGGCAGTGACTTCTCAGGCTGCAGTAAGGGCTCACTCGTTCGAATCGGGAAGGCATGAGACGACCTAGAAACTCCCCAGAGACCGTGCTGCATATCCGAGGCTATGGCAGCACCGGACCAGACGTGATCGTCCTGCACGGAGGGCCTGGGGCAGCGGGCTACATGGCGCCCGTGGCCCGTGGGCTGGCCGCTCCATTCCGCGTCCTCGAGCCCTTCCAGCGGGGCAGCGGCGGAGAACCACTGACTGTGGCCCGCCACGTCGCCGACCTTCACGAGGTGGTGACATCGTGTGCCGGCGAGGTGCCACCCGCCCTCGTGGGCCACTCCTGGGGAGCCATGTTGGCCCTGTGCTATGCCGCCGCCCATCCAGGTTCCGTGACCTCGCTGGCCCTGATCGGCTGTGGCACCTTTGACCCGGCGTCCCGCCAGCGCATGCGTGCCATCCGCCAGGCGCGCATGACCGACCCTGTCCGGGCGCGCGTCGAACGCCTGGCGGAGCAGTATCCCGATCCTGACGAACGCCTGTGTGCCCAAGCCAGGCTGGTCCTGCCCCTGGATTCCTATGAGCTCGAGTACACGGATGCCGAGCCGGCGACGTGCGACGCGCGCGCCCACGAGGAGACCTGGCAGGACATGATGCGCCTGCAGGAAGCGGGGGTGTACCCCGCGGCGTTCACGGCGATCGACGCACCGGTCCTCATGCTCCACGGAGCTGTCGATCCGCATCCGGGGCACATGATCGAGGCCAGCCTGCGGGCCTATCTGCCCCAGCTCGAGTACCGCGAGTGGGAGTGCTGTGGGCATTATCCCTGGCTCGAGAAGGCGGTCCGGGCCGAGTTCTTCACGGTGCTACGCGACTGGCTGGCGCGGCAGATTGAGTTGTGAGCGCGCCTGGTCAGGCAAACGACACGTGGCCCAGCTTTTCCAGCAGCTCGAAGTAGCGTAGCAGCAGCTCCACGTCCCGCACGCCAACCTCCATCTCTACCAGGCCGGCGATGTCGAGCAGCGAGCGCTGCCCGTCGGCCCAACAGAGGGCCAGGAAGGCCTGGGTGCCCGCCGACCGCCCCTGCCGGTCCTTGACCAGCTTGCGCCACGCCTCGCGATCCTCCCTGTCCAGCCGGCGCAGTTGGTCCTCTAGCGGCACTGGCCCCTGC
>JAMJFU010000151.1 GCA_023544525.1 Anaerolineae bacterium | reverse complement strand
CCGTTCATCATTCGGAGGACCATGCCGTGCGAAAGTCGGGGTAGAGGGTCAGCCCGCCGTCCACGAAGAGCGTCTGGCCGGTGATGTACGCTGCCTCTTCCGAAGCCAGAAAAGCGGTCACCGCGGCCATCTCCTCCGCCGTGCCGGCGCGGGCCATAGGGATGTGTTGTCGCACATCAGCCGCCTTTTCGGGATCGTCCACCCAGGCACGGTTGATGGGCGTGATGGTGGCCCCGGGTCCGATGCTGTTGACGCGGATGCCCCGGCCGGCATACTCCAGCGCCAGCGTTCGGGTCAGGTTCTGCATGCCGCCCTTGCTGACCGAATAGCCCAGGAAGCGCGGCTTGGGGATCTCTTGGTGCACACTGGAGACGTTGATGATTACGCCGGCTTTCTCCTCGGCCAGGAAGTGGCGGATGGCCGCCTGGGCCGCCACGAAAGCCCCGCGCAGGTTGACTGCCAGGACGCGATCAAAGTCGGCGATCCGCATCTCGTGCGAGTCGGCTGTGACCTGGATACCGGCGTTGTTGACCAGGATATCCAGGCCGCCCAGTTTTTCGATAACCTCCTGAACCATGCGCTGCACCTCGTCCTCTTTGGCGAGGTCGGCCTGCACCAGGATGTGATTGACGCCGTGGGCTTCCACATCGTGGACACACTGCTCCAGCGCGCGGTGAACCATCTCGTCGGTCTCGGCCGCGTCCTCTTTGCTCCTGCGATAGTTGATGGCCACGTGCGCCCCTTCCGCGGCAAAGCGCACGGCGATCGCCTGGCCGATGCCCGACGTCCCGCCGGTGACGAGTACCACCTTGTTCGTCAAACCTTTCATGTCCTCAATTCCTCCTTCATTCGGTCTGTTGCCCGCCAGGCGCGCAGTACCTCGGCTACACTCCAGGCCTGGGCAATGGCACCGCGGGGCGCAAAGGGTGGATCCCCGTCAAAGATCTCGCTGATGCTGCCCACACACCCGCCTGATAGATGGTCGAGCAGGGGCACCAGGTAGGAGCGCGCCAGGGCGCGATCGCCATAGACCCTCAGGTGGGCACTGACAAAGGGGCCGATGAGCCAGGCCCAGACGGTGCCCTGGTGGTAGGCCCCGTCGCGCCGGCGCTGGTCGCCGCCATAATGGCCCACGTAGGCCGGATCGCCCGGCGACAGGCTGCGCAGGCCATGGGACGCCAGCAGGTGGCGGCCGCACACGTCGACGATCGCCCGCTGCTGCGCCTGCCCCAGGGGGCTGTGGTGCAACGACACCGTCAGCAATTGGTTGGGGCGCAGGCTGGCGTCATCCCCGTCCGGGCCGTCGACGACGTCGTAGCAATAGCCCAGGGCGTCGGTCCAGAAGCGGCCGAAACTGGCCTGCACCTTGCTGGCCAGAGCCTCGTACTGGTCTGCGGGCTCATCCACGAGGTGTGCGAAATCGGCCATGACCCGCAGGGCGTTGTACCATAAAGCATTGATCTCCACGGCCTTGCCGCTGCGGGGGGTGACTACCCAGTCGCCCACCTTGGCATCCATCCAGGTGAGCTGGACTCCCTCCTCTCCGGAATACAACAGGCCGTCAGCCGGGTCCACGTGGATGCCATAGCGCGTGCCCTGCAGATGCCAGCGCACGAACTCTTGCAGCACGGGATAGAGGTCGCGCACCAAGGTGTCATCCTCCGTCGCTGCGTAGTAAGCCCGGATGGCCTCAAAGTACCACAGGGTGGCGTCGACGGTGTTGTATTCGCTGTCGTCAAGGGCCTCGCCCCGTTCAGGGAAGCGGTTGGGCAGCATCCCCTGGTCCACAAAAGCCGCGTAGGTGCGCAGTATCGTGGCCGCCAGCTCCGGGCGGCCGGTGGCCAGGGTCAGGCCGGGCAGGGCGATCATCGTGTCCCGCCCCCAGTCGGCGAACCAGTGATAACCGGCGATGATCGACCGGCCGTCGGGGTCGTCTCCGACGGCGCGGCGCACGACGAACTGGTCGGCGGCCAGGACCAACTGCCGGACCCGATCCGGGGCGTTCTCCAGGCCGCTCCGCCCCAGGAGCTGGGCCTCATGAGCCTGCCGTCTGGCGTAGGCACTGCGACCATCCAGCCCAGGATCGGGCTCTGCGCTGCGGAGCGCCGCCTCCTCGGCGGTGGCCACTAACGTCCAGGAGTCGCCCGGCGACAGGACCACCTCAAACTGCCCCGCGTAGAGGTTGTCGTCGAAGGCATCCAGGCCCCGGTATGCTTCCTGGGCCAGCCAGTAGCCCCGGTACCAGTCGAACGCCGTCGCCACCACGGCGCCGGTGCCGAGCAGGTAGAGATCGGCGCCCACACGTAACCCTCCGGGCACGGCCTCGATCTCGGGCTGCCAGCCCCCGGCGCGCGTATTGCCGTGGTGGTCCCGGTGGTTGACGATGGCCTTCACCGAGAGGGTCAGGGGGGCCGCGCCTCGCCGCAGATCGTAGCGCACGTAGGTCGTGTTGGCCCCTGGCTCCATCCAGATCCGTTTCTCGAGTAGCGCGTCCTGGAGGGCATACGACCACACGGGCGTGGTCCCCTCCAGGTGAAAGCGCTCCAGGGTACGGTAGCCGGCGGGCTCCACCTGCCCGCCTGTCCAACGATTGCTGAACAAGGCATAGGCCTGCCCTTCGTAGGTGGCCGTCTCGTCCAGCCGGGTCAGCAAGAGCCAACGGCCGTGCGGCGGTGGCAGCGCGGCGACCAGCAACCCGTGGTAACGGCGGGTCAGCAGGCCGGCCACGGTGCCCGAGGCGTAGCCGCCCAGCCCATTGGTCACCAGCCACTCGCGCTGTTCGGCAGCCGCCAAGTCGCCGCAGACCTCGCGCCCAAAGGATATGACGGACGGCAGTCCCTCTGGCTCATCTCTCATCGGGAGCCTCCCGCAGGCCCTGCGTGCAATAGGGGCAGCCGGCATCCTCGCCCCGTTGGAGCAAGTTCGCCACGAGCGCCGTCCAGCCGGTCTGGTGGCTGGCGCCGATGCCGGCGCCGTTGTCGCCGTGAAAGTACTCGTGGAACAGGACGTGATCGCGCCAGTGAGGATCATCCTGGAACAAGGACTCCCCACCGAACACCGGCCGTCTGCCCCCGCCTGCCTCGTCCCGCAGAAAGATGCGCGCCAGGCGCCGGGACAGCTCGTCGGCCGCCTCGCCCAGCGTGAGCCAGTTGCCCGAGCCTTTGGGCACCTCTACTTTGCATGATTCGCCATAGAAGTGGTGGTATTTGCGCAGGGCCTCGATCATCAGGTAGTTGACCGGGAACCAGACCGGCCCCCGCCAGTTCGAATTGCCGCCGAACATCCCGCTGCTCGATTCGGCCGGCTCGTAGTGCACCTCGTAGACCTGGCCATCCACGTTCCACCGGACAGGATGTTCCGCGTGGTAGCGAGATAGGGAGCGCAACCCATGGTCAGAGAGGAATTCATCCGGGTCGAAGATCGGTTCCAGCATGCGCACCAGCTTGTCGCGGTTCAGGACCGCCAGTTGGTACTCGCCGTGGGCGCCTTTTTCGTTGAAAGGCGCTACCCGTGCCGCCACTTGTGGCCGGAACTCGAGGAACCATTCCAGCCGCCGGCGGAAGCGGGGCAGCTTCTCCAAGGACTCCGACCCCAGGCTGTCCACGGCAAAGAGGGGGGCCAGGCCGACGAAGGAACGCACCGGCACCGGGACCATGTCGCCCCCCGGTACGTGGAGCACGTTGTAGAAGAAGCTATCCTGCTCGTTCCACAGGCTGACACCCTGGTCGCCCATGTCGTAGAAGGCGTTGGCAATGTAGACAAAGTGCTCGAAGAACTTGGTGGCCACGTCTTCGTAGGCCGGCCTGGTGCGGGCCAACTCCAAAGCGATGCACAGCATGTTGAGGCTGTAGGTGGCCATCCAGGCCGTGCCGTCGGCTTGCTCGATGTGCCCGCCGGTGGGCAGAGGCGCGCTGCGGTCAAAAACGCCGATGTTGTCCAGTCCCAAAAAGCCGCCCTGGAAGACGTTGCGACCGTCCACGTCCTCGCGGTTGACCCACCAGGTGAAGTTGAGCAGTAGCTTGTGAAAGACCCGCTCCAGGAAGGCGGTGTCGTCCCCGCCGGAGAGCTTGTACACCTGCCAGGCCGCCCAGGCATGCACCGGTGGGTTGACGTCGCCCAGGGCCCACTCGTAGGCCGGAAGCTGCCCATTGGGGTGCATGTACCACTCGCGCAGCAACAGGATGATCTGGCGCTTGGCCCACTCGGGATCGACCAGGGCAATGGGCAAGGTATGGAAGGCCA
This sequence comes from Anaerolineae bacterium, assembly GCA_023544525.1. Classification (GTDB taxonomy): domain Bacteria; phylum Chloroflexota; class Anaerolineae; order JAAYZQ01; family JAAYZQ01; genus JAMJFU01. The sequence continues at coordinate 5,045 of JAMJFU010000151.1, read as the reverse complement.
GGTCCCAGGCGGCATACCAGGGATACTCCCACTTGTCGGGCATGGACAGCACATCCAGGTTGTAGAGGTGGCCCCAATCGGCGTTGCGGCCCCCCTTGCGCGCCTCGGGCGGGTCCGGTTGGGCCGGATCGCCCTCCAGCCATAGTTCGACGCTGTAGTGGTAGAACTGCTTGCTCCACATCAAGCCCGCCAGCGCCTGCCGTTGCACCCGCCGCTCGTCGTCACTGAGCCCCGGGCGCTGGACGGCCGCATAGAACTCGTCGGCTTCGGCGATGCGCTGCTCGAAAACCGCCTCCAGGTCGCCAAACGGATCCTCGTGTGGCGTGTCCGAGAAGCGCACCTGCACGGTGAACGCCTCGCCAGGTGCGACGACGGCTTGAAAGTGCGCGGCAACCTTGCTGCCAGCCTGCTCCGGGTTCACGCGATCTAAGCGTCCCTCCACCACCGCCTCGTGGATGCCGTCTTTGACGTAGGGCGTGGCACTGGGCACGCCGAACAGCCGCTCCATGTTGGTCTCGTTTTCGGTGAACAGTAGGGGCGAACCCTCGTGGTCGCCCTCATCAACGTACCACCAACGCTCCCCCAGGTGGCGGTGCTCGGTGTGGACGGCGCCCGGTCCCGCGGCCCGCAGTTGGGAACGCGCATGGCCATAGCCCCACGACCAGTCGTTGCGATACCACAGATGGGGCAGCACGTGGATGGGCGCCGGTTCTGGCCCACGATTGACGGCCGTGATGCGGCCCAGGATGTCCTCCTGGCCGGCCTTGGCGTACTCCACAAACACGTCGAAATATCGCCCCTCCTGGAAGGCGTCCCGCAGCGCGTCCACCAGCTCGAACTCGGGTGCCTCACGGCCTCGCCGGCGGTTTTCCTCCACCAGTTGGGCGTAGGGATACTCGACCTGGGGATACTTGTAGAGCATTTTCATGTAGGAGTGGGTGGGCGTGCTGTCCAGGTAAAAGTAGTACTCCTTCACGTCCTCGCCATGATTGCCCTCGCCGCCGGTCAGCCCAAAGAGCCGTTCCTTGAGGATGGGATCCCGCTCGTTCCACAGGGCGAGACCCAGGCACAGGTTCTGGAAACGATTGCTCACGCCGGCCAGGCCGTCCTCGTTCCAGCGGTAGGCCCGGCTGCGGGCGTGGTCGTGGGGAAAATAGTCCCAGGCTTCGCCGGTGGCGCTATAGTCCTCGCGGACGGTGCCCCAGGCTCGCTCGCTGAGGTAGGGGCCCCACTTTTTCCAGTCGGCGCGCCGGGCCTCGGAATCGGCCAGGCGTTGATGCTCAGCAGTCATGGCTGTCGACATCCTTGCTCTCCTCTCTTGGCGGACAAAGTCATATCGGATCCGCCGTCCGTCCACCCTACTCCATTCAGCCGATGCGTCCCTTCAGCTTTGGCCATAGACAGGCACCGCCGCCCCGTTGACCGCCCAGGCGGCGTCGGAGGCGAGGAAGAGGATCACGTCGGCGATGGCCTCCGGCGGCACCCAGCGGCTGTGGTCCGCCTTGGGCATGGACTCCCGGTTCTGTGGGGTATCGATGGTGCCCGGCAGCACGCAGTTGACGTTGATGTTCGCCTGCCGGAGCTCGGCCGCCAGGCTCTCCATCAGTCGCACCGTGGCGGCCTTCGAGGCGCTGTAGGCGGCAGCCTTGGCGCTGCCTGCCAGGGCAGCGCGCGCCGCCACGTGGACGATCTTGCCCGAGCCCTGGGCCAGCATGTGCGGCACGACGGCCCGGCTCAGCACAAAGGCCGTGCGCGCGTTCAGGTTCAGCATAAAGTCCCAGGTGTCCAGGGACGTCTCGTGGACAGGTTGGCCGGCCCGGTAGCCACCCACGGCGTTGGCCAGCACGTCGATGCGGCCAAAGCGCTCCAGGGCGCTTTGCACCGCGCCCTCGACCGACTCGGCATTGGCGGCGTCCACGGAGCCAAGCAGCAGATGGTCCGGCGAACCGGCCAGTTCGGAGAATAGCTGCGGCAGCCGGTCGGGCGCGCGATCCAACAGGACCAGGTTCGCCCCTGCCGAGTGGAAGGCCCGGGCCGTGGCCTGGCCCAGGTTGCCGGATGCCCCGGCGACTATAACAACACGATTGGAAAAGTCAGACATCATAATCCTCCTCAGTGTGAGCTCATGTCGAGCGGAGAGTTTCGATATTTACTATAATCTAAATTGCACATCCCGTCAAACGTGGCGTTGGCCTTGGCCTGGGAGACGCCTAGAGGCGAGCAATGAACAACCAGTAGTAGACCAGGTAAGCACCTGCCCCGAGCAGGAACAGGGCGCTCATGCGATGGACGTAGGGCAACGCCATGCGCAGTCCGCGGGAAACCGCCCCGCGGAACAGGGCCGCGCCGACCGTCACTGCGATCAGGATCGCCCCCATGCCCAGGCCATAGCCGATGAACTGGACGGTGGAATCGACCAGGCCCTGGCTGGCCAGGGAGCTGCCGACGACCACGAGAAAGATCGGCAGCGTGCAGCTCAGCGAGCCGGTGGCGTAGGCCATGCCGAACAGGAACGCGTTGCGCAGGTTCCGCTGTGGGCTGACGGTCACCCGGCTGGCCGCCAGGATGCCCAGCGTCCGGTGCGTGATCAGGAGGTAGATGCCCAGGACGGCCATGCCACCCCCGATGACCACGCCAGCGTACGGAAAGACGCGGACGAGCCATTGGCCGCCAGCGGCGATGATGAGGCCCACCCCGGTGAGGATGACCAGGAAGCCCGCGGTGGTAACGAGCCCCAGCGCCAGGGCTTTGCCTGCACGCCCCGCAGCCGGTTGCTCGTAGTAGCCCTCTTCCTGGGTGCCCAGGTGATAGGCGATGTAGGTTGGCAGCATCAAAAAGCCGCAGGGGTTCACGCTGGCCACCATGCCGGCCGCGAAAGCATAGCCCACCGGCAGCCAGCCGGCCAGGCCGGCCACCGCAGCCTCGACCCCGTCTCGTAAGCTGATCATGACGAACAAGAGTCCGCCGACAAGCAGGACAGGGATGGCCAAGGAAGCAACGACGGCCCAACGGCTGGTCACCGGTGAGTTGGGACCAGATGCCTTCACCGGAGCCGCAGGCTCCGCTGAAGAACTGTTCGTCTGACTCATGCTCTTCACTTTCCTCTCTAGGAACCCGCCGAAGCCTCGATCAGCTCCTGTACCAGCTCCGTCAGTTTGTCCGCAGTCAACAAGCCGGTCCAGCGCCGGAGAATCTGCCCATCGGGCTTGATAAAGTAGGTCGTGGGCATGCCCAGCAACTGGTATTCTTTCACCACCGCCGGGTCCGTCGTGGTGCCGGTAAGGTAGGTGATGCCCAGTTCCTGGATCAGGGCCCGGCCGTCCTGGCTGCTGCCCAGGTTGGTGAACGGTCCCACGTCCAGGCCCACGATCGAGATCTTGTCGCCGAACTCCTGGCTCACCTCCTGAAAGTCGGGCATTTCCAGCCGGCAGGGCGGGCAGAGCCCGGCCCACATGTTGAGCACAACCGGCCGGCCCAGTCCCAGCACCTCCGAGAGGCTGGTCTCCGCCCCATCCACCAGGCCACCACCGTGGTATAGATCGAGCTGAAAGTCCGTGGCGGGCTGATCGTTTGTCGCGGTTGGCGCCACGCCGCCGGCCGGTCCTGTCTCACCCGGCAGCGCACTGCCGCAAGCCGCGAGCAGCAGCGCGGCAATGAGCGCCAGACCAACGACAATCATAGAACGTCTCCACCTTGTACTCATGTCAGCCACCTCCTGCAGCGGTCCGCTCAAGGCTCCGTCTGGTAGATGATGGTGTCCGGCTTGAAGGCGGCCCAGGCGAACCAAAAATGGTTGCCGTGCACAATGGGTATAAGCCTCTCCCCCGCCAGGGGACCGTCGACGGCCTGCCCCAGCACGTTCCAGGTGCTGCCGGTCTCTTTGTCTACGAAGGCGCCATCCTCGAACCGGAACGAGAGCTTGCGCCCATCCAGCGTGGGATCAAAGACCCCCGTGGCACCGACGTCCTCACCCTGGGCAATGGTGGCGGTATCCAGGGCGCTGCTCGTGCCCGGCACGTGCCAGACGACGAGATCCACGCCAGCCTGCGCGTCCTCTACGACGTGCACGTCAGACAACAGGCTCAGGGGATAGGCCACGTCCACGCCCCCGAACGAGATGGTCACGACGCGCTCCATGGGCAGCAGGCGGCCGTCCAGCTCGCCGTCGAACAAGAAAGGCGTCTGGTCGGCCCTGTCGTAGCCGGCGTAGGGATTGCGGCCATAGTCGCGGCTGTAGCCGGTATCGCGCGACAGCACGTTTCCCCGCGGATAGGCCTGGCGAAAGCCTTCAAAGCTGACCAGGGACGAGGGCACGAACCTCAACCGCTTGCCCACCATGTCACCCACGATCGCTTCGCCCGTGAGCTGCTGCCACAGGCTTTCGGTGGTGCGGTCATACATCACCAGGTCCGAGTTGCGCAGCAGGCCCGAGGTGCCGAACTCGTACACCTGGCCCTCCAGGCGGCGGTCAAAGGTGATGGCCGCATTGCACAGCGGGCAGAAGGTGACGATCACCGGCACGTCACCCACGACGTCGTTGACGATCTCGTGCCAGGTCAGGATCTGCAGGGGATAGGCCCGGGCATCTTCGTCGATCTCCAGGGCGATGACCGGCTCGTTATCGGCCAGCCAGCCGGCCGCTTCCTCCGCAGACACAAACTGGGGCTCGTCGATGGACGGGATGCCGTCGCGCGGTGGCCCGCCCGACAGCAGCTCGCCGTACTCGATCGTACGCCGGTTCCAATTCGTGTTCCAAGCCGCCGTGATGCTCTTGAGCCGCGCCGGGCGGTCGTCCTCAGTCAAAATGCCCTCCTCACTTTCAGGGACCGCGTCCGTCCCGGTCGCCGCCGGTACAGGTCCCTCATTCGCGTCGGGCGTGGCCGGAGCCCCTGCCGTCACAGCGTCCGGGCTGCCGGGAACCGGCGTGTCGACCGCGGGCCCCTCCACGCCGGGGCCGCTCACTGCACTGCTGCAAGCTGCCAGCAGAAACAGCAACCCGACGCTCCATGCCAACCAGATACCTCGTCTACTATTCATATAGAGCT
>JAMJFU010000150.1:8926-9343 GCA_023544525.1 Anaerolineae bacterium | reverse complement strand
CGTCAGGACCGGCAGCTGGCGCAGCAGGGCAGGGCCCTCGATCAGCACTTGCATCTCGGGCAGGATGGCACTGACCAGTGCGGCGACGCCGTAGGCCAACCCGATGCCCAGCATTACGCCCAGCCCCGCGCTCATGAACGCCTGGGCGATGACCACGCCCATCAGGCGACGCGTGTCCGCGCCAATGGCTTTCAGTACGCCGTACTCGCGCGAACGCTCCACCGTGGCGGTATAAATCGTCAGGCCGACCACCAGCAGGCCGACGAGGTAGGCTACCAGGTTCATGGCCCGGATCACATCCACGCCCATCTGGCGGATCATCTCCTGGTCGCTGGCCGCAAAAGCCTCCTGGCTCAGCAGGTTGGCCTCGGGCACGGCCTGCTCCAGACGCGCCGCCAAGCCGGTATGATCGGCGCC
>JAMJFU010000150.1:0-8916 GCA_023544525.1 Anaerolineae bacterium | reverse complement strand
GCGCCCGGCTCAGGCTGGACGAGGATGTAGCTGGCTGCATCGGGCGGGACGTCCATGAGCCGGGCCAGCGCCGCCTTGTTGACGAACGTCACGCTCGTGGCCATGCCAAAGGTATCTTCGCTCAGACCGGCGATGGTCAGGTCGTTGCCCAGAATGGTGACCGTGTCACCCAGGTTTAGCCCATGGCGCTGGGCCAGCACCCGGTCCACGACGACCTCGTCCGCCGCCAGGTTGTCCGTACCCTCGACTAACTCCCATGGGCCACCAAAGGGCGCATCGGGATCGGTGCCTATGACGTAGCTAAAGACCAGGGCGTCGCCTGGGTCGGGACCCGACACGTCCACACCCGCGTTGGCGTAGAGCACGCCGGCTGCGGTGGCCACGCCATCCACGGCCCGCACGCGGTTCACCGTCCCTGGCGGCAGGAGGGACGAGGCCATGTGCATGTTGTCTACCCCGGCCTGCATGAGCCACAGCGACGCCGGCTGGTTTCGGATATAGGCCACGGCGTGCTCCTCGGCCCCAGCAAAGATACCCCCCATCGCCAGGATCAGAACCACGGCCAGGGCCACGCCACCAACGCTGATGGCCAGCCGCGTGCGCTCTCGAGTCAGGTTGCGCCAGGCAAGTTTGAACACTGAGAAACCCCCTCTAGGCCTTAAAGACTAACGCCGGATCGATCGCCGCCACGCGGCGGATGGGCAGCAGGGCAGCCACGACGGTCATACCCAGGGCAGCCGCACCTGCCAATGCCACCGACTCGGGCCGGATGACGATCGTAAACTGCGGCCAGAGGGTCATGATCAGCCAGGCGCTCAAATACGAGAGCCCAGCTCCCAGGACGAAGCCCAGCGCGGCGCGGCAGATCGTTTCGACAGCGACCAGCCGGTTCAAGCGCCCCCGGCCGGCTCCGATGGCCTTCAACACACCGTAGTCGCGCCGCCGATCGGCTACGGCGGTGTAGGCTGTCAGGCCCATGACCGCCACGCCGATAATGGCGCTGATGGCGAGCATCACCACGATGGGGGTCTCCATCACCGCTGCCAGTACCTCTCGGTCGGCCACGGCAACCTCGGACGGCCTCAGCGCATCGACGCCCGGTACTTGGGCCTCGACGGCCCGGGCAGCGGCATCTATGTCGGCGCCTTCCGCCAGTTGCACAAAGTAGAAGCTCGCCCCCCCAGGCATCTGCAGGGCATCTTCGGCGGCCTGCTGTGAGATAAAGATGTAGGGGCTCATCCACGAGGCGGTCTCCCGGGTCAAGCCGACGACCGTGAACGGCCGCCCCAGCAACTCCAGCCGGTCGCCCACTGCGATGCCGTTGCGCTGCGCCAGCCACAGGTCGAGGGCTACCTCATCGTCGTCCTGCACCCCCCGTCCCTGGCCCAGGCTCCACGGCCCACCCATGCCGGTGTCGGGATTGTAGCCGATCAGCAGTACGGGGGTCTTGGTCGCGCCCACTGTGAAGATGATGTCCGCGACGAGGATGTGCCCGGTTTCCACCGCTCCCGAGGCTGCGTCAATGTCATCGTGGATGGCTGCCGGGATGGCCGAGTTCGAGGCAAAAAAACCCTTGACCCCGGTCTGCGCGACGATCAGGTGGGCGTCCATATTGTCCACGTAGGCGCTCAAGGTGCTGTACAAGCCCTCGCGAAAGCCCAACAGGAGGACGATTAGGGTCAGGGCGGCGCCCACCCCCAGTACACTTAGGAGGAGCTTTCCCTTTTCGTGTAAGAGATTGCGCCGGGCCAGTGGAACACCCATGTCAGGCAAGCCTATTCCGTAGCCAGTGCCACAACCACCCCGCTCCGACGCCCAGGATCGCTCCGCCCCCAGCCACGAGCCAGTGAATAGGATGTGCCTGTGGATCCAGGCCAGCTTCCGCAAACAAGTACGCGAATAGGAAGCCGGCCATGCCCAGCACTACCGCACTAAACGGCAACCCCTCATCCGCCTGCTTTTGTCTGTGCGTTCGTCTTTTGCTCATCATCTCTGCTCCTCTAATGCCGCCAATGGACGTCTCCAACGCTCACCTTCATCGGTTAGTCGAGGCTTGCGCCCACTGTCCCAACCCAGACCAGGCTCAACGAGTGGGATCGCGCTGGGACCAGGCCTGGTACAGATCGTAGGTGGCCAGCACTCCCCATGCTTGACCCTCAGCTTCAGTATACAACAGTGACGCAGCCTTGACTAGGGTGATCTGACGTGACCGGCCATGGGCCAAATGGCGTAATCCGCAAGGGACATCCTTCCAACAGGCTCTCCATGGTCGACTGCGTACAGCCTCTACCGATCAACTACCCATCCTCATGACTTTCCACTGGAGCTTGCCGGCCGGCAAGCCGTTTCTGGCCTTTGGGGCGGTGGAGAGTGGCTAATATTGCAGCGCAAGGTTGCACCTGTGAGTTAGCCCAAAAGGAATAGGCATGGTATTCTTCTCCAACCACCGGCCAGTGAGAAGGAGAGAAAGACCATGCCTGCGGAGATTATAGCACAAACCTGTCCGACGCCCGAACGCAACTTGCTTCCGGACGACATCGAGCAGTTCGTCGATGAGTTGGCAGCCTATTATCGCCTGTTTGCGTCTGCATTTCGTCGACCCGAACAGGCCAAGTGGGGCGAAGTGTATCTGAATGGCTTGTTGGGCGACTTGCCTCGCAAGACAAGCGAGCGAATCGCCTTGGACCTCGGACAGAATGTGAGGGACTTGCAGCACTTCATGGGGCAAAGTCCGTGGCCGATGGAGCCAATTCTTGCCATCCATCAGGAGGTCGTTGCTGAGACGCTGGGTGAGGCAGATGGCGTGGTGTTGATCGACCAGTCGGGCGTAGTCAAACAGGGAGAGCATTCCGTTGGTGTGGCACATCAGTACTGCGGCTCTGTGGGCAAGGTCGCCAATTCGCAAGTAGGGGTCTATTTGGGCTATGTCAGCCGCAAGGGGTATAGCGTGATCGCCAGTCGTTTGTTCATGCCGAAACAGTGGTTTGAATCGGAACTCCCGGACAAGCGCAAGGCGTGCGGCGTGCCGGAGGATGTGACGTTCAAGACCAAACCTCAGATCGCCTTGGATCTGCTGCAGGAGATGAAGCAGCGCGGCGAACTGCCGTTCCAGTGGGTAGCAGCAGACGAGTTGTACGGAGATTCGCCTGCCTTTCGGGACGGAGTCGCAGCTATGGTCCAGAGGTCTGGCTGGTCATCCGTCGCAACTTGGCCGACCCTTCGGAAGTCAAGTTCTACTTCAGCAACGCGCCCAGCGACGTTCCTTTCTTGGACTTGGTGCGCGTCACTGGTATGCGCCGGCCCATAGAGAGCATGTTCGCAGAAGGCAAGGCGAGGCCGGCTTTGACCATTACGAAACGCGCAGTTGGTTGGGTTGGCATCATCACATGCTGCTCTCGTCCCTGGCCCATCATTTCCTAATACGGCTACGTGTCAGGCTCAAAGAACTGGCCCCTGCACTGACTGTTTATCAAGTGCGGCTCTTGTTGCTGGGCGTATTGCCCAAACCGGTGTTTGACGCCGCGGCCGCGCTGCAGTTGGTTCGGTACTATCAAAAACGCAATCACGTCGCCTATGTCTCGCATCGAAAGACAAAGCTGCAGCAGCTTGCTGCTTTGGGCTAACCTTGCGCTGTAATACTAATCACATCGGAGGACGGGACCATGATACACGATTTTGAAGATTTCTGCACATACGTATTCATGATAGTCGATGACATTCTCCAAGGGCATGCGCCAGTTCTCAAGCGGCCGGGACCGGCTCTATTCTGATCAGATAACCTGGCCTATAACACCCATGATCCAAGCAGCCTACTATGCGCCCAACCAGGAGGTGGCCCGGATGATCGCTGCCCAAGTCCTGGAAACCTACCAAAGCCAATATCCGTCGGCTATGAAGTCGTTTCAGGATGACTGGGAAGCCTGTATCGCGTACCTGTGCTGCCCAGCGGTCCACCACAAACGCATCCGGACGACTAATCTGCTGGAACGGAGCTTCTTGGAGGAGCGACGCCGAACCAAGGTCATCCCACGGTTCTTTTCGGAAAAGAGCTGCCTCAAGTTGATTTTCGCCACGTTGTGGCGAGCGAGTCAGAACTGGCAGGGTGTCAGGATGAGTGAATTCGAGCGTCAACAACTCAAGCTCCTTCGGCGCGAACTCGGATTGCTGCCAGATGGCACACAGGATGCCGTTGGACTCAAGATGCAACGGTTCGCGGCTTGAGTCATGCCGCTCCTTTTACAGGAAATTCTGGACTTGACCTCCCTGAGGGGTTCTCTCTGCTCTCTAGAGCGCTTTTCGCGGGCGAGGGCTAGCAGGAAGCCGTACAGGTCTCCGAGTCTCTGCTGTCTTTCCGCGGGTTCCATGACAGCACCTGTTACTGACGTTGCAGGTGCGGTTCCGTGCTGTTCATCGGTCTGCATTTGTCCACCTCCATAAGGATCTGATTCAGAAGTGGAGTGTAGCACCTTTGGAGGGAAACGTGGGGAAACGCAGGGAAATGTTTTGGGACTTGTTTTCGGTCGTATACACCGGATCGGGTGCTGACTGCGGAAGTGTAGGGAAGCGTCGTGCGCGAGCTGCGGCCGGAAACACAGAGGGACTGCCGCGCGAGGGCGGCAGTCTTGTGCAGGTATGCAACTGGCCAGCTATGGCTCTCCGTGGGGGCGACCTCTGCCGGAAAGGGCTGCTCCTATGCTCCTGATGGTTGCTCCTCCTGGCAGAGCAACTCATGAATCTTGGCCAACCAGTCCGGAATCTCGATCTGCTGCGGGCACTGTTCCAAGCACTCCCCGCATTCGATGCAGTTGTCCGCTCGCTCTTCAGCGTCCAGGAAGGTGTTGTAGACCATCTGTGCTCGTTGATCATTCCCGTACATCATCAGCTCGTTATAGATCTCGAACACGCGGGGGATGTTCACGCCGTTGGGGCAGGGTAGGCAGTACTTGCAGTCGGTGCAGGGGATGGGGCTGAGTGCTTTGTATGCCTCTCGTACCTGGGCGATCAGCTCGAGTTCCTCTTCGGTGAGCGTACCCGGACCCGATCGCTCGGCACTTTCTATGTTCTGTACCACATGTTCCATGGTGCTCATACCGCTGAGCAGCAGTGAGATTTCGGCGTGATTCCATACCCACTGTAACGCAATGTCAGCGGGTGTGCGAGCGACCGGCATACTGTCCCACAGCTTCTGCACCGCAGGTGGGATTTGGTCGGATAGCCGGCCTCCGCGGATGGGTTCCATGGCAATCACAGCCAGTCCTTTGTGGGCGGCGTACTCAAGACCCTTGCGTCCGGCCTGGTAGTCGACGTCCATGTAGTTGTACTGAATCTGGCAGAAGGTCCAGAGATCGGCGGCATCCACGATCTCCTGAAAAGCCTTGTAATCGTCGTGAAAGGAAAACCCCAAATGACCAATCCTACCATCAGCGATGGCGCCCTCTGCCCAGCGGAGCACATCCAGATCACGCATGGCAGGCCACCGCTCGGCGTTCAGGCCGTGGAGCAGGTAGAAGTCTACCATCTCCGTCTGCAGGCGTTCGAGCTGCTCATTCAGGTAGCGGTCGAAATCACCGGGTTCTTTGATCAACCAGCAGGGCATCTTGGTAGCGAGCTTGATCCGCTCCCGGTAGCCGTCCTGGAGGGCACGGCCCAGGAACACCTCGCTGGTCTCACGGTGGTAGGGATAGGCTGTATCGACATAATTCACGCCGTGGTCGATGGCGTAGCGAACCATGCGGGCCGCCTCTGGCTCATCGATCCGGGCTGGGTCATTGTCAATGGTGGGCAGGCGCATGGCGCCAAAGCCCAGGGCGGAAGGTTTCCAAGCCAATCTGCCAAAGGTGCGGTATTGCATCCCGATCTCCTTCTCCACTTTGATCACGCCCTACGGTTGCCACTGATACTCTGGTGACCCGGGCATTTTATCACATAGGCCTCGTCAGGGCAAGGCAGAGACCTGCTGCTCAGCGGCGGTTGCGTGTTGCGGCCTGGGCTCAAGCGAGAGGAGGTTGACAGCTTTCTGATCAAGAGGCTCTCTGGCCGGTGGGGGACCAGGGAGCCTCTGGGATCTGCAACGAAAACCTATCAGGCGCCGCGACCCAGTAGGGCTGCCTGGTCGACCACGACGGCGGTCAGGGTGGTGGTCGCGGGCTCCAGGCAGCCGTTCCTAACCGGTGAACTTTTGGCGGAACTGGTCCAGGACCTGGCGACTGATGAGGCCCTCGTCCTCGTCGAACCGTTCCTCAAAGTTCTCGTTGCCGACGAGCGCTGTCAGGGCCTGGCGGGTGGCCTTGTCGTATTCACCCGACAAGGGCCCGTCGTAGTAGCCGGCCCAGCGCAGGATCTGCTGCACCTCGCGGGCCAGCTCACCCGCCACAGGCACCATCTCGCCGGGCTCCGGCGGCTTGAAGAACAGGTGGTGGAGGTCAACCAGGCCTTTCAGTCGCTCGATTGGCTCAGGGTCGTCGTCGACCCGCAGGTCGAGGTAACGATCGTTGTTGCCACCATAACCGCCATTGTGACGGACGACCAGCACGGCCGCCGACTGTTGTCCGCGGCGATCGCCGCCTGCGGCCTGGCCAGCGGCCAGCGCTGCGACGAGCCTGTCGGCCAGCTCACCGCGTGCCTGTTCAAAGGTGACGGCCATGGATTCGACAGTCGCAGCGCTAACCAGGATGTTGCCCTGGACGGCATAGTGGGTGCCCACCAGGCCGCCTGCCCAGGTCATGCACTCCTCTCCGGTGAAGGTGGCCGGGTCACCCCGGGCGTCGACTGCGCCAGCCTGGCGTCGGGCACGGCCCTCGTCGCTGGCGACGAGCTGCTCGAGGGTCTCTGAGGCGCTCAACCCCTGGGCCATGAGCGCCAGGCCCTCAGGGCCGAACGCGATGTTGGCGTGGGCCTGGGTGGCCACGGCACCAACGCCAGCCTGCGCCCAGGGTACCACGGCCCCGACGGCCAGGAATTTGGATTGGACGGCGACGCCCCACTCCTGGCGTTCGGGATCGTAGCCTACGATCGAGAAGGTGGACAGCTCCATCTGGTTACCATCTCCTTTTCATTGAAGCCGGCGCTGGGCCAGGGTCTCAATCGACCTCTACGACGAGCATCGTCTCGTCGTCAAAGATCTCTGCGCCTGCCTGGTGCGCCTCGACGCTGGCAAAACTCACCTCGCAGAGCTCAGCCGCCGGCAGGTGACTCGCAGCGCGCAGCGATGACAGGAAGCGGCCAAGCCCATAGGGCCGGCCGCTGGGATTGATGGCATGGATCATGCCGTCAGTATACAGGATCAGGCGGTCGCCGGGCTCCAGACCGACCTCTTCCGTGCTCAGGTGCAGGTCTTGGACGCCGGGGAAGCCCAGAAGTGTGCCCTCTCCCCGGAGGGGCAGGGCCCGGCCCTGGCGCAGGAGAAGCGGCTGATCGTGTCCAGCCCGGGCATAGGTCAGCCGTCGCTGTGGGATATCAAGGATGCCGTAAAACACGGTCACAAACATCTCGGTCCCGCCCAGCCCCTGCAACAGGCTGTGGATGGTTCGCAGTACCCTCTCCGGCGAGGCTGGCAATCCAGACCCCCCCGGCTCCCGCCGGCGGGCCTCGGCGCGGATCAGGCTCTGGGTCTGGGCCATGTGCAGTGCCGCCGCCATGCCCTTGTCGGAGACATCCCCGATGACCAGGCCGAGGTGATCCGCGTCCAGCAGGATCACGTCGTAGAAATCACCACCCACCCAACGGGCCGGGACGCTCCTGGCGGCGAAGGCATAGCCCGGAACCAGCGGAAAGATCTTGGGCAAGACGCTTTGCTGTACCTGGCGAGCCAGCTCCAGTTCCCGCTCTATGCGCTCCTTTTGGACCAGCTGGGCCTGGGCCTCCTGCAGGGCTACGATCTTGGCCTGCAGGGCATCCATCAGGGCAGAGCGCTGGATGGCGAGGGCTGCCTGGTTGGCAAAGGCCTGGAGCAGGGCGACCTCGCCGGGCGCAAACCCCGCTTTCTGGCTGGTATGGACCACCATCAGGCCCACGCGCTCCTCCTCGACAAAAAGCGGCACCCGCAAGCCGGCCTGTAGTGTCTCGAACATCAGGTCTGTCGGAGGCGGTGTGACGCCTGGAGGTGAGCCGTTGCAGACCGATGGCTCGGAATCGGCCGACTCTCCCAATTCGGGCTCGGGCACGGTTTGGCCGACGAGGCCAGGGTCCCAGCCGTTGGCGGCCATGATCTCAGCCACGCTTCCCTCGGGGTGGAGAAAGTAGAGGATGGCCCGCTCGGCTGCACAGAGCTGCTGGGCATAGCGGACCAGGCGGGCAGCCAGGTCGTGAAGGTTGGACGAAGCGATGAGCGCCTGGCCGATGCCCTCCAGCGAGATGAGGGCTTCTGTCTTCTGCTGGAGGACCGACCGTGTGGCCCTGAGTTCGGCGACGGCCTGCCTGTGCTCCCATTCGGCGTCCTGCTGGGCCCGCTCGGCGGCGGCCAACAGGCCACTGACCACGTCTAGCTGCCTGGCATCGAAGCGGCGCACATCCTCGAGGGGCAGCAGGCCCAGGGCCACGAGCTCCAGCATGTAGGTCTCCAGGGGCAGGAGGCTGGGCAGGCCAAGGGGATCCGCTGTCTCTGGTCCAGCATGATAGATGTCCAGCGCGGTTACCTCGCCGGACCGCCCTGTGTAGTGGCACTGGCTGCAGCCAGCCGCGTGAAAGAGCGAACCGCCCTCGAACACCGTCTGCTGCTGGGGGTAGAGGCGGCGGAGGACCTGGCGTTCTGCGTCGTCGAGCGGGGCCGGCGTCTTGCAGGCGGGGCAGAGCGTGGGCAGTCGCTGCAGCGTGAGGATCCACATCGTGCCCTGCAGCAACTCCTCCGGCAGGCCCATCTCGAGCAGCTGGCGGACGACACCTGCCCCCCTGAGGGGTGTGTCCAGTTGGGAAAGCACC
>JAMJFU010000014.1 GCA_023544525.1 Anaerolineae bacterium | reverse complement strand
GCCCGATGCTATAATGCCTATTGTGGAGCCAGGGAATCTGGTGTCGGCGGGCACAGGAAGTAGTAAACTGGACGGGCACCTATGAACAGGTCGTCCGCCAACTCCTGCGTCAATTCTGGCCCTTTCGTGATCACTCGGTAAATACTACCTCGTCCACCGAGTAGGCCGGGGCGCAAGTGACCAACAGCACCAGGTCCTCCGTCCCCACCGACCAGACCTTGTGCCGCTGGCCCGGGACAATGACCACGACGTCGCCCGGCCCCAGATCGCGGGTCTCTCCGTCGACGCGAATCTGGCCATGGCCCGAGGTTACGTAGTATACCTCCTCTGCCACGGTGTGATAGTGCTCCTGGCTCGCCGTGCCAGGGGGATGCCGGATCTCGGCCAGGCTGTGGCTGGTGACGGGCGCGTTGGCCGGAGCGGCGAGCTCGCGAATGACAGCCCCATCTTCCCCGATAAACGGCCGGATGTCATTACGATGGACCATGTACATGGTAGATGCCCCTCCTCTTGTCATGCCGTGCCATTCTAGCATAGCCCTTGGCCCCAGGCAAGCCAAATGCCAGCGGCACCACGGAACTACCCGAGCCCTCGATTTTCTGCTATAATGGCCCTGTCAGGCAATCAGAGCGAAGTTGAACTGGCGGCACCGACCCGCTGACCATACAATCAAGGAAAGGAGAACAGCAATGAAGGGGAATGAGCGACTTATCGAAAGCCTCAACGAACGTCTCGCGGAAGAATTGACGGCGATCAACCAGTATTTTGTTCACGCCGAGATGGCTGAGGATTGGGGTTATGAGCGGCTCCATGAGGCGATCGAGGGGCGAGCCATCCAGGAGATGAAACACGCCGAGACACTCATCAGTCGTATTCTCTTCTTGGAGGGCATGCCCATCGTCAGCAAGTTGGGCGAGATCCATATCGGCAAGGACGTACTGACCCAGCACAAGAACGACTGGCAGGCCGAGTACGATGCCATCAAGAGTTACAACGAGTCGATCCGCCTGGCGGTCGAGGTGAGCGACAACGGCAGCCGTGAGATCCTCGAATCGATCCTGAAGGATGAAGAGGACCACATCGACTGGCTGGAAGCTCAACTGGACCAGATCGAGCAGCTCGGCCTCGAGCACTACCTGGTGGAGCAGATCGACTAGCTCCCTCCGGCCCGGAACCACCCTCTAGACCTATCTCGCCTGGTCAGGTGCAAGGCGCCTGACCAGGCGATTTTTCATTGAGCCCGCGGCAAAGGATTGCCACCCCCCGGCAAATCTGCTATACTGGGGGCCAGGAGGCAGACTGCATGACGCTCATCTTGGGCATCGAGAGCTCGTGTGACGAGACAGCCGCGGCCGTGGTGGCCGACGGTAGATCCATCCTGAGCAACGTCATCGCTTCACAGGTGGACATCCACCGGCGTTACGGTGGCGTCTTTCCCGAGGTCGCGTCCCGGCAGCACGTGCTCAGCATCCTGCCCGTGATCGAGGAGGCGCTGGCCGGCGCTGGTGTTGAATTGAGGGCCGGTTCGCCCCACGCCGGAGGCGGGACGGCGCCCAATGGGGGTTTGGATGCCATTGCCGTGACGCGCGGGCCCGGGCTCGCCGGCTCGCTGTTGGTCGGGGTCAACGTGGCCAAGGGATTGGCACTGGCCAGTGGCTTACCCCTTGTCGGCATCAACCATATCGAGGCCCACATCTATGGCAACTGGCTGGTAGAGGCGCCACCGCCCGAGTTCCCGCTGGTCTGCCTGGTCGTATCAGGCGGCCACACAGAGTTGATCTTGATGACGGGCCACGGCCAGTACCAGCGCCTGGGCGGCACGTTGGACGACGCGGCGGGCGAAGCGTTTGATAAGGTGGGCCGCCTGCTGGGCCTGCCCTATCCCGGGGGACCCGCCATCCAGGAGGCTGCGGCGGCGGGGTCGGCGACCGCCTTCAAGCTGCCCCGGGCCTGGCTGCCCGGCACCTATGATTTCAGCTTCTCGGGTCTCAAAACCGCTGTGCTGCGCATCGTCCAGAAATACGAGCCCCAGGCCAGCGGAGGACCAAAGAGCAAGCCGCGGACGGTCAGCTCGCAGATGCCGCCCCTGGTGCGCGTCCTGCCGGTGGCCAACCTGGCCGCCAGCTTCCAGGCCGCAGTGGTCGATGTGCTCGTCGAAAAGACGTGCCAGGCTGCAGAAGAGTTCGGCGCCCAAATCGTGCTCCTGGCCGGAGGCGTCGCGGCCAACACGCTGCTGCGCCAGGAAATGTCCAGGCGCAGCCCGCTGCCGGTGCGCTACCCACCCGCGGACCTGTGCACAGACAACGCGGCCATCATCGCCAGCGCTGGCTACTATCGGTATGAGGCCGGCGAACGAGCCGGATGGGATATGGACGTGAACCCAGGCCTGCGGCTTGTCGCCCGGCCAACGCCCGGCCCAGAAGACCCCGAAGGCACCCCGAAGAAAGCGTAACCTCACGCGCGTCTCTGTGTTTTAAAGGCAGAGTATGTAGCCAACGACCTGCGTGTGGAGGAACCATGATTGAGGGTATGAGCGTGCTGGCCACCGTGATGGTGGCTTACCTGTTGGGCAGTTTTCCGGCCGGCTATCTCCTGGGCCGAGCCTGGGGGGTCAACGTGCTGCACTGGGGTAGCGGGCGGACGGGCGGAACGAATGTCCTGCGCGCCGCAGGGCCAATCGCCGCCCTCCTGACCGGCGCGTTGGACGTCGGCAAGGGCGCCGTGGCGGTCTGGCTGGCCGGGCAGCTAGCACCCGAGGGGGTGGTGGCGGCCTCCCAGGTCCTGGCCGGAGCGGCCGTCATCTTGGGCCACAATCATTCGATCTTTCTCGGCTTTCGCGGCGGGGCAGGCGTCGGCACCTCGCTGGGAGCGTTAGGTGCGCTCTATTGGCCGGCTGCCATCGCCCTGGCTGTCCTGCTGCTGGCCATCATCGCCATCAGCCGCTATGCGTCGCTGGGCTCCCTCATCGTCGTCACCCTCATGCCGATCATCCTGTTGGCCCTGGCCGTGATGGGCAAGCTGGCACCTGCCTACATCTTTTACGGGCTATTGGCCTGGGCCTTGATCGTCTACGCCCACCGGCCCAACATCCGCCGCCTGTTGCAGGGCACGGAACGGCGCATCGGCGAGGAGAGATAGCTGCTCCCAGAGGCGCCACCTCCATCCTGGCCCGGCGCGTCCCCAACCCCTATCCAGCCCACTGTCACCAGCCCGTGCTGTGCACTGGCCGCTCCCAACGTCCCCGCCTGGCATCCAGGCGCCACACCAGTTCCCGTAACCGGTCGTCCGCGCCAGGCAACGCGGCAGGGGGTCCTGGGATCCCCGTAGCTCAGGCCCCGCGCCCTTTGGCCGGCACGCCAATCAGGCAGGGGTTTGACAAATCGGCCGAAACAAGCTAAGATCCACGCCGCCAACCTAGGACTCAGTATTCCAATGGAGGAAGAATAGCACCATGGCCAAGCCTTTCAATGTGACCGACGATACGTTCGAGGAGGTCGTGCTCGGAGCCGACATTCCTACAGTGGTCGATTTCTGGGCCGTGTGGTGCGGTCCCTGCAAGATGATCGCCCCGGTTCTCGAGGAGCTCGCCGAAGAATACAGTGACAGACTCCAGGTCGCCAAGCTGGATGTCGACAACAACAACGCCTCTGCCATGAAATACGGGGTGATGAGCATCCCAACCTTGATCCTGTTCAAGGACGGCAACGCAGCAGAGCGGATCGTAGGCTTTTTGCCAAAAGAGAAACTCCTCAAGAAGTTGGAACCCCACCTGGCATAGAGCAAGAGGGTTGCAGGCCGCCCCCCGGTGGGTGATCCGGTGTGCACGGGCTGCAATTCCGGTATTTGACAACCGGGACGGAATGTGTTATACTGCCGTCCGTAAAAGGATAGAAGCCAAAGGCTACGATCAGGAATAGTAGCCTTCGAAGCGGGGTTCAGAGAGTCGGGGAATGGTGGAAACCCGATACCAGCGCAGAGGGTGAATGGGCCTGGGAGCCGCCCGCCGAACGCTCAGGAGAGCTAGTAGTCCGGGCCGGAGTCGCCACCGTTATCAGGGCCGAGGGTATCGTCTGATGGACCGTACCTGCAACGAGTGAGGCTGGCATGCCATGGTCTTTTTCCGCCGTCACCGGCGGATTTTTTGTTGGAGCGCTAGCCTAAGAGAGGTGGCACCGCGGGTGTCTTACGCCCGTCCTCTAGAACAGAGGACGGGCGTTTTGTTTTGGAAGGGAGTTGGAAATGGCAAAAAAGAGGATTCTGACCGGAGATCGTCCCACGGGCAAGCTACACCTGGGACATTACGTCGGAACGCTGGCCAACCGTGTGCTGCTGCAGGATGAATACGACTGTCTGTTCATCATCGCCGACCTGCACATGCTGACCACGCAACCAGAAAAGGAGCGGGTGGCACGGGTCTCGGAATTTGTGCGCGAGATCGTGCTCGACTACCTGGCGGCTGGCATCGACCCAGAGCGGAGCACGATCTTTGTCCAGTCAGCCGTGCCCGAGACGGCACAACTGAACCTGATCTTTGAGATGCTGGTGACCGTGCCCCGGCTGGAACGGCTGCCCAGCCTGAAGGACATGGCGCGTGATGCAGAGCTGGAGGTGATGCCCTTTGGCCTGCTGGGCTATCCCGTCCTGCAGGCGGCCGATATCCTGCTGCCGCGTGCCCACCTGGTGCCGGTGGGCAAGGACAACGAGGCCCACGTAGAGGTGACACGCGAGATTGCGCGTCGCTTCAACCGGCTCTATGGTGAGGTCTTTCCTGTCCCCGACGTGATGCTGGGCGAGGTGCCCACGCTGGTGGGCACGGATGGGCAGGCCAAGATGAGCAAGAGCCTGGGCAACGCCATCTTTTTGTCCGATGACGAGGAGACCGTGCGGCAGAAGGTCTTTGGCATGTATACCGATCCGCAGCGTGTCCGGGCCGACATCCCTGGTCGCGTGGAAGGCAACCCGGTCTTTATCTACCACGACGCGTTCAATCCCGACGTGGCGGAGGTGGATGATCTGAAGGAACGCTATAGGCGGGGCCAAGTGGGCGACGTAGAAGTCAAGCGCAAGCTGGCACGGGCCATCAACGACTTCCTGGAGCCGATGCGTGCACGTCGTGCCGAATACGAGGGCCGGCCCGGCATGGTAGACGACGTGCTGATCGCGGGCACGCGGCGCGTGCGCGGCATCGCCCAGGAGACCATGTGCCTGGTGTACGAGGCGATGGGACTCTACGGCCCCCAGCTACTGAAAGCCTATCCGCAGCCGCTCAACGGCTCAGACATGCCAGCCCTCGCCTATTGTTAGGGCCAGCCAAAGGAGCGCCATATGCATCTGCTCAAGATCCAAATCCACGGTGACCACTTTCCGACCAGCCACATATACCCTTTTGATATCCCCAGCATCCAGGGGACCCAGGAACTGAGGCTGCGCCAGCGGGTCGTGTTCTTTGTGGGGGAGAATGGGTCTGGCAAGTCCACCCTACTGGATGCCATCGCCCGGAAGTGCGGCATCCACCTCTGGGAGAAACCGCGCCGTCATCTGGCCCACAACAACCCGCTCGAGACGCGCCTGAAGGACTATGTCAGCGCCCAGTGGTCCAACGGCGGCGTGCCGGGCTCTGTCTTCCGAGCAGAGACGTTCCGGGACCTGTCCGACTTTCTGGACGACGTGGCTCTGTGCGATCCGGGCCGTCTGCAATACCATGGCGGGCAGATCCTGAATACCCTGTCCCACGGTGAGGGCATCCTCTCCTACCTGAGCGCCAGGTGCCGCATAAAGGGGCTCTACCTCCTGGACGAGCCGGAGGCGGCTCTATCGCCAGCCAGCCAGATCCGGTTCTTGAACGTGTTGCGTCAACTGGAGGCGGAAAGCAGCGCCCAGTTCATCATCGCCACCCACTCGCCGATCCTGCTGGCCTACCCCGGTGCCCAGATCTTTGGCTTCGAGCCGGCTGGCATCCGGGAGATCGAATATGAGGAGACTGCGCATTACAGACTATACAGGCAATTCATGTTGAATCCATCGGCCTTTATCGGGGCCTGAGCGTTCAGCGCTGCAGGCATGGGGACCGCGCCACGCCCGTGTGGCCGGGGCAACGGGTCATTTCTTGCCTCAGGGTAGCGGCCCGATGTATGGGTCCCTGAGGAGACAGAAGACAATGAAAGGGAGGAAACAGATGACACAGCGGTACAAGTACGTTCTAGAAGAGAAGGATTTGCCGACCCAGTGGTATAACATCGTCGCCGACATGAAGGAACCCCCGCCACCCTACCGGCACCCGGCGACCCTGGACTTTATGAAGCCGGAGGACTTGATCCCCGTCTTCCCAGAGGCCTTGATCGCGCAGGAGGCCAGCACGGAACGGTATATCGAGATTCCGGAAGAGGTCCAGGACGTGCTCAAGATGTGGCGTCCGGCGCCCCTCTACCGGGCGCATCGCTGGGAGAAAGCGTTGGACACGCCGGCCAAGATCTATTACAAGTGGGAGGGGGTCAGCCCGGCGGGCAGCCACAAGCCGAATACCGCGGTGGCCCAATGCTACTATGGCAAACAGGAAGGGCTACGAGGCTTTGCGACGGAGACAGGGGCAGGCCAATGGGGCAGCGCCCTGGCCTTTGCCACCCGGCTCTTTGACATGGAATGCAAGGTCTTTATGGTGACGATCAGCTACCATCAGAAGCCCTACCGGCGCATCGCCATGGAGACCTGGGGCGCGAACGTGGTGCCCAGCCCCAGCACCGAGACCAACGCCGGCCGGCAGCTCCTGGAGCAGGATCCCGACACGACTGGAAGCCTGGGCATGGCTATCAGCGAGGCCATCGAATATGGCGTCACCCACGAAGGCTACAAGTACTCCCTGGGCAGCGTGGTCAACTTTGTGCTGCTTCACCAGACGGTCATCGGCCTGGAGGCACGCCAACAAATGGAGATGGCCGGCGACTATCCCGACATCCTGATCGGCTGCGCCGGCGGCGGCAGCAACGCCGCAGGCCTCATCTATCCGTTCATGAAGGACAAGCTGGACGGCACCAAGCCGGATCTGAGGGCCATCTTTGTCGAATCTACCGCCTGCCCGAGCATGACCCGCGGCATCTATGCCTACGACTGGGGGGATACGGCCAAGACAGGGCCGGTGGCCAAGATGCACACCGTGGGCCACGGTTTTGTTCCCGCCCCAGTGCATGCTGGCGGGCTGCGCTACCATGGCATGGCGCCGACCATCTGCGCCCTGCTCGACCAGGGCTACGCCGAGGCCCGCGCCTATCACCAGAACGTCTGCTTTGACGCCGCCCTGACCTTTGCCCGTTCTGAGGGATTCATCGTCGCGCCCGAGACGGCCCATGCCGTGCGGGCCGCGTACGACGAGGCCATGGCCTGCAAGGAGACGGGCGAGTCGAAGGTGATCCTGTTCAATGCCAGTGGGCACGGCGACTTTGACCTGGCGGCGTACGACGCCTACCTGCGGCGCGACCTGCCAGACTATGAAATGGAAGAGGAGACCATCCAGATAGCATTGCAGGATCTGCCCAAGGTGCCCGCATAAGCCAGGACAGCCAGATTGGCAGCTTGAGATCAGCCAGACACGGGGGCAGGCGCATGGGCCTGCCGGAGAGGTGAGCGCGCAGGCTCGCTTCTGACGCCCGGGACCAGTGGGCCTGTCCCCTATTCTGGCTTGTTCGTCCTGCCTGCGGCGATGGGGACCGTAAACGAGAAGGTGCTGCCGCTACCCGGTTCGCTCTCGACCAGGAAATCGCCACCATGAAGCGCCACCAGGCCGCGCGCGATGGCGATTCCCAGGCCACTGCCGGGCTGCTGCTGCACGAAATCGTGGTCGGCGCGGTAGAACTTGTCCAGGCTGGCGATCTCGCCAGGACTGAGCCCGATGCCCGTATCGCTGACCGTGACACAAAGATGATCTGCACCTGGCGTGGGCTCCTCAGCTGGCTCGACGACAATGCGGATGGTGCCGCCCTGGGGCGTGTACCTGCAGGCATTGCTCACCAGGTAAGAAAGGGCCTGGGCCAGGCGCTGGCGGTCGCCCCAGGCCCGGGGCAGGTCCTGGGCCAGGTCGATGTGCAGGCTGTGGTCGCGCTTCTCGACGTCAGGCAGGGCCGCAGTGGTCACCTCCTCCACGACCGTCCTGAGGTCAACCGGGGCCAGGTCCAGGCGGATCCGGCCCGCCTCCAGGCGCGAGATCTCCAGGAGGTTGTTCACCAGGTTGCCCAGGCGCCCCACATTGGTGTTGATGACGTCGACAAACTGGCGCTGGGTCTCGTTGAGCTCTCCGCCCATGCCCAGGAGCAGGAGCGTGGTATAACCCTGGATGGCGGTCATTGGCTGTTTGAGTTCGTGGGCGACAAAGTCGATGAACTGCAGCCGGGCCTGTTCCAATTCCTGCTCGGCGGTCGATTCTGATTCGGTGCCTTCCATCCCGGCTAGACCCTCCAAAGCGGTTCCCGGCGCTATTCCTCAACCAGGTCCAGCACCTCGCCGTTGGTGATCTCGACGAGTCGCCTGTAGGTGACGGGGAAAACCGCGTGCCCACTGCCTGCTGCCGCCCAGAGGTCCTGGAAGCGGCCCAACGATCGATCGACAAGGGTGCGCAGCGGGGTTGCGTGGCCAACAGGCGGCACGCCTCCCACCTCAAAGCCGGTGAGCTCCTGGACCTCGGAGGGACGCGCGATGCGCAACTGCCGTTTGCTCAGGCCCAACTCGGCCCGCAGGCGCTTGACATCGGCCCGCCGGTCGCCAGCCACCAGGACGAGCAAGGGTACCCCGTCCGCCAGAAAGATCAGGGACTTGACAATGCTGCCTACGGGGGCGTCTACCGCTTCGGCAGCCGCCTCGGCTGTGCTGGTGTCGGCGGGGAGCTCTCGGGCCAGGCGGGGATCGAGGCCGGCCTGTTCGAGTGCCGTACGAACACGTTCTACAGGATCCATCGCTGCTGCCTTTGATCCAGGGGCCTGACCGTGGACACCGGAGCGTGAGCCGGCGGGCAGGGCGACCGGTGCAGGGTCATGGCTCAATGCGCCGAGACCAGGTCTTTGGCCAGGGGCTCTACACGGAGGGTCCCTGCGCCGAGCAGTTCGCGCAGCTTTTGCTCGAGTTCGACACAGTGCCGGGTGGTATCGTTGGGAAACTCGATCTGGACACGACCTCGCCCGCCATTCTCGACATAAAGACTGAAACGATCCTCGCCTGGATAGCTGATCAGGACGTCATAGACATAGCCCAGCCGCCGGATGGTCTGCTCCATATCAGGGCTACGAGGGATTGTCACGTGCAAATGGACATGCTCCTTGCCCGTCGGGCCAAGGAGTGCGGGCTCCTGGTGGAGGGTATCGACGGTGGTAATCTCGTTGGTGGCCGAGTCGACGAGGATGCTCGGCTCGCGGTCGCGAAAACTCACCTGCCCCCGCACAACCAGGATCCGTTCAGGCTGCCACAGGTCCGCGGTCTCTTCCCAGATATTGGGAAAGATGACCAGGTCGACCGTGCCCTGCAAATCCTCGATCTCGCCAAAGGCCATGGGCTTGCCCCGCTTGGTGATGATCTTGCGCACGCTGTTGACCATGCCGGCCACGGTCACCTTCTGACCGGCCATCGTCTCCTCGATCTGGCCGGTCATCACGGTGATCGAGTTCTCCAGATCTGCCCAGACGCGGGAGAGGGGATGGTCAGAGATGTAGGCGCCGATCAGATCCTTCTCCCAACTCAGCATCTCCTTGCGGGAGACGTCCATGACCTGTGGCAGGTCGGCCGCCAGCCGAGCCGTGTCGACAAAGGCAGGCATGTCGAACATGGTATACTGCTGGGCCGCACCGTGGGCCTGCTGGCTGATGCTGGCCATGCGGTCTACAACGGCCAGCAGTTGGGCCCGCGTGCCAAAGGGGCTCAGGGCGCCGGCCTTGATGAGACTCTCCAGGGCGCGGCGATTCACCTGGCGCAGGTCCACCCGCCGGCAGAAGTCATCCACATCCTGAAACGGCCCTTCTGGCGCCCGGGCGGCGAGGATGGTGGAGACGGGGCCTTCGCCGACGTTCTTGATGGCTCCCAACCCGTAGCGGATGGCGGGGCCCTCGACCCCTTCAGGTTGGTCCTCGATGGTAAAGTCCATGCCGCTGAAGTTGATGTTGGGTGGCAGGACCTCGATCCCAAGGCGCCGTGCTTCGACGATCAACAGGCCCACCTTTTCGACGTTGCCCTGCTCTACGGTGAGCAGGGCCGTCATATACTCCACCGGGTAATGGGCCTTCAAAAAGGCGGTCTGGACGGTGATGATGGCGTAATCGGAGGCGTGGGCCTTGTTAAAGCCATAGCGGGCGAAATACTCAAAGGCGTTAAAGATCTGGTTGGCAGCCTCTGCGTCCATGCCGCTGTGCTCATCAGCGCCCTGGACAAACGCACCCCGGTGACGTACCAGGTCCGCGTGGATCTTTTTCCCCACCGCCTTGCGCACCAGATCGGCATCGCCCGGCGTATAGCCAGCGATGTCGGTCAGGATGCGGATGATCTGCTCCTGGTAGACACAGATCCCAAAGGTCTCGCCCAGGATCGGCTCGAGGGCCGGGTGCACATAGGCCGGCCTTTTGGCACCGCGCAGCCCGGCGATGTAATCGTCGATGAACTCCATAGGTCCCGGACGATACAGGGCCAGGACGGCGACGATGTGCTCGAACTCGGTGGGGCGCATGGCGGTAAGCACACGGCGCATCCCTGAGGATTCCACCTGAAAGATGCCGGCCACGTCACCACTGGACAGCAACTGGTAGGTCTTGGGATCGTCGAGCGGGATGTTGTCCTGGGTATAGCTGATGCCGTGCCGCTCCTCGATCAGGTCCACGGCCCTGCGCAGGATGGTCAGGGTGCTCAGCCCCAAAAAGTCAACCTTGAGCAGGCCCGTGTCCTCCAGGACGTCCATGGTATATTGGGTGATGGGCAGCCCTTCTTCGGCGTCGCGTGTGGGACGGTGCAGGGGCGTGTACTCTACCAGGGGCCTGTCGGTCACAACCACGCCGGCCGCGTGGGTGCTGGCGTGGCGGGAAACGCCCTCCACCTCCCGAGCGGTGTCGATGAGTTGCCGGACATAGTCCACGCCCTCGTACAGCTGGCGCAGCTCTGCGACCTGGGCCAGTGCAGCGTCGAGCTTGACGCCAGGACCACCTGGTACCAGGGCGGCCACCTTACCCACTTCACCAAGGGGGATGTCGAGGACACGGCCGACGTCCCGGATCGCGGCCTTGGCGCCGAGGGTCCCAAAGGTGATGATCTGGGCCACCTTGTCGGCACCGTATTTGCGCACGGTATAGCCGATCATCTCCTCGCGGCGGTCGTCAGGGTAGTCGAGGTCAATGTCGGGCATGGTGACCCGCCCCGGGTTCAGAAAGCGCTCGAAGATGAGGTGATGCTCGAGTGGATCCAGGTTGGTGATCCCCAGGCCATAGGCCACGATGCTGCCCGCGGCCGAACCACGCACGTTCCACCAGATGTCCTGTTCACGGGCAAACTCGCATAGATCCCAGACGATGAGGAAATAGACGTCAAAGCCCATCTCGTGGATGATGCGCAGCTCATAGTCCATCCGAGCCTGGACCTGCTCAGAATGGAATCTGTCGCCATACAGCCGCTGCAGGCCCGCCTCTGTCAGGTGGCGTAGATAGCTCTGCTCGGTGTAGCCCGCGGGCACATCGAGATCGGGTAGGTGAAAGCCTGTGGGATCCAGATCCACGTTGCACCGCTCGGCAATGACGAGGGTATTGCGCAGCGCCTCGGGCACGTGGCCAAAGAGCTGCTCCATTTCGCTGGCGGTATTGAGATAGTAGCTGTCGTTGTTCATCCGCATCCGCGACGGATCGTTGATCGTCTTGCCCGTCTGGATGGAGAGGAGGACTTCGTGGGCGTAGGCCTGGTCGCGCCGGACGTAGTGGCAGTCGTTGGTCGCCACCAGGCCGATGCCGGTCTCGCGACTCATCTGCACCAGGGCCCGGTTTACCGGCTCCATCTCGGGGATGTCGTGCTCCTGCAGCTCCAGGAAAAAGCTGTCGCGGCCGAAAACGTCGCGGTACCATTCGGCGGCCTTGCGGGCGCGGGCGGGTCGGTTGTCCTGCAGCAAGCGAGGGACCTCGCCCGAGCCACAGGAGGAGAGGGCAATCAAGCCTGCGGCATGTTCGGCGAGATATTCCCGGTCCACCCGGGGCTTGTAGTAGAAGCCCTCTAACTGAGCAGCCGTGGCGATCTGCATCAGGTTGTGGTACCCGGTCTCGTTTTCCGCAAGGAGGAGCAGGTGGGTGGACCTGGCATCGCGCTTGACGTCTTTTTGGTACATGCGCCGCGGTGAGACATAGATCTCGCAGCCGACAATCGGCTTGATGCCCGCCTTTTTCGCGGCGTGGTAGAAATGCAGGACGCCAAACATGACGCCGTGGTCGGTCAGGGCCAGGGCCGGCATGCCCAGTTCGGCAGCAGCCTGGGCCAGATCCTTGACCTTGACCAGCCCGTCAAGCAGGGAGAAATCGCTATGGACATGCAGATGAACGAAATCCGCCATGGTCCCCTTCCCGGAGAGTCGCCCCGATTATACCACAATCCAGCAGGCGTGTGAAGGGAGCAACGGCCTTTCGGCCAAGTTTTAACATCCGTTTCAGGCAGCTTTACCCACTCTCTGCCCTGTACACCTCCTTTTCGGCGCCCGCCCGAACAGTAGCCGGGGCCGATTTGCAGATCCCTTCGACTGTGCTAAAATCGGCTAGCCGGCAGCGGGTCAGGCGCAGCCTGAGCACGGGTCCATCCTGGAGAAAGGCGCAAACGGATCATGGTGGCAATACCCAGAAATGCCGCACACATGTACGTCCACGAGCTGATGGTCCAGGCGGTTCTGGAGCGGGACAGGGCGGCGGCACTCCACGCGCTGATGCTGGACCCGCTCACAGCGGCGGTTCTGGCGCCGGCCGAAATCCGCGCCCTGTTCGAGGAGATGTGGGCGGCGCAGGAGACAGACCTGGGTGCCTTTGCCTAGCCCGCGACGGACTCGTCGCGGGCTCGACGGGCCAAAGCGCAAGCCGGAGCGCAAGCCGGAGGCCGCCTGTGCCTGAAAGCGCGCTCAGGGCTGGCGGGGGTTCTTCAGGCCTGTCTCCAACTTGTTCCTGACCTCGCGCTTGACCCGGGCGGCGAGGATGCCGTCATACTCATGGAGAAAGGCCTCGACCGCCGCCGGGTCATGGACGACCAACTCCCGCAGCGCCCAGGAGAGGGCCTTGTACACCATGTCATCCTGGTCGCCGGCCAGCAGGCGGCATACAGCCAGGGTGCGAGGCACATCCCCTGTTCCGCCGTGCGACCGGACGTTGAGCGCTACGGTGCTGACCAGGGCTGCGCGGCGCCACCAACGGTCCCGGGCATGGGCCCAGCGGTGGATCAGATCGTCGGAAACCAGCCCATCCCGCCAGGCGGGACCGGCAAGGGTGCGGGCGAACGAATCGACGGAGGACCAGCTATCGATGCCTTGGCCGAGTTCCTGCAGCTCAGCCTCCGACAAGCGCTGGAAGGCACCTTTGTGCTCCGCGATCAGCTCATAGGCCACCCATCGCCGCCGGTAGTTCCCCAGCAATTCGCGGGCCAGGGCCAGGACGAGGGCCGGATCTGCGTCTCGCAGGCGCCTGGAATATTCTCGCCGCACACCCCGTACATTTGGCGTATTCTGCACCGCCAGAGCGCGTATCTCGGCGTCGATCGAGCTGGCCAACGCTGGCGCGCTGGCTCTGCCTGGCACCGGGCTCATCTCGGCCCCCGCTCAGCTACGGTCCCCTTGTGCGCCACCAGGGCCAGGAAATCACGCTGCTCCTCCTCGAGCTGGCCGGTCAACGAAGGCAAGATCTCGACGACCACAAAGCCGGTGCCGGCCAATAGGGCGCGATAGTCTTCCTCACTATAGGCCTGTGTGCTCGACGCATGCCGCGTCACGGCCCCTGTTCCGGCGTCGACGACATAGTAGCGTACGGTGGCTACCGCCTGCTCTGCATCCCAAAAGCTCTCTTCCAGGCAGACGTGGGGTCGCTCAGAAAACAGGCCTTCCTCCGCCGAGTACCAGAAGACAGGCGCCTGGCCTAGCCCCCGGACGGCCTGGTACGTGTGCGGCTCCAGGAGCAGTTGCCCGCCATCGCCGAGGGCGTCGTGCGCCTTGCGGAGGATAACCTTTGCCTCGGCCGGACGAAACACGTTCAGCTCACCGTACAGGAACATCACCAGGTCGTAACCGCTGCCATATTCTGCGTCTCGTAAGTCTGCCTCTATATAGCGGCAGCGGAGGCCATCTCGCTCGGCTAGCTTGCGGGCATAGGCGATGGACGCGGGGGCAAAATCGATGCCGACGCATTCGTGGCCCAACTGCGCCAACCGGCTGGTGTACAGCCCCGGCCCACAGCCCAGGTCGAGAACCCGGGAGGCACGTCCGCCGAGCACGTGGTCATCTATCCAACGGACCTGTCGCTCGACGATATGAGAGCGGCGACTGGCGGCATCGTGTTGCTGCGACAGATGCTCTTTGAGCATGCGCTGGCTGAAACCGGGATCATGCCACGGGATTTTTTCGCCCTCGGCCCACGGCTCTGGGACTGGAGACCTCCGGACCACGTCTAGCAGGTTCATGCCATCCCTTCTTTCTCACGCGCTGCCGCACCCTGACCGGCAGCGAGTGGGGCGTTCGAGCCCTCCCCCTAGCCCCCGGTCGCGAGCTTGTCCTCCACGCTCTGGACCTTGTCGGCCATGGTCTGTGCCCGGTCGGTACGGGTGCCCAGGCGCATATTGGTCGAGATGCGGGGCACGCCCATGCGGTGCAACTCCTCATGGCAGCGCTTCACGGCCGCCATGACGACGTCCCAGTCACCCTCGACGTTGGTGCCATTGGCATGGAGCTGAAACTCCAGGCCAGCCTCCTCAAAGATGCGCTCACAGGCGGCGACGTAGCGGGATAGGGAAAGCCCTACGCCGATGGGCACAACACTGACATCTGCGATCAGCTTCACCCGCGATCCCCTTCTTTCCGGTCGAGCAGAGCTGAGCCATACCAGCTATCCGACTCGGTCTGCGGCTGCACTTTCACAAAGGTCCCATCCCGCAGGTCATGCAAGGCTTGCTGGATCTCTTCCCTGGTGTTCATGACAAAGGGGCCGTAGCGGGCCACAGGTTCGTGCAAGGGCTTGCCCGAGACGAGCAGAAAGCGGAGTGGCTCCTTGCCGGCGCGCACCTGGACACGGTCTCCGTCGCCATAGATCACCAGCGATAGCGCCGAGATAACCTCCCCGTTCGGCCCAAAGCTGCCCTGGCCCTCAAAGGCGTAGGCAAAGGCGGTATGGCCTCGCTCCACCGGGTGGGTGAAGGTAGACCGAGCTGGGACCTCGACATCCAGGTAGGTTGGAGAGATGGCGATCTCTCTCACCGGACCCTGCACGCCGGCAGCCTCACCAGCAACGACCCGGACGCGCGAGCCACCGTCGCCCTCTACTTCGGGGATCTTGTCCGCGGCGAATTCCTGGTACCGCGGGCGTGTCATCTTGCGCTTGGCTGGCAAGTTGACCCACAACTGGAAGCCATACATGCGATTCCCGTCGGGGCGTGGCATCTCCTCGTGCATGATGCCGCTGCCAGCGGTCATCCATTGTACATCGCCCGGCCCGATGGTTCCGGCATTGCCCAGGCTGTCCTTGTGGCGGACAAAGCCCTCCAGCATATAGGTCACGGTCTCGATCCCCCGATGGGGGTGCATGGGAAAGCCTGCCAGATAATCCGCAGGATTGTCGGAGCCAAAGTGGTCCAACAGCAGGAAGGGATCCAGGTAGTCGAGCTTGCGGGAGGCGATGGTCCGCTTCAGCCGCACCCCCGCCCCTTCCGATACCATCACCGGTTCGACCATCCGCTCTACATCTCTTATCTGTGGACTCATCG
Organism: Anaerolineae bacterium; assembly: GCA_023544525.1. Taxonomy (GTDB): domain Bacteria; phylum Chloroflexota; class Anaerolineae; order JAAYZQ01; family JAAYZQ01; genus JAMJFU01. The sequence continues at coordinate 20,509 of JAMJFU010000014.1, read as the reverse complement.
TCCCTCCTCTCGAACGTCGTGTGGGCCTGGCAGCCAAGCCGGGCTACTCTGGCGCCGGCACCTGGCTGGGACTGGCCCGAGGCATCTGTTTTCGCTCCTGTTCAGTGTGGTACGACCACCGTTGTCGCCACGAGAGGACCAGCAGCGCTCCACGATCAGCGGGGATGAGCGGATCGTCAGCGATCTCGGCTTCACAGCCAGTATAAGATAGAAGGCAGCGAAAGTCAAGGCGGTGCTGGCTCCCCAGCCTGGAGAACCGTTGTGGCGATGCCTCGAAGGCACCCCTTGTCTGGCAGCCAGCCCTCCCCGGGCCTTCACTGCGAGCCGCCGCCTGAGATGGTGGCCTCAAGCAGCGATGAGCACGACCGCCAGAAGGGCAGCCGCGATGCCGGCCCACTGGCGGGGCGCCAGACGTTCGTCCAGGATGAAGCGAGCCAGCAGGACCGTTGCCGCCGGATAGAGTGACGAGAGGACCGCTGCAGCGTCCAGGCGCCCGGCCCGGGCCGCCAGGGCATAGAAGGCATTGCCACCCGCGTCAAAGATACCCACGACCACGATCAAGGGCAGTTGCCGCCAGGCGGGCAGTGCAGGCTGGCGTAGGAAAAGCACGGTGAGCGCTATCAAGGTGATCGACGCCGCCCGGGCCGTGACGAGCGGCCACAGCACCGCCGTTGAGCTCAGCCTGTCGATGACGATGAGAAAAAGGCCGAAACCCAGCCCTGCCAGGAGCGCCAGGGCCAGCTCCGGGGTGCCGGCAGCGGCAGTACCATCCGGGCGGGAGACGAACCACACCGCGCCCAAGGCAAGGCCAAAGCCCAGGATCTGAGAGGCACCGGGCAGTCCCTCGAAGAAGAGGCCAAAGAGCACGGGCACCGCAGCACTGACGACGGCCGACATGGGTGCGACCACGCCCATGCGGCCTATGGCCAGGCCTCGATATAGGGCTGCCAGGGCCAGGCCTCCGGCCAGACCGGCCCCCGCTGCCCACAACATGTCGGCCAGCGACGGCACGGGCTCTGACAGCAGTAGGGCCAGCCCGGCGAGCAACACGAGGCCGGCGGATTGCGAGAGCATGACGACGCTGTAGACATTGGTGCGCCTCGAAGCGAGGCCGCCGCTGAAATCGCCGGCACCCCAGCTCGCGGCCGAGGCCAGGCCAAAGATGACGCCCAGAAGGTTCAGTCTGGTGCCCCTTCCTTCAATGCCTTGACTTGTTCCCGGTGGACATCCTCGTCCTTGGCTTCGGCTCGTAGCAAGGTCCGGATCTTGGTTGTTTTGATATACTCGTCTGGGGGCACACTCTCCAGAAACCGGATCAGGGTCTGGTGTGACTCTTGCACAGAGAAAACGAGGGAAGCCCAATCCTCTTGCCCGTATTGCGCCACCAACTGAGCGTTGTACGTGGCCCAATCCCGATCGTAGTGATCCCAAAATCGCGGTCGCTCACCAGCCAGGATCGCCTGGACAGCGTCGAGGTTGGTGTAATCCCAGCCTACCAGATGGGCGACCACTTCCAGCGCTGACCAGCTACCGAGAAAGACCTTGTTCCGCTGGTCTCGAGATAGAGAAAGAATCGCCTCTACCAACTGCCTCCGAGACTCGACCAATCTCGAGATGATCTCGTCCTTCGCTGCCTGCGCAATCCCGGCCACATGCTCACGTGCCAGGCGGGCAAAATGGACCCAGGTCGTCGACTGGTCGGCCGGGACCTGCACCCACTGCTTCATTGGGCTTCCCTTGCCCTGGGGATCGAACAAATGGGCCCCTGCCGTATGCAAGGCCTCTTCCCGGGCTCGTGCGGAAAGTTTGAAGGCGACATCCTCTTCCCAAAGGACGGCAAAGACCCTTTTGCCAGCCTTGAGACAGGGATTGCCAAACCACTGACCCATTGAGACATCGTCTCCTGGACCAAACTCGGTGGCAAGGTGGTGCATCACCTGCGATTGGACCATCACCCCTCCCTTCCAGGCATAGATCCCTGCAGTTGTTGACATCCCGGCATCAGGATGAAGCAGCTCCGCGATTCTCCGGGGGAGAAAGTATACAGCAAGGACGATGTCCGGTCAAATGGGCGGGAAAAACGCACCTGCGCCCAGGCCCGTCTGATCGAGCCTGGGCGCAAGGCGATGCCCCTCTCCTCAGGCGGCGAGGTCAGCCTTTGATCGGCAGGTGCAGGTCAAAGACATAGTCCTCAAACGGAGTATCCGGATGGACCAGCAGGTTCTCCAGGCACTCGTGCCAGTGGGGCGGCTTCCGGTAGGGGCTGTCCTCGAACCAGAGGACCAGCTGCCTCCATACCTCGCCGATGTGCTCGAGGCCTTCGCAACGGGCGACTGCGTAGCGCCGGGCCGGGATCTCGTGGATGGTGATCTCGCCCTCTGCCTCGATCTCGGGCCCCACGGTGGCCCACACGTCGTAGCCATAGTTCGGGCTGCCGGGCGAGGGGTCCGGGTTGTTGAACCCGAACCAGCGCACGTCTTCGAACCTGAGCCCCTTCGATTCGAGGAAGGACAGCATCTTTTCAATGGCCTGTAGCTCCGGGCTGGGCCCAAAACCATGGGCGCGGGCCACCCGCATCGGCTCCATCTTGACGATCCGCACGTCCAAATCGGTCACTTTCCTACCTCCTTTGTGATAGTACCTGCCTTCTAACTTGCGACCATGTACAGCATATCACACAATAGCTGACACCCATTGTCAGGAATTTGTGGTAAACTGCAGGAAACTGGATCCTTCCGGAGAAGGTCATGCGCGCAGATAGGCTCCTGTCGATGTTGATGCTCCTGCAGTCCCGGGGACAGATGACGGCCCACGACCTGGCAGACGAATTGGAGGTGTCGGTACGGACCATCTACCGCGACCTGGACGCCCTGAGCGCTGCCGGCGTGCCGGTCTATGCCGAGCGGGGACCTGGGGGCGGCTGTGCCCTGCTGGACAGCTATCGCACAACGCTTACCGGCTTGACCCAGGACGAGGTGCGCGCGCTGTTCATGCTCAGCATCCCGGCGCCCCTGGCGGAACTCGGCATGGATGGAGAGTTACGGGCCGCGCTTTTCAAACTGGCGGCTTCGCTGCCCACCAGCCGCCGGCCCGACGAGGCCCGTGCCCGGCAGCGCATCCATCTGGACTCCGCCGGCTGGTTCGAATCGAGGGAGCCGGTCCCGCTCCTGCAGACCCTGCACCGGGCGCTCTGGCAGGAGCGCAGGGTCCACATGCGCTACCAGTTGCCATTTGAGACCCAGGCATGCTGGGTAGTCGAGCCGTACGGCCTGGTGGCGAAAGCCAGCACCTGGTACCTGGTCTGCGCCCGTCGAGGGCACATCCACGCCTACCGGGTCTCACAGGTGCTGGCAGCCGATATCCTGGAGGAACCCTTCGAGTATCCCGCCGGATTCGACCTGGCCGCCTTCTGGCGAACCTGGTGCCTGGAGGTTGAGGGGGACCGGCCGCGCTATCCCGTCACCTTGCGCGTCAACCCCGACCTGATCCCCTGGCTGCGGCACCTGTTCGGCGAGGAGATCACGTACCAAGCCGCCGGAACCTCGCAAGCCGATGGGGAGGGATGGATGGAGATCTCGCTGGTCTTTGAGTCCCTCGAAGAAGCGCGCAGGCGCATCCTCGGCTTTGGCGGCGCCGTGGAGGTCCTGGCGCCGCGCCCTCTGCGTGAGAGCGTGCGCGACCACGCACAGCAGATCTTGGGCGTCTACGGGGGCCAGCGGATCTGATGGAAACCTCAGCGCCTGCTTCCCTTGCGGGACTGTAAGAAGGCCTGCATCGCCGCACCGCGCTCGGGCCGGGCCCAGCAGGCTGCAAACTCGGCGCGCTCCCATCCGGCGAAATCGGGCCGGCCAACGGCTGCAAAGGCCGCCTTGGCCGATCGCACTGCGTGCGGCGGCAATCCGGCCAGGTGATCGGCCAAAGCCCGGGCCGCAGGGTGAAGCTCCTCCGCCGGCCACACCTGCTCGACCAGGCCGATGCGCAGCGCGTCGGTGGCGTGCACCCGTTCTCCTGTGAGCACGATCTGCTTGGCGGCGCCCAGGCCGACGAGCCGTTCCAGGCGTGGCACCAGGCGCAGGTTGGGAAAGATGCCGATCTTGACCTCCGGTGCGCCAAAGCTGGCCTGCTCCGAAGCCAACCTCAGGTCGGCGACCATAGCCAGCAGCAAGCCGCCGCCCATGGCTGCACCCTGCACTGCGGCGATGACCGGCTTGGCACAGTTCTCGATGGTATCGTACACGGCTTCGACGCCGCCAAGCTCCTCCACAACGGTCGCCTCGGTCAGGCCCACCATCCATCCTACGTCAAATCCGGCACTGAACACCGGCCCGCGGGCCGCGATGACGATGGCCCGCACCGCATCGTCCTTGCCCAACAGGTCAAAGGCCTGCGCCAATTCAGCCAGCGTCACCTGGTCGATGCTGTTCAGGCGCCGTGGCTGGTTCAGCCATACCCAGGCGACCGGGCCTTCCGTTTCCAGCAGGATCGCGTCCATGTCAGTGCCCCTTTCCAGCGGGTGGCTAGCGATCCCAGCCCCCCTCGGCACGGAGCCGGGCGATCTCTTCCTTGGCCATCTCGTGCAGCCGCACATAGTCGGTCTTGGCCACGCGGTTGAGGGGCAGCTGCCCGGGCTCGAGGACGATGTAATGCAAGGGACGCATGTAGGAGGCAATGCCTTCGGCATGGGCCTCGAGCTCCTCCAACGCCAGCTCTACCCCGGGCTTTTTCTCGACAAAGGCGACGACCGCCTCCACCCAAACACCGTGGTCCATCCCCACGACACCGGCGGTGGCCACCTTGTCACGCAGCTCGCAGAGGTGATCCTCCACCTGGGCGGGGTAGACCAGGTACCCCTTGGGTTTGATGACCCACTTTGCCCGCCCGGCGAAATGCAGGCCCTTCTCATCCCTGTAACCCAGGTCGCCGGTGTATAGCCATCCCTCCTTCGAGAGGGCCCGGGCCGTGGACTCTGGATCGTTCACATAGCCGAGGAAGGTCTGTGGGCCCTTAAAACAGATGTGACCGCTCTCACCATCGGGCAACCGATCACCGGCGCTGCCATCCTCCTTCATCGGCTGGCGGATCGACAGCGGATAGACCGGCATATCGTAGCCGATGCTGGTCACCAGGTCGTCCACGGAGGCATCGAGGGCGGTATAGGTGCAGAAGCCGGCGGTTTCTGTCAGGCCCAGGCCAGTGGGGTAGCGGGGTGCCATGGTGGCTACCCGCTCGACCAGTTGCCTGGGTACCTGCTGTCCAGCGCATATGGCCAGCTTCAAGCTGGAGAGGTCGTATTCGTCGTAGTTTGGCAGGCGCCACTCCAGGTTGAACATGGCCGGGATCTGGCCCAGCATGGTCACACCATAGTCCTCGATGGCCTGCAAGGACTTGGCCGGGTCAAAGATGTGGAGCAACACGACCGTGCCCCCGTAGAACAAGGCCGTCATAAGCTGCTCGGCCTGACCTCCCACGTGGGAGGGTGGGAGGTTGACCAGCATACGCGTCTCTTCTTCGATGCCAAAGGCCGCGCCGAGACACATGTTCTGGCAGGTGATGTTGCGGTGGGAGAGCAGCGCCGGCTTGGGGTATCCGGTGGAGCCGGTGGTAAAGATGACCTGCGCTCCATCATGCTCGTCGACCTTGGCAGTCGCCCCTGCATAGGAGGCCAAGACCTCAGAGTTGGCGGGATCCTTGGCTGCCTCCTGGGCCAGGGACTGGGCCTGGGCCGAGAGCACAAAGGCGTTCTTGGCGCCTTCGATCGTCTCCTCCGGCGGCGAAAACTGCACAAAGTGCTCGACGAACGGGCAATGGGCCATCACCGCCCGGCCCAGGTCGCGAAAGTCGGCGACGGGCGTCTGGCCCAGGAACGCGTAGCCTTTGGCCTGGACCAGGCTCAGGCTGCGGATGACCTCGGGGCCTTTCAGGCGCAGGTCCAATGGGACATGGATGACGCCGATCTTGAAGCAGGCGTACTCCAGGTAGACGTGCTCTGTCAGGTAGGGCAGCGAGGTGGCGAAAAAGTCGCCATGGCGAAAGCCCATCTGGAGGAGCTGCATGGCCAGGGCGGTCGTGGCCCTGTCGAATTGCTGCCAGGTGATCTCTTGCTTGGTATCTGCATTGATGATGGCCAGGGCCCCCGGCTTTTCCCTGGCCCACTTGGCGACGACACCATGTAATAGGTGCCGGTCAGCAAAATCCTGCTCATAGTTCTCCAGCGTACATTGGGGCACGCCGTGCTTCTTGGCAAACTCGACCATGGCTTTCTCCCTCCTTGTTGGGTCTTTGCCGGCAGGGCCGGCCATCATTGCGAAAAGCCCTGTCCCTGAGCTGAGGCCTTCACAAGAGATGCCAATCCCTCTGCCAGGGAGGGGACATCTGGCGCATCTTTGTAGTGAGACAGATGGCGGTACAGGGTTGCCAAGGGAATTATACTGTAGAATGACAGAGCAAGCAAGCCGGCTATCCAGGCCACAGGGTGATTGCATTTGACTCAAGATAGGTGCAATGCACCTCCGATCCTTGGCCAAGCAATGCCACGAGAGAACGATTGCCCTTCATAGCAGCCCTCGCATCGGGGCAGAAGGTGCATCGCACCTCGAATCCAATTCAAATGCAATTGCCCTACGGCGATTGCCGGGCGCCATTGCATAGACTGGGGCGTTGTGCTAGAATGTACGTGCCCGGGAGAATCATCCTCTGAGCCAGATGAAAACCTGGGCCAGTTGATGATCGCTCATGGACAAGACAGACGATTCAAGCACAGCCACCATCCGCCATCTCCGCGAAGGTGACGCTGAGGCGTTGCAGCGCCATTGTTATCCCGGCGCGCCGTTGGAGGAGGTGCAGTACTATGACAGGTGGTGCCTTCACCCAGCCCGGGAGAGCTGGATCACCCGCCTCGTGGCCGAGGTCGACGGAGAGGTGGTGGGCAATGCGCAGTTGACCGCATGGGGCGAGACCGGCGAGATTGGCAGCCTGGTCGTAGCCGCTGGATTTCGGCGGCAGGGTCTGGCCAGGCAGTTGATCGCAGCACTGCAGGCCGACGCGGAGGCCAGGGGATTGGCCGAACTGGAGATCGGGGTCCGGCAGGACCAGCCAGCCGTCGTGGATTTTTACCAGCGGCTGGGCTTTGCCCAGCAGGCCCATAAAAACGGACTTTCTCACCCCGCTTGTCCCGAGCCGGTTCTCCGCTTGCGGATGCGGCTGCGGGGCACGTAGAGTGAGAAAGCCCCAGGCGGGAAGCTGCCTTGTACGATGCGTGCTGCGACGTAGGTCAACGAAAGAACGACGAACGGCTACGAGTCTGCGATGTAGGTCGACGAAGCTACCGTGAGCTGCGATGAATGAATCAACCTGCTGCAATGATGCTTCGACTCCCCGCCACTGGCAGAGGGCACCAGTTCCCCATGTCTGCCACCAGTATTGTATCATATCTTACGATTCCTGTAAAGTAGGAATATAGTACTATACAAAGCTCCCAATAAATGCGAAGGAGGGAAAAGAATGAGATTGGACATGGAGCTCGGGCCCGGGGACAGCCACATCAACGATGACTACCTGGGGGCAGGGTATGCAGTCCTGACTGACGCGGAGGAAGAAGCGCTCCGCCTCCTGGCCAGGACGGAGGGCATCCTGCTCGACCCCGTCTACACGGGCAAGGCGATGGCTGGCTTGATGGGCATGATCCGGCAGCGACAGATCGGCCTCGACGAGCGGGTCCTGTTCTGGCACACAGGCGGTGTGCCGGCGCTCTTTGCCTACGTGGACCAGTTGGCATCCCGCTGAGGAGACCGCCCCGGCCCAGGCAGGTATCTGACTAGACGAGCCAGGGCCAGGCCCAGGGGTCGCGCCTCAAGAGAATGTACTCGCGACGCGCCAACGTGACGGTCAGGCGCGAACCGTGGAGGCGTTCGACAGCCCGCCCCTCGTCGTCGTAGCGGTAGCCATAGGCCTCATAGGGCAGGTCGACCTCTATGGTCACCGGCCCGGACCCGATGTGATAGTAGAGGGCGTAGCGACTGGTAACCAACCGGTATCCGGGCTGGACCGCGTTCAGGCCCAGGCAGTCTTGCCAGAAAGCTGCCAGCACGTCGTGGCGCCTGTCCTCAAATAGCACGGCAATGCCCTGCTGGGCAACGTACAGGTTGCCGTGTCGCACCACCAAGCCACCGTAGGCCAGTTCTGCCGGTGCAGCGTCGAGCTCGCGCAGCGCCGCGCCCACGTCCGGCGAAGCCACGACCTTGCCGCCGCCATCCAGAAACGCGCGCAAGCGCGCCAGGTCAGAAGCCGGTAGGTAGCCTGCAGCGGGCGAGAGCACGACCACCGCCCGCAGCCCTGCCAGGGACCAGCCCTCCAGGGAAGAGACAACCGCCGCATCCAGCCCCTCTTTGGCCAGGATCGCCAGTCGCTGGTAGGGCTGCACCTCGAGCAGCACCGCTGCCCGTTGGGCTCCGATCTCTTGGTGGGCGCGGGCAGGGGGCGCCAAGATCAGCACGTCAGGATGAGCCGGGGGAGCGCCCATGAGCTGTCGCAGCCTCGGCAGGGCTTCCGATACCCGGGCAAACATGGTCTCGACGTCGTAGGCTGTGCTATGGGTGTCGTTGTAGAGGCCTTGCTCCTTCACGTTATAGTTCCAATAGACGATGCCCTGCAGATGGCTCGCCGCGCCTGGACCGGCATCCCCAGCAGCCTGGCGGACCAGCAGGGCCAGGTACAGACCGTTGGCCACAGCATCAGATACGGTGCCGGGATCGGGGCTGGCCTGGCTCAGGCCCCAACTGTTGGCCGCCGCCCACAGCCACAGCGGCCGGTCATAGCGAGCCGAATAGAGCCCCAGGGAGCGGCCCAATAGGTACAGGCCGGCGAGGTCGCCGTCACTGAGGGCGACATGGGGCAGGCCATCGCGGGGATAGGCATCGAAGGTGACGACAAAGTTCGAGGGCGTGTCCCGGAACAGGGCTTCCACATCGGGCATGGTCCATGTCTGGCGCGCCTGCGCCCCATCAAAGGACATGGTCACGGGCAGGCCAGGCCGGATGGACGCCCATAGCCTGGCGCTATAGATCGCGTACTCGACCACGTAGCGCGACTGGAATCGCCCGACCAGGCGCTGGCGGGAGGGGTCATCGCCTGCCTGTTCGAAGCCAAAGCCTGTTTGCGCCCGGAACGCTGCCTCGGCCTGCGCCGAATAGTCCCCGCCCAGGGGTTCATCGGCCAGGTTCAGCATCAGGATGACATCACGGTACGGCACCACGAATTCGGCGTCCAGCCAGCGATAGTAGGCCTCGATATCCCGGCGGTAGAGGGGTGAATAGAAGGAGGCACTGACGCCACCGCCATAGATGTCCAGTGGCCGGCCCTGGGCATCCAGCCGCAGGTGACCGGGGTGGGCCTCGTTCCAACGCTGGCCCATCTGGATCTGGTAGCCTACGGGCAACACGGCGCGGATGCCCACCCTGCGGCAGGCGGCCAGCATCCGGTGTTGGGCAGCGATCACGGCAGCCGCCGCCTCATGGCGCGGATCCGCAGCGTCCAGGTAGGCCTCGTAGACGGCATAGGATAGCCCCGGCTCCACCTTGTCCGGGTCGACGACGCCGGGGTTGTTATGGCCAATCCACGCGACGTTGGCTCCATGGCTGGCCAGGCGTTGGACCATGGCCAGCATGTCGTCGCCCGACAGGTCTGGATAGGCCTCCAGGGCCCAGCCGGCATAGTGCGCTGCATCCTCGCTCGCACGCGCGGGGATGGCAGGGCAGGAGACAAGGATAGAAAACAGGGTGATGAGTACGATAGACGATCTCACAATCCGCGACTCCAACATCATCCAGGGTATTGTACCAGGAGGGAGGTTGGCTGTCAATACTAGCATTCGAAATGATATGTCAAATTGACCAGAAAATGGTCGAAACGAGCGGAATTCAGGATCGGCCCAGGTGTTGAGGATGCGTGCCATGTTGTAGTAACTGGCGCAAGACTCCAAGAGGGGCCGATCGCACTATGTAAAGTTACTCCTGGACACTGCCGGAAACAGCCCATTGAAGGGCATATAATCGAGCATAAATCACAAATAACAATACAAATCACTGCCAGGAGCTGACCAGTCGAAAACCTTATGGAAAGTGCTCGAAAAGACGCCTCTTTGGCATCGTGCCGCGCTGGTGCATGTTGCTTTAGGGCCAGGGAACAGGTTACATCCTCAGCATTCACAATATGTCAAGAATCCCTTGATATTGATCGAAACAGGTTAATCTGATAAATTTCATAGTTTTGCCCGGATGCCTCAGCCCGGAGTTGGGGACTGGCCGCTCGGGCCTCCCAGCCTGGCCTGCGGTGTTCTGCCCTGCTGGCCCTGGATCACCTTGGGCCATCCGGTTGCGATTTGGCAAAAACGACGTTTGACCTTATACTTGTGCTGTGAAGGGTACAGAGAAGTTCCAGTATCCGCGCCGGCGGCCGATCCGGTTTGTGCTGCGCCAACTTATCCGCCTCGGATTTGGCATCCTGAGCGATCTGGAGATCATTGGCAAGGAGAACCTGCCAGCACATGGTCCCCTGATCGTCGTGGCCAATCACTTCAACTTTGCGGATCCGGCGGCAGTGATCCGGGCCACGCCCTGGCCTCTGGATTTCTTTGGTGGCTTTCAGATGCCCGATGCCCCGTGGCTGGTGGGCTGGTTACCAAAGGTATGGGGTATCTATACCGTGCGCCGCGGCTCCCCCTCTCTCAGCGCCATGCGGGCCGCCAAGGCGGTGCTCTCCCAGGATGGTGTGCTGGGCATCTTTCCCGAGGGAGGCTCCTGGGCCCAGGTTCTGCGACCGGCCCGGCCTGGCACCGCCTATGTCGCCGTCCACACGGGCGTGCGGCTGCTGCCGATCGGCCTGGATGGCATGGTGGATCTATTCCCCCGTCTGAGCCAGGGCCGGCGGGCCAAGGTGACCATCCGTATCGGTCAGCCCTTTGGACCATTTGAGTCGCAGGCCAGGGGCCTGGCATTGCGCCAGGAGTTGGAAGTGATAGGAGACAGGATCATGGAGCACATCGCCGCCCTGATCCCCCCCGAGCGCCGCGGCGTCTACTCTTCCGATCCAGAGATACGAGAAGCGGCCCAGGAGGCTGCTGTCTACCCCTATCACGACCTCGATTGAGGGCCACGCTGATGCAAGGCGACGGCCCAGCGCCTCCCTGCTCCGCCCGCGCCGGCGGCAGACGAAGGGCCGTGTGCCGGCTGGGATCCTGGCATAGGCCGACGTCAGCGGGATGAAAGGCTATCAGCTCCCGCCGGACGAGTTGTCGAGCACAGTCCGTACCTTGTGGGTGAGGGCCTCCACGGTGAAGGGCTTGGGCAGGAAATCGGTGGATGGATCGGACATGATCTGTTTCACAAAGGGCCGGTCGGCATAAGCTGACATGTAGAGGACGTGCATGCCGGGCCGCCGCGGTTGCAGCTCCTCGACCAGTTGCCTGCCACCCATCAGGGGCATGACCAGATCGGTGAGCAGCAGGTGGATCGTGCCTTCGTAGCCGCCGCTCACCTCCAGTGCATCCAGTCCGTTGGCCGCCGTCAGGACATGGTAGCCATGCGTCCTGAGGGCCTGCGCCGTAAGGTTCAGGACCTCCTCCGCATCCTCAACCACCAGGACCGTCTCTGTGCCCAGGGGTACGTCCGCAGCCTCGTCCAAGAAGCCCCGCGGGCTTGGCTGGGTCTTCAGGACTTGGGCCCGGGGCAGGTAGATACGGAAGGTCGTCCCCCGGCCTACGTATGAGTCGACCTGGATGTGGCCCTCGTTCTGCTTGACGATACCAAAGACCGTGGATAGCCCCAGCCCTGTGCCCTGTCCTTGCTCCTTGGTAGTGAAGAAGGGCTCAAAGAGGTGGAGCTTGACATCATCGTTCATTCCGACACCGGTGTCGCTGATGGACAACATCAGGTGTTCCCCGGCCTGAACGTCGGGATAGGACGCCGAGCATTCCTCATCGAGGAGCATGTTGGCTGTCTCTATGGTCAGCGTCCCCCCTTCGGGCATGGCATCGCGGGCATTGACCACCAGGTTCATGATGACCTGTTCGATCTGGGCAGGGTCGACCTTCACGGGCCACAAGGTCTCGTCCAGTACCGTCACCAGCTCGATGTCTTCACCGATGATGCGGCGCAACATCTGGCTCAGGTCGACGACCACCTGGTTGAGGTTCAGGACCTGAGGATCGACCACTTCGCGCCGGCTGAAGCGCAACAACTGCTGGGTCAGATCGACTGCCCGCCGCCCTGCATCCTGGATCTGTTCGACAAACCCACCCAGCCCATCGTCCTCGCCAAGTTGCCGGTGCAGCAGGCGCGTGCTGAGCTGGATGATGGTCAGCAGGTTGTTAAAGTCATGGGCGATGCCTCCCGCCAGGCGACCAAGGGCCTCCATCTTTTGCGACTGGTGGAATTGCGCCTCCAGTTGCACTTCGCGGGTCACATCGCGCATCGTGATCACATAGTTAATGGTCTCCCCAGCCTGGCCTCGCACTGGACTGATGGTCGTATCGCCCATGTAGAGCGTGCCATCTTTCTTGCGATTGGTCAGCCGTCCCTGCCAGGCACGCCCCGTTTCGAGGCTAAGGTGCAGGTGTCGGGAGACTGCGTCATCCTCCCTGCCTGACGTAAGGATCTCGGTACCGTGCCCTCTGGCCTCGGCGTGGCTATAGCCCGTGATCTGCTCGAAAGCGGGGTTGACATAGAGGATTGTGCCTTCCGTGTCGGTGATGATCACGGCCTCTGCAGCCTGTTCCACGGCCGTGCTCAGGCGCTTCTGGTTTTCGATCAGGTGGGCGCGGGCCAGGGCACTGGAGACCTGCTCTGCAACCCGTTGAGCCAGGCTGATCTCCTCAGCCGAGAAGGCGTGGGGCTCGATGGTGTCCAGGCAGAGGCAGCCAGAAACCCGACCTTCCACCAGGAGGGGCACCGCCAGCAGCGACGAGATGCCCTCCTGGCGCATGCTCGCCTGGATGCCGGCGAATTGGTGGCTGGGGGGATCGGAGTCGATCGCGATGGGAGCCGGATCGAGGAGCAGTTGCTCAAAGATGGGATGGCCTTCCAGCGGAACGATCGCGCCCGGCACCCGGGGGTGCTGAGAGGATTGGGAACTGGTTGCTGCCTGGCCCGCTGCTTGCGACTCGGGTTCACCAGAGCCGCGGACCGTCACGAGCAGGGCTTCCTTTGTCTCGTCATCGAGCACGCCAGCCGTGGTTCGGGATACGCCAAAGGCCAAGGACAGCTCCCGGCACACGGTGCGCAGGAGGGGTTCGATCTCCTGGCTGGTCGCCGAGGCAGCGATGACCCGGTTGAGCAAGGCCAGCTCACGATTTCGGCGCCGGGTTTCCTCGTGTAACCGGGCATTCTCCAGGGCAGTGGCAGTCTGGTTGGCCAGTGTGGTCAGCGTAAGCCGGTCATCAGGCGAGTAGGCCTCCTGCGAGAGCTTGCGCCCGACAGCCAAGATGCCGACCAACTCCCCCTTGGCCTTGAGCGGGATGAATAACTCGGCACGGAGCCTCTCCAGGTCGCGCTTTTCCTGGCCCCACAGGGCCTTGAACTGGGGGATCATGTCCATCTCGAACTGGCTCAAGGCTTCGTCGTGTCCCTGTAGCCAGCTGACCAGGGGATGGTCCTCCCTCAGCTGCACCTCTTCATCGCGGGCCAGCCCGCGCCGGGCTGTCATGCGGAACGCCCTGCTGCGCTCGTGTCGCAGGAAGAACACCGCCCGCTCGATGTGCATGGTGGTCGTGATGCCATCCAGGATGAGATTGGTCAGCTGCTCGAGATCGAGAACCGATGCGACCGTGCGGCTTAGCCGTTGCAGCATCAGGCTCGCATCATACTTTTCGCGGAAGAAGAGACGGTCGATCCATAACTGCGCTCTGTCGCGCAGTGGCTGGGCAACCAGCGCAGCAATGCCTGCCACCACCAGGGACAGAAGCAAGATCTGTGGCCCGGCCAGGGCATTAAAGACCGTCACCGCCAGGTAGATGATCAGAAAATAAGCAGCGCCGATGATGGCCGTGGGAATGGAGTAGAGCAATCCCTTGCGAAAGACGAGGGCGATGTCCACGAGTTGGTAGCGCAGGACGGCATAAGTCAGCAGGAGCGCATTCAGCAGATTGGCAGCGTGGTCGATGGGAAATGCGCCCAAGCCCGAAATGACATTGGTCGATCCTCCCAGGATCACAAAGATCATGCCGAAGAGAAGATAACCGATGCGGTTCCGGCCTTCCGGCTCGGAGGTGCGCCGGAAGGCAGCGAGCAGGGCGATAAACGAGAGCAGGTAATAGCAGAAGCCATAGGCGGCCGTAAGATAGACCGCGGGGCCCACGTCAAAACTGAGCAGCCCTCCCTCGAGGAGCCGGGCATCGGTGACCATCAAGCCCAGGCCGTTGATCAACTCCAGGCCAAACAGGATCACCCCGCCGGCCCACACCCAGGGCCCGCTCTCCTCTTGGAGAAACGTCCGCACAAAGAGGAAAAAGGCGAGGGGCGCAGCCATGCCCGCCCCGGTCAGCACCTTGTTCCAGAACACAATGTGCTCTGGATCGAGGCGCATCATGGCTGAGCCAAAGCTCCACACAGCCATCACCGACAGGTACAAGACGAAGGCGCGCTGCAGGCGGGAGCGCATGGCGCGACGGAGAACCAAGACCAGCAGTATCGCGTAGCTGAAAATGGCCAGTAACGGTGTTAGGGTCAGAACCCAGAAACGCAATTCCATCGTTTAGTGCAGTGATTTCGACAATGAAAGCAAGATGATGTCCTTAGCCCCGGCCGTTGTCCTGGTGGACCATCGCCTCGCTCGACCGCAGCAGATTGGCGATAACGGCCTCGGGAGCATTCATATGCGGCGGCTTCAGATGGGCCAAGTCGGCACCCGCCGCCTGCCGCTCGTTCATATAGTGCGTAAAGGTGCCGGGCCGCAGCAGTGTAACCTGGAGCGGTCGCACGCCAAGGAATTTCACCAGGTCGCCGTAGAAAGGATTCAGCACCTGTAGTTCTTGGTGTACACTCTGGGCCACCTGGCCGGGGCTGGCACCGTTGGTGACCTCGATGTAGAGGTGCAGTCCAGCATGCAGCCCTAACAGCTCTTTGCGGATCGCCCAGTCGACGTGAGGGATCTGGGCATTGACGATCGCCTGCCAGACCAGCTTCTCGTCGATCAAGCCGCTGAAGCCGGCCAGGTCGATCAGGTCCGCATCGCGGCCGGCAAACACCATGCTGGGCAGATCTATGCCCAATAGATCATCCCGGACGGAGACAAAGCGCACCAGATCGTGCAGACGGTAACGGAGGAAGGGCCCGCCGTGAAAATTGGTGATTACGATCTCGTACCGCTCTCCCATCTTGACCTCGTCCAGGAGCACGGTCTGGGGGATATGGTCTGGATCGTTGCGCCAGCGCGACCACTCCTCTTCTGGGACAAACTCGAGGAAACAGGCATCGGGCAGAAAGTACATCCCTTCGCCGCTCCAGGCCTGGACGGCCATGGCTGCCGCTGCTTCGGTGCAACCATAGGCCTCAAAGGGCTCGACACCCCAATAATCGATCAGTTGCTGGCGATAGATGGCCGTGTCGGTGCCACCGGCGATCAGCCCTTTGACCTGCCACAGGTCCTTGGGCAGCATGGGCCGGCCCGCCAGCCGGCTGCGCACCCAGCCGCGACCCAGGCGGTAGAGTACCGCCGGATGGAGCATGGAACGCGAGAGCCCGCGGCCGTTCGCCCCTTCCGCGAATCGCTCGCCCACCTTGACCAGCACGGAACTGATAGAGCCGATGACGTCGATACCCGTGCGCAGACCCTGCTGGAAGCCGGCCTCGATCCGCTCCTGGAAGCTCATCTGTTCCATTTCCTCAACCCGCGGCACGTAACGAAGCTGGAAGAGCTCAGCCAGGCTCAGGGCTGCGTAGCCGCTGATATAGGGGCGTGCTGCGACATTCCAGACCAGGACGTCGTCGGGCGCCAGGCGCACCTCGCCCCGTTCCCGAGCGGTGGCCAGGATGACGGCGGTCAGGATGCCCTCTCCGATCTTGGTAAAGGTGCGGCGAGAATAGGGCACCCACTTGAAACGCCCCGAGCGGCCGGACGTGTGTGCCCAGGCCACCGGCTTCTCGACGAGCACGTCCTCACGTTGGGCATCGAGATAGGCTGCATAATCCTCGTAGGTAGTGAGCCGTACCCGGCGGCGAAACTCTGCCACGCTCTGTGGCGGATCGCTGCCCATCAGAATGCGACCCAGTTCGGAGCCAGCTACCAACTGCAGCTGCTCCATCAACAGGCGCTCCTGGATGCCCATAAAATTGTCCAAACCGAGGTCAAGGAAACCGCAATACTTCCTCCAGACTTCCTCTCCGCGACCCTGGCGCAACATCTCTGACGGATTTGTCATTTCATCTGACTCCCTGAATACTCTCGCACCCCTGTGCGGAATCTCGACAAGGTCATCATAGGTCCGAGCCGGCTCCGGCAACCGCCCTCATCGTGAGAGCGTGCGGATACCAGCTCCGGCGGGTGTGAGATTCAGCGATGTCGACGTCAACGAAACCCGCATGCACAAGTAATGTATGCCACTCTCCAGCCGTGCGCACACTGGCAAAGGCTGCCACTTCCGCTTGAGCCCGGGCGTTCCGGTGGCCGAGCCGGTAAACAAGGAGGCCTGCCTTCAGGAGCACCCTGGCCCACATGGAGCGCCACCAGGTGGGCATGCCAGCGTCGACCAAGACGAGGTTTCCGCCCCTCTTCAGGACGCGTCTCATCTCGGACAGCATGCGCGACAGCTCCATATGGTGGGTACCAAAACCACAGACTACGAGGTCAAACACAGCATGGGCGAAGGGCATGTCCATGCCTGAGGCACATACGAGGGAGATGGCAGAGGAAGAATCCCTGGATGGCAGGCGTGCCTGGGCCTCCTGGAGCATGGCCGGGGTGATGTCCAACCCCACAACTCGGGTCAATCCCCGAACCTTGTCCACGAGCCGGCGCGGGATGAGAGCGGTTCCCGTGGCGACGTCGAGGATCAGCCCACCCTCCTTCACGGCAGGCGCTTGCAGCAGAGTCTCGACGAACTCCATGTAGCTCAGGCCCAGAAAACTCCCGAGCTCATGGTCCATAGCCTCTTCGTAGTGAGGAGCGAGCTCAGTGAAGGCCTCTTGGACGACGTCGTGCCTAGCCATTGTCCCTTCCCCTGGAAGCGCGCCTTACTTGCCGTGTCTTCGATGAGATTTCGCCCAGGCTGAAGCGCCGCATCCTGGGCCAGATGCAGGTGACAAGGCGACTGACAGTTTACCATCAATTGGCACATTGGGCAATCCTGCGCAGGGAGTAAATCGGGACTGATCGAACCGGTCCCGGGAGACTATGGCCCTCTCGATAGGGGCGCGCTGAACATGGAGGGACACACTACTCCCTTCGCAGTCAGGCTGGGCTGCACGGTGGTCGCCATGCAGCCGCCGTATCATCCAGACAATGCTCTAAGAATAAAAAGAAAACAGGATAATAAACATGTATATTTCGTAAAGGCCTGCAGGGCCGTTGAATGACCCGGTTGGATTAGGCACCGGCATTCCCGCGGACGACGCGAGGTCGCCTATTCCGTCGAGCACCTGCCCGGTGCGAGACGAATAGAAGATGGGCGGCAGATGATAACCCATTCCCTGGTGCCTGGCAAACCGGTGCAGCCCGAGTTGCCAACCGGACCAAGCTGTGCTACACTGCGCACCATGGCGAGAGAGAAGCGGATCTGCAGTTATGAGGACAGCGATTACCGGACCGACTTTTGGGAGGGTCAGGGCCGGGAGTATGAGGACCTGGCCGAGCGGATTGCCCTGCGCCGGCTGTTGCCTCAGGGAGGGCGCCGTCTCATCGACGTCGGGGCGGGATTTGGCCGGCTGTCCGAGTTTTATGACCGTTTCGACCAGGTCGTGTTGTTGGACTACTCCCGTTCGCTTCTCCAGGAGGCACAGGCGCGGCTCGGCCATGATTCAAAGTACGTCTACGTGGCCGCCAGCTTCTATGCCATGCCCTTCGCCCCGGGCTCGTTCGACACGGCCATGATGGTCAGGGTCATGCACCACGTCGAGGACGTGCCCAGCCTGCTGGCCGAGATGGCTCGCGTGCTTGTTGGGGACGGTACCTACGTCCTGGAGCACGCCAACAAGCTCAACCTGAAGGCCATCCTGCGTTACGCATTCCGCCGCCAGGACTGGAGCCCTTTTACGCCCGAGCCCTACGAGTTTGTCACCATGAACTTTGATTTCCACCCCGACTGGATGCGGCAGCAGCTGGACGAAGCCGGGTTTCACGTGAAACGCACGCTGACCACCTCCCATTTTCGCCTGCCCCTGCTCAAGCGGATATTCCCGGCCCCATTCCTGGCCACGATGGACGCCTTTTGCCAGCCAACCGGGGCGTTGTGGCAGCTCACGCCCAGTGTCTTCCTGCAGTCCAGCCCGGACAAGCCAGGCGGCGAGGTGCCGGATCGACTGCGATTTCAATGCCCTGCCTGCAGCAGCCAGGAGCTGATCGAGTCCCCAACTGCCCTCCACTGCCAGTCCTGTGGTCGCGGCTGGCCCGTCGAGGACGGCATCCTTTCGTTTAACGAGCCGCGCCCCGCTTGAACTTCTGCCCATTATGTAGTATACTATGGGGGTGCTATGGCCCCTGTATGTAGTAGGTGGGGCGATGGTGCACCCCAACGACTAGCGCACGCGGAGGAGAATACGATGAAGATCAGCTGCCTGCAAGAAAACCTGGCAAGGGGATTGTCCACTGTTGGCCGTGCGGTCGCTGCCCGCTCCACCCTGCCCGTCCTATCCAACATCCTGTTCGAGACGGACGAAGGGCGCTTGCGCCTGGCCGCGACGAACCTCGAAATCGGCATCAGCTCTTGGATCGGTGCGCGCGTCGAGGAAGAGGGCCGGATTACCGTGCCCGCGCGCCTGCTGACAGAGTTTGTCAATTCGTTGCCCCCCGCGCCGATCGACATCGAGCTGGCCGAACGAACCCAGACCCTGAACCTCAAGTGTGCCCGCTACGAGGCCAATATCAAGGGCATTGACGCCAGCGAGTTTCCCGAGGTGCCCACAGCCGAGACCATCGGCGGCCGCAACAACCTCCACCTCGAGGCAGACAATTTCCGGCAGATGATCGAGCAGGCGGTCTTTGCCGCCGCCACCGACGAGAGCCGGCCCATCCTGACCGGAGTCCTGGCCAAATTCCACCAGGGCGGCCTCACCCTGGCCGCGGCGGATGGGTTTCGCCTGGCCGTCACCTCCGCCGACGTCGGCGTGGACCTGGACGAATCGGCCAAGGTCATCATTCCAGCACGAGCCCTGTCCGAACTGGCACGCATCAGCGATGGGGAGGAGGACGACATCGAGCTGATCATCACCCCAAACCGGAACCAGATCCTCTTTCACCTGGGCAACACGGATGTCGTTTCACAACTGATCGACGGCAATTTTCCGGATTACAATCAGATCGTGCCCAAAGCCCACTCCACCCGGACCATCCTCGGCACCCAGGATCTGCTCAAGGCGGTCAAGGTCGCTTTTCTCTTTGCCCGCGATGCGGCCAACATCATCCGCTTTAACATCGTCCCCGGCAGCGAGCTGTCGCCGGGCCAACTCGTGATCACCGGCACGTCGGCAGAGTATGGTGACAACGTGAGCGAGATCGACGCCTCTATTGAGGGAGAGGGGATCGAGATTGCCTTCAACGCACGCTACATGATCGACGCCCTGACGGTCGTCGGCACCAACGAGGTCGCGCTGGAGACCAGTACGGCCAGCAGTCCAGGCGTGATCCGCCCCGTGGGTGGCACGGATTTCCTGTGCGTGATCATGCCCATGCACATCACCCGGTAGTCGCATTCTGATCGCCAGGGCCCTCCCGGTTCCCTTTGGCCGGGAGGGCCTTTTTTACCAGTGGGGCTCTCGATCTGAACCGCCAGCCATCTATGACCAGCGCGGGAGTCCATCCTGAAGCAGGTGCCATGCAACGACTCATCGACGGGGCCAAGGCCCTGGGACTCGGCCTGACAGACAAACAGATCACGGCCTTCCAGACCTACTACGACGAGCTGGTGGCGTGGAACCAGAAGTTCAACCTGACCGCCATTACCGAGTATGAGCAGGTTCAGATCCGGCACTTTGCCGATTCACTCTCGGTGTTGCTGGCTGAAGAGGCACGCCTGGCCCTCAGCCGGCCCCATGCTCGGGTGATCGACGTCGGATCCGGGGCGGGATTCCCCGGCATTCCCCTCAAGTTGGTCTACCCCAGTGCCCGGCTGACACTGCTGGAAGCCACCGGCAAGAAGGTTACTTTCCTGGAGCACCTTGTCGAGCGCCTTGGCCTGGTCCGGGTCACGGCCATCAAGGCCCGTGCCGAGGAGCTTGGTCACGATCCGCGGCACCGGGCCGGCTACGACCTGGCCCTGGCCCGCGCCGTGGCCGACATGGCGGTCGTCGCCGAGTATACGCTGCCTTTC
>JAMJFU010000149.1 GCA_023544525.1 Anaerolineae bacterium | reverse complement strand
CTGGATGCGGGTCATGTCACCAGTTGGGAGGAGGCCTTCGAGCGGTGGATCGGGCGGGATTGTCCCGCCTATGTTGAACGATACAAGCTGTCACCCGAAGCCGCGATCGGGCTGATACACCATGCCGGTGGATTAGCGGTACTGGCCCATCCCTACGTATACGGCCGCGATGGTACCTGCAAAAAGACCATGGATCTCAATCACTGGCTCCCACGCCTGCGGCGGGCAGGTTTGTCAGGCATTGAAGTCTACTATCCCAACTATCCTCGCCGTATCAGCCGCCACCTTCTTGATCTGGCAGTGGAATACGGCCTGGTCATCAGTGGTGGCAGCGATTTTCATGGCGGGAAAGTAGGCAACGGGTTGGGCGGCGTGGCCGTTCCCTGGGCGGTGTGGGAAGGGCTCGAGCGCAGGCACCACCTTGTTCAAGCCAAGGCCCTGTAATATTCGGGCCTATTATGCATCTGAATACTAGAAAGCTGACAGGTGCTGGATAATAACAAATGACCATAAATCCAAGAACCGAATTGTTGTTTCCGCCCCATCTGATCCTCGATCTGAAGGATCTAAGGGGAGATAAGTGGCGGGAGTTGGTGGAGCACGTGGCTGCTTTGCCAGAGACCCACCCGGATACCTTGGCCTTCTGTCTGATGATGATCCGCCTCAACGCCTGCCTGGGATGCGTATCGGGTAGCTATCGCTTCATGCGTGGCTGTGAACTGTGTTCCCAGCAAACGATTGCCCGGTTCCAGGGGACAGACGAGGAATTGATCGAGTTTTTCCACCAAGCCAAGGATGACTTGGAGCGGCGTGCTGAGGATCTCGCCGACCTGATTGCCGATGTACCGGACCTTGAGCCAGAGGACATGGAATGAATCCGGGCCGGATTGGCATCATTGGCGGTGGCTATGCAGGTTTGACGGCTGCGTACGAACTTCAGAAACAGGGCCACGACGTCACCGTGCTGGAAAAGTACGGGCAGTGGGGTGGACAGGCTGCAACTCTCCCCCTGATGGGGACCCGCATCGAGTACTTCTACCACCATCTTTTCGGTAGCGATACCCACATCCTGGGCCTGATGGACGAGTTGGGCATAGGCGACCAACTGCGCTGGATTGAGTCGAAGGTTGGCTTCTACTACGACGGCCAGGTTTATGATTTCGTAACGCCCTTTGATCTGCTTCGCTTCAGACCGCTCAACCTGTTCAACCGCGTCAAGCTGGGCATGATGTACCTCTACCTGCAGCAGGTCGATGACTGGCAGCGCCTGGAGCAGATTAGTGCCCGCGACTGGATCTTGCGCTACATGGGCCGCCAGATCTATGAGAAGGTCTGGGGTCCCTTGTTAAGAGGCAAGTTCGGTGACTTGGCCGACCAGGTCAGCATGACCTGGCTATGGGGCAAGATCAAGGTCCGTGGCAGCTCACGCCAGGGGGCTACGGCGACGGAGAAGTTGGCTTATCCCCTCGGTAGCTTTGAGATCATCACCCGTGCACTCATCGAGCGCCTCGAAGCCGGCGGTGCTGACCTGCGCACCAACCACGAAGTCATAGAGCTGGTGACCGACCCCCTCGATCCCTGCAGGGTGACGGGCGTCGTGACAAAGAAGGAGACGATTCCATTCGACGTGGTCATCGCCACCGTGCCGGCCTACAATCTTCTAGAGATTGCACCCCCCTCCCTGGACGAGGGGTATGCTGAGCTGCTGCGAGCCGTGCCATACCAGGCAGCCGTGGTGCTCCTACTCGTCAGTAAGAAGAGCCTGAGCCGCATTTACTGGATGAACATCGCCGACCGGACCATGCCCTATGTGGGTGTCATCGAACATACGAACTATGTACCCCCCAGCGAGTACCAGGGACGGCATGTTATCTATATCTCCAACTATTTGGAGCGCGACGATCCCCGCTACCAGATGCGGGCAAATGAGCTCTTTGAGCTGTATGCTCCCCACCTGAAGCGGATCAACCCCTCCTTTGATTCAGACTGGATCGAGAAAAAGATCGTGTTCCATGCCGAGGCAGGCCAACCGGTGATCACCTGCAATTATTCGCAGCGCATCCCGGAGCACCGCACGCCGCTCCAGGGATTGTACCTGGCCAACACTCTGCAGATCTACCCCGAAGACCGGGGCACCAACTACAGCGTGCGGCTGGGCAGGAACATCGCCCGCATGGTTGGCGAGGACCTGGGCAATGGTGGCCCATACGCACCACGCCTGGCGTGACGTGCGAGCTGTACGACCAAGCTGAGCTCCACCAGATGAGGTACCGTCAGAGGACGTCTGCAGAACGACGTGTGGTTGCCGGCCTGAGGATCGAGGGCAGGGCCGCGGCGATGGCAGCTTCTCCTTCAAGGTTGGGATAGCGATGGTGGTTCACGACAGCGGATCGCCGCCACTGAGTTAGTACGAGGCGATTCGCTGTTTTGTTATTAGCTGCCCGGCGGGCAGTGGAAAAGGTGCTAGCGGAGATGCTGAGCTTATGGTGAATGACCACGAGTACACTTCACGATGGCGTGCAACCCTGGATCGGTGGTGGCCAGCGCTACTCCTCGCTGGCCTGTGGTTATTCCAGGTCATCGCCAACTGGGTATGGCTGAGCAAGAACGTGGTCATGACCGCGTTCGACCGTATCGCGGCTTTGAGCAACAGCCTTTTCTATTACGATACCTTCTCCGAGATCACGCTCCGGAGCCTGTTCAAGGCCACCATTCAGGATGAGATCCGTCCACCGCTGTTCGCTGCCTCCATGGCCATCATGCAGAAGCTACTTGGCGTGTCGACCGACGTGGCGGTCATGGTCAATGCCGTGTACATGGGCATCCTCTTAGCTGCCAGCTACGGCATAGGGACCAGGCTGGGAGGCCGGCGCACGGGCCTGATCAGCGCTGCCCTGGTGGCATTCACCCCCATGGTCTTTTCCATGTCGCGCTACGCCTATTTTGAGTTTACCGTGGCTGCCTTCACCGCCCTGTCCATCTATCTCCTTCTGACCAGCGAACGTTTCGAGAAACGGGGTTTCGCCCTCCTGTTGGGTCCTGCACTGGGGCTCGGGCTCTTGACGAAGCGGACTTTTCCGGTGTTTGTCGTTGGCGCATTGTTGGTAGTCTTTTTTCAGGCCGCGCTGCCACAGAAACTATGGGCCCGGTTGAAAAGCCTGGGCCGGCCCCGCTGGCGCGATCTGCTGCTGGCGCTGCTGGGGGGAGTGGCCTTATCCGCGCTCTGGTACTTTCCCAACCAGGCTGTGGCTCAGACACTGGCCGTGGGCTTCTGGGTATTCCCCATCTGGGCGACGATCTATGGGCTGACCATCTTTTTCCTCCTGCAGCCGCCCAGCGCCGTGACGAATTTTCTGAGCTGCTCCGGGCTGGCGGCGTCCGTGGCCTCCCTCTGGTATGTGCCCCGTGTCAGTAGTTTCATCGAGCGTATCTTGCGGGCAGGGTGGGGCGTGGACCATAACAGGCAGCCGGTCATCGAGTGGACGAGCCTCTCCAACTGGACCTACTACCTGAACAGCTTCTTCTACGGCTTCTCGCCGGTCTTTACCTTGTTGCTGCTCTTGGCGATCGGCCTGCTCTTGGTTCATCTCATCCGGCGATCGCGCCAGACGAGCCCCCTTCCCCGGTGGAATTCCGGTTGGTGGGCCATCATTGCTTCTTTGATCATGACCTATTTCATCTTCACGGCTTCGGTCTACAAACATGATCGGGCCATTACGCCAGCCTTGCCCTTCTTGGGCATCATCCTGGCGGGAGCGCTGTGCCGCTTGCCGTGGCGGCGACTGGGCACCGCCCTGGCAAGCTTTGCCATTGTCTTTGGCGTGATCCAGTTCTTTGCGATCTCTTATACCGAGCTGCACGTGTTGGCCGAGCAGACGAGATTTCCGCGGCTCATACTCGGCCAGTCCGGCCTCTTTGCCCAGGGACCATACCTGGAGCTGGCCGACTCTGGCATCAACGATCCAGGTTGGCACATCAGCCCAGACGTATTGCAGCGAGTGGAGCAGCGGCGCAAACTGGAAGGCTGGGATTCGATCTCGTGTGGGATACTGGCAGACAATACGCAGTTGCATATAGGGATTTTCTTCTACGACTATCTCAGAGGCTATCCCGCCATCCAGGTTGAGGATCCAGCACGGGTCTATCCCCACGACTCGGTCTATTCCATGAGCTTCGTTTACGACTATGTGCTGCTGCACACCGCCGAGAACCGCGACGAGTCCATGCACGAGGCGGTAGGTTTCATCTTGGGCGAACGCCGTCCCTGGTTTGAGCAGGCCTTCGAACTGGAGCACGTGTATCCCATGCCCGACGGGAGCGATGCGTTGCTGTTTCGCCGGCGCCATCGACCAGAAAGCACCTACAACAACGAGTCACTCTACGACATCGCACAATACTTGCACCAGGCTGGTACCAACGGAGACAGGGTGCTTGTCTACCCACCAGGCATGTTGAACGGCCTCCTGAAACACTACTGGGGTCCGAGTGAGGCTTTGCCAGTCGGCAGCGAGGAAGAGTTCTCATCCGCTCAATCCACGGTTGCCGCAGCCGGCGGACAAACTTTCGTCATTACAGACGACCGCGCCGAAGTCCTGAGATGGCTGGAGGGCGAACCTGCAGTAGAGGCGATGGAGTTTGGTGACTTGAGCGTAGTGACAGCGCAGCCCTCCGCCTCCAGCCAGGTTGAAGAGTAGCGCAAAGGAGAAGGACCATGACCCCTTTTCGCGAGGATCTCTGGAATCTGCCCGAGTGGATGTATACCCTCCATTGGGCTCTGGTCCTTCTCTGTGGGGTGTTGGTGGTCTATGGGTTGTGGCGAAGGGTTCGCCTGTGGCGCATGGGGCGTCCCGCCGATCGTACCGGCCTTTTGGGCCGGCGCATCGGCGCGTTGCTCCTGTTTGGCCTCGGTCAGCGCCGGATCCTGTCACAAGCGTATCCGGGCCTGATGCATGGCCTGATCTTTTACGGCTTTGTCACGTTTTTCATCGCCACATCGCTGGTTGGGATCCAGATGGAGCTGGGCCTGCCGATTCTGAGAGGTGATTTCTACCTGGGTTTTGAGCTCGTGGTCAATGGCTTTGCCCTGCTGTTTCTGGTCGGGCTGGGCCTGGCGGGGGTTCGGCGGTACGTACAGCGACCTGACCGGCTCAACATCAAGCGGGATGATGCCTACATCCTGGCGTCCTTGACATTCATGGCGCTCAGCGGGCTGAGTCTGGAGGTCATGCGGCTGCGGGGCCAGCAACCCCCCTGGGCGGAATGGTCGTGGTTGGGCAACGCCCTGGCCGGGCTCTTTGGCCCACCGCCCGAGCAACCGCCGGCGATCTATCCCTTTGTGTGGTGGTCTCACCAACTGACGGCCTTTGCCCTGATCGCCACGCTGCCCTACACCAAGTTCCTGCATATTGTCACCTCGCCGGCCAACATCTTTTTCCGGCGCCTCGACGCCCCTGGTGCCATCCCCAAGATCGAGGATATCGAGACCACTGAGGAGCCGTTGGGCGTGGGCTCCATCGAGCAGTTTACGTGGAAGCAGTTGTTGGACGGCGATGCCTGCACCGAGTGTGGCCGTTGCCAGGACGCTTGCCCAGCCTATGCCGCAGGACAACCGCTCTCCCCGAAAAAGGTGGTCATGGACTTTCGCGATCGGATGAGCGAGTACCCGGGTGCCCTGTGGAAATGGCAGGAGCCCATCGTAGACAGGCTTCCTTTCCTCCGCCCCCTGGCCCTGGGATCGGGGCAGCCATCGGAGAAGGCCCTGGTGGGCGAGGTGATTGAGGACGAAACGCTGTGGGCCTGCACGACTTGCCGCGCGTGCGAGTGGGAGTGCCCCGTGCTCATCGAGCAGGTGGGCGAGATCGTTGGGATGCGCCGCCATCTCGCGCTGGAAGAGGGCCGGTTGCCCGATAGCCTAGCCCAAGCCCTGCGAAACACGGAACGCCAGGGCAATCCCTGGGGCCAGCCGCGTCACCAGCGTAGCGCCTGGACCGAGGGACTCGATGTGCCCTTTATGGCCGATGTTGGCCAGGCCGGCGTTCTCTATTGGGTTGGCTGCGCCGGCAGCTACGATCCGCGGAACCAAAAGGTGAGCCAGGCTATGGTCCAGATCTTTCGAGCAGCGGGCGTAGATTTCGCGATCCTGGGCGAAGAGGAAAGCTGCAACGCAGAGTGGGCACGGCGTGCCGGAGAAGAATATCTCTACCAGATGCAGGCCGAGGAGAATGTGGCGGCCCTGAAGCAGTACAAGTTCAACCGCATCGTGACCCAGTGCCCCCACTGCTACAACACCCTCAAGAACGAGTATCCACAGTTCGGTGGCCAGTGGCAGGTGGTTCACCACAGCGAGTTCATCCAGGAACTGATCGCGGGCGGCAGGCTGTCGTTGGCAGGCCGCTGGCAACGGGGTGCTGTCACCTACCACGACAGCTGCTACCTGGGCCGTTACAACCAGATCTATGATGCACCCCGCCAGGTGCTGAGGTCGATCCCAGGCCTGCGGATCACAGAAATGAAACGCTCGCGGGAGCGGGGCTTTTGCTGCGGTGGGGGCGGTGCCTGCATGTGGATGGAACACGAGGCTGGGCAGCGGGTGAATGATGTGCGCATGGACGAGATCGAGGCAGTCGGCGCCGAGATGGCAGCTGTGGCCTGCCCGTTCTGCCTGATCATGATCGATGAGGCGGCGACGGCCCGCGCTGCCGACGGTGTCCCCGACCGGCAGGACATCGCCGAGGCGGTCGCCAACGCCCTATAGGAGATCCAGGCGAGCCACCAACCTCCCTGACGAACGAAACACATTTGGTTGACAGGAAGCGGCCCTGGTGTTACAATGGAAGGCCGTTAGGAAGATAGGAATCATCGAATTAAGGACAGTCTTGGACGCATAGATGAATCTAGAGATATTGACAGTAGATGACCCGGAGCAGTTGAGGACGCTCCGGGGCAAATCGAAAAGGGTACCGAGGGTCACACCAAAACTGGCAGAGTTTGCCCAACAGATGCTGGAGACCATGCGCGAGGCCAACGGTGTCGGTTTGGCAGCGCCCCAGGTGGGCGTCCTCCTGCGCTTCTTTGTGGTAGAACTCCCCGAGGACGAGGAAACTGGCGACCCAGCCGAAACATATATCCTCTTCAACCCGGAAATCGTCAAGGGCAGCGGCGAGCAGATAGGCTACGAAGGATGCCTGTCCATTCCCGGTTATGTGGGTGAGGTTGCGCGCCAAGACCAGGTCACGGTCAAGGGCCTGGATGAGGTGGGTAGGGCAGTGCGCCTGAAGGTTGACGGCTATCTGGCCCGCGTCTTCCAACACGAGATCGACCACCTGGATGGCATCCTGTTCACCGACAGACTGACCGACCCAAGCACGCTACAACCTGTGGAAATCGGGGAAGAAGAGTCTGCAGAGCTCAAGGCGGCGACCGAGATGGAAGCGGTCCGAGTCTGATATGCACAGCGTCTCTGGTGCACGGGTGCTGAGAGCTGCTGGCATCCACAAGAGACAGCACCATGGCCTGGGTGCCGCACCGAACTTGTGGGCGGCTACCACCTGTGCTATAATGGGCCGCGTGTCCCGAAAGGGTTAGAGAGGCAATGCCTGCTTCTCAGACCAGGATCATTACCAAGCTGTTGGAGCGGAGGCAGATCGAGGCCGATCTGCGTGATATGCTAGAGGCTAGCTCAGAGCTTGAGTTCCGGCGACGGGCGCAAAAGATCGCGTCGTCAGGTCCACAGGTCCTGCCGGCCATCGTCGACAATCTGGATCGGGCCGATGCACGGATGTTAACGGCCATGGGGGTTGTCGCTACGTACCTGGAGCACAGCGAGGCGGTCTCAGCTCTGCGCCAGGCAGTCCTCCGCTCCCAACTGAACGATCAGGGTCGCATTGGGGCAATGACGATCCTGGAACGCTACCTTGGCCAACCGCCTGACGACCAACTGCTGGAAAGTTTGCACAATCCAGAAGGGGTTGCCGTCTCCTCGTTGGAGGAGATGTTGGGGGAGGCGGACAGGAATCCTGCCATCCTCGTCGAATACGTGCAGGGAATGGATCGCCAGGAGCCTGACGTCGTTCTGGCCGTGGTAGAGGCCTTGCGGGAGCTGGGTGACCCTTCTTTCCAGCCAACAGAGCACACCGGGGTGACCGAGCTACTGCGGCTGATGGCCCAAGATGTGCGCGAGGAGATCGCTGCCGCGGCCTTGGACGCCCTGGGGACCATCCGGCTAGCAGAGGCAGCCTGGGCTCTCCAGACCTTGATCCCGGTGGTGTCGTCCGACCTACGGCCCCAGGCGGAGCGGCTGCTGCGCAAACTGCGCTTCAGTGGTGTCAGCGTCGAACCCCTCCCTTTGGCCGATCCGGCATGGCGGGCACTGATCGGTCCGCCCAGCGCACTGGGCCAGCGGAGCATCTGGTTCATCATGGCTGAGGGAGGAGGAGCGCGTGCCCAGTTCCTCAACATCCTGCTTCACGACCGAGCTGGGGCTCTGGAGGCAGTGGGCCATGCCCAGGTCCCTACCTTGATGCTCCCTCCAGAGCGGCCCCCGGGCTACTTGCACGATGTGGCTCTGCCCGACGGCTCAGATGCGTTGCTCATGCTGGAGGCCTCGTTCGACTTGGGCCGGCGCCTCGTCCTGGAAGCTTTGGCTGAGAACCGGAGGACGCAGATCCCGGTAGCAGGAACGCTACGGCTGCTCAGCCCCTGGCTGTGGGGCATTGCAGGGAGTGAGGCGCTGCCAGCGAGATCCCTGCCTGAAGGGGACGACAGCAGGCGACTCGCCCAGGATGCCGGCCGGCTCCTGGAGCATCCGGCATTTGCCGGCTGGACCTTGCGCAGCGAAGCCATTATCCAGGCAGCGGAAGATGTTTCGCGTCGCGCCGGCTGGGAAGTGGAGGCGCGTATCCGGCACCTTGCCGGCGAGTTGTTCTCCACGCCCGAGGTGGTAGAAGTGTTCAGCCGGAGGCTCATGGCCATGAGCGAGTGGCTCTTGCTTGCCGGCGACGAGCCAGCTTCAAAGCTCGCTCTGGCAGCGGCCCAGGAAATGGTGAACTCGTCCCCACAGCAGCCTTTCGTTAAGGCTCTGATCCGGCGGGACTTGGAACTGATGGTGCGCGGTTTATCTGAATAGTGCTGGCAGGCCAGGCAGGAAGAGCCTGCCTCGGCTTGGTGAATGGTGGACGGTAGTATTCGTGGGCATCTGCCCAGAACCTTAGACTCTCGAGAAGGAGTAGTGGAATGGGCACATTCGGTTGGCCAGAGATCCTGATCATCTTGGTGATCGTGGTACTCATCTTCGGCGTCGGCAAGGTGGCAGACGTCGGGCCTGCCCTGGGCAAAGCGATCCGGG
>JAMJFU010000148.1 GCA_023544525.1 Anaerolineae bacterium | reverse complement strand
GGGTGTGAAGCTGCGATGTGCTCCAGGTCTTGCCGCCCTGCTGAGCCTGGTTACCGGAACTGATGACATTCTACTCGAAAGTGGGGTCTAGGGCAAGTGGTCGCTGGGGACCTGTGCACGCCGCAGGGCTGATGGCGGTCAGTCTGTCAGCACAGCTTGGATCCACACGCGATTCCGCAGCATCAACTCCTTGGGCTACGGATGCAGATACACCTGCAGGTGCACCCACTCCGCCACCGCGTATCGGTTGCGGTCATTCCTTTTTGTAAGACTGGACACAAACAACAAAAACGGTTCACGGTGACAGCCCGTAGTGCCTGCCTGGCGACTATCGGTGGGCTGCCAGTATGACGTTAATGGCGCGCTTCAGAGTTGGCAGGTCACGCGTCCAGTCCACCTCAGGATGCTGATCCTTCAGCGCATCGGACAGTCGTTGCGTGGACTCGGAGAGGGTATGCAGGTTACGTAGAACTGCATCCTGGATCATGGTGTCAGAGAGGAAGGCACTGCGACCAGGCGCTGTATAGCGCTCAATCCGCTCGATGCACTCTGTGATGTGTATCAGATACAGCCGATCATCCCTCACAGGGGTACTGCCTCTTCCAGTACCTGATCGTGGATGTACCAGTGCAGGGCCTCCTCGGTTACTACATCCACCTTACAGCCGAGCAGTCTTTGAAGATCCACAATCAGACCCGCCGGAAACCACGGTGAGTGCTCCGGCTGCACAGTCACTAAAAGGTCCACATCGCTGTCAGGACCAGACTCCCCCCGTGCTGCAGACCCAAACACGCGCACGTTGCGTGCGCCGTGCGCTGCAGCTATGCGGAGGATCTCACGTCGCTTAGCCTGTATTCGCTGATCAATACTCATCAGACTCCCACCGAGGTTTCTTATCCGCTGTCAGTATAGCATTGACAGAGCAAATCGGCAAGCTCCTGATCTCCACAGCATCGCATAGGGCCTGGACGGGCCACCAGTGACCTACACATGATTGCGCAGCATCAGCTCCTTTGGGTACGGATGCATGTAGACCTGCTGGTGCACCCAGTGGGGCGCATACATTCTATTGACTCAGTTTCGCGCTGGCAAGCCGATTCAGACTTATACCAGATTCAGCAGCTTCAAGCGTCAGGCGCCGATGAAGATCGGGCGGAATGCGCACCGTGAACTTGCCACTGTAGTGCCTGAGCGCAATGGGCTCGGGCACTCTCTCCTCGTTAGCTTCCATGTCCGCAACGACATCCGCCACCACTTGACGGATGCCTTCGAGTGCCTCCTGTGGCGTTGGCGCCAACCAGCTGAGGCTGGGATACTCGACGCAGAGGCCGACATACTCCTCGTCTTCCTCTGACCAAGTCACCCGATACGTGTAACGGTCATTCTCTAGCATCGCCATATGTCTCCAAGCGGTCAATCGCTCTCAATACCTGCCTAACCTGATAAGCTTTGGCCATCCCTCCAGCATTCTGGATGTTGACTCTAGGGTCGCCCGGCCAAGGCGTCCTGTAAATGCGGTGACTACTCCCCTTCTGACGGGCATTGCCGAAGTAGAAATCGCACACCTTGCACAGGTCTCGGTAGCGAATCCCTTTGGGGTTTTGCCTCATATTGGCAACGATTTCCTCGACCCTAGCCATGCTGATATAATACCATTATTAGTACCACCTGTCAAGTGGCAACTGGCATCCTGCGCCTGGCGCTGCAGGGCCTAGCTCCCTCTCTACGATCGTGGAGTGCCTCTACAATCGATCACTGCCTTCTGCAAGGCAGATGCCAATCGCTCAGCCTGCTTACATGTCAGAAGAAAGCTGGTCTCATTAGCCGCGAATAGCCGAACGTCCTTGGGTCCAGACTCGTAGATGCGGAATCGAATCTCATCCTCAGACCCTTGCTCTCTGTCTGCCGGATCGAAATAGACCTCGAGAGAAATGTTCTCATCCACTTGTATGATCATCAATAAGCCTCCTCTGGGACAGTCCCCAACAACCTACACATGATTGCGCAGCATCAGCTCCTTGGGGTAGGGGTTCAGGTACACCTGCTGGTGTACCCAATCGGGAACCGGATGCCGGTTCAGGTGGTGCTTGAGCAGCGTCAGCGGCACGATCAGGGGTAGCAGTTCGTTCCGGTAGTCCTCGATGAGGCCCAGGAGCTCCTGCTTGTCTTCGGCCGATAGGTCCCGCTTGAGGTAGCCCATCAGATGGTGTAGGACGTTGACGTGCTTGCGGCGGGTGCCCAGCAGCGCCAGGCCCTCCATGAACAGCCGGCCGTAGGTCGCCGACAACTCCGCCCAGGGCAGGGTACCAGCCTTGGCCACCAGGCGCCCCATCTCGGTGTAGTGTTTGGGACTATGGGCCATGAGCGTCAGCTTGTGCGCTGTATGGAACTTGACCAGGCCCCCGGGTGTCGGCTCCTGGTCTGGCATTCGGGTCCAGCGATAGTAGGCGAAGACGCGCTCGATAAAGTTCTCGCGCAGGGGCATGTCGTTGAGCCGGCCCTCCTCTTCGAGGGGCAGCAGGGGGAAGCGGTTCATGACCTCGCGGGGGAACATGCCGGTGCCGGTGCGTGCCGCCATGCCGTGCCCCGACGCGCTCGCGTCGGCGTTGTACACCTTGACCCGGAAGAGCCCCGACGACGGAGAGTCTTTCTTGAACACGAAACCGTGCAGGCCTACGGCGGCGAGCTCTTCGACGCGCTGGCGGGCCCAGGCCTTCATCCGGTCTGTGTGATCGGCGCCCGACTTGGGGGCGATGAGGCGGGGGGCTGCTGCGTCGCCCACGAGGCGCATGCTCTCCCGCGGCGTCGGCAGCCCCATCTCGACCTCGGGGCAGACCGGCACCCACTCGAAGAACTGCCCCAACGTCCCGACCAGATAGCGGTCCAGCTTGTGCCCGCCATCGTAGCGCACCGGCTCGCCCAGCAGGCAGGTGCTGATGCCGACACGGATGACGGGTCCTTCCAGGTTGTGCTCCTCAGGCGTTGCCATGGATGTACCTCCGAATTGATGTGCCAACGAACCGCTGGCCGGGCGCGCGTTGCGCCCCGTGTATTCTGGCCGGGTGTGAGAGCAAAGCATGGCTGATGCAGGGCCGGTCGCCATGGCAGAGGGTGGCAGGTCATGGGCTGCCCTCCGGGCTGCGGTCCTCTGCTCCGGCGGCGGTGCGATCCCGCCTGGGGGGAAACTGGGCGGGCAGGTCCTTGAGGGCCAGGGTGATGCGCTGGCGCAGGGTGCCCCGGTCGGGCCGCTTCTGGCCGAGGCCCAGGAGCCGGTCGCGCAGATGGGCGGCGATGGTGGCCGTGGTCTTTTGCAGGCTCTCCCGGGTCGGTTTCTCCCCGTAGCCGAACCACATCATGGCGCTGTAGCCCATGGCCACGGTGGCGGCGGCAGCGATGGCGGCGCTGAGGACCCAGCCGGGCACGCCGGCCAGCTTGGACAGTTGCTGGTAGACGGCCCTGGCCGCAAAGCCCAGGCCAAAGGTGGCGATCAGCTCCCTGGCCCGGCCCGCGGTGATCTCGTAGCCATAGATGCGGGCGATGCTCAAGACCAGACCGGTCTGGATGAAGAGCAAGGGCGCCAGGTCGGCGATGGGCAGGGGCAGCCAGCCGACGGCCCCAGCGCTGCCGGCGGCGGCCGCGATGCGCTGCCAGGCCAGCCTGGTGCGGTACTCGGGCAGGGCTTCGGCGATGGCTTTCACCAGTTTCGGGTCGGCCTTGGCCACGGCCAGGATGACGCGGCCGACATTGTCGCCCTCGGTCGCCACGGTGGGAATGACCTCAGATGGCAGCAGGCCGAGGTTCCGGGCGGCAGCGGCCAGGACCTGATCCCGTTCGCGCTTGGGCACGAGGTCGACCTTGTTGAGGACGACGATGAACGGCTTGTCGAGCTCCAGGAGGTCGTCAAAGAGGGCTCTTTCGGACTGCTTGATGCCGGGGGTGGCCTCAAAGACGATGACCAGAAAATCGGCGCGCCTGGCTGCTTCGAAGGCGATCTGGCGCTCACGCTGGCCCACGGCGCCGACGGCATCGGCACCAGGGGTGTCGACGACGACAAAGAGGCCGGTGGCGGCTTCCTGGCTCTGGCGGGTGGTGCCGGGGACGGCGCTCACCTCTGCCCGATCGTCCTCGCTGGCGATGAGCTGGTTGTACAGGGTGGACTTGCCCACGTTGGCCGGCCCGACGATGGCGATGCGGCGCTCGTTCCCCAGGACGGGGTCATAGTGGACCAGGACGAGGGGGAGCAGGGTCTTGAGGACTTTGAGGGAGGGGCTGACGCCCTGCATGACGTCGGCCAGTTGGGCGCGCATGTCGCGCGGCAGCTCGTCCCACAGGCGTGTGAGCCTTTGCTGCACGGGTCCGGGAAATTCGTCCAGGATGTCGTCGATGGTTGCCATGGCTTTGCCTCTCACGACTCGATCACGATCGCTGACAGTATATCACAGAGCGGCCGAGGGTAGAAGTCTGGCAAGGAGCGCGTAGCCCGCCCACCCACCCGGGGGGATTTTTTTTGTGAGGTTCAATGGTGGGGGGGTGGGGGTTGGGGATTGGAGATTGGGGATTGGGGATTTGGATATTGGATATTGGATATTCGAGATTGGAGACTGGGGATTGGGGCTGCTCATAGTTGCGGATGGCGCTGACCAGCGCCTTGAGCGGTTTGGGCGCGCCTGCCCGGCCTTGGGCCCACGCGATCTTGGCCAGCACCCAGGCCTGGAACGCCTCGCGCCGCGCCGGGTCGCGGTAGAGGTCATTGGGCGCCGGGTGGGCCTGTCCCCGATGGGGCACGACGCGCAGCAGGTTGAGGTTGAGGTTGAGGGTGAGGGTGAGGTTAAGGTGAAGGTTGAGGGTGAGGTTGAGGGTGAGGGTGAGGTCTCTGTAGGTGGCGGATGGCCGTGGAGAGGGGGTGGGTCTGGGCCTGAACGGGGAGTTGGGGGATCGATCCCGGCGAAGCCGGGCCCGGACTTGATCTGGTTCTCCTTCTCCTGGTCTTTCTTCTGGATCTGGTTCTTCTTAGGATGTGGGTGATCCGCATGTGGTTTAGCCGCATGTGGATGATCGACATGTGGTTGGGCCGCATGCGGGCCGGGGGCAGGTGGTTCCTCGTCCGCAGGGCGGCCGGGCGTGAGGGGGGAGAGGGTGGCGGCGTCAAAACCAGGGGGCAGGTGGTCAAGGGCGCCGGGCCAGGCGTCGGGGAAGATGCGGTAGAGGTGCCGGCCGAAGGTGCCATCGGGCCGGCGCTGGCGGTAGATGGCCAGGACGCGGTGGCCGTCGATGCGCACGTCGAGCAGGTGGGCGCGGGCGGCGGCCAGGGCGTGGGCGGTGGAGATGCCGGTGCCGGCGCTGATGGAAGCGCTGCTGGGGAAGGCCCAGCCGTACTCGTCTGTGTGCAGGGCGATCTTTAAGAATACGGCAAAGGGATTGCAGTTGCGGCCGGTGTTGAAATGGTGGATCTGGTCGCGCAGGGCGACCGCGACCTGGGCATAGACGAGGTCCTCGCTGCCGTCGAGCGAGAGCTTGCGGCCCCGAAAGATGGTGATCATGGCACGCCTCCAGTTATCGCGCTAGATCCATGATAGCACGAATGTTCGGTTTTGTTAGCTGGTTCGTGGGGGAATGAGGTGTGGGGCTGCCAGTTCTGCGCCTGGGGCTTCTACCCTGCCCCACGTGGGAGGTGTGGCGAGCCGCTGCCTGGGCCATGATTCACAGAGCGGACCGGTGGTGATGGCTGTGGAGCAATCGCATATGGCCAAGAACAGGTGCAATGCACCTCTTGCGACTGGCAGGCACTGCGCGAATGGGCGGTTTTCCCTGTTTGTCAGGGCCTGCATCGACGAGCAAAGGTGCAATGCACCCCTTGCGAGTGGCAGGCACTGGATGAATGGGTGGTTTTCCCCGTTTGTCAGGGCCGGCCTCGGCGGGCAAAGGTGCAATGCACCTGGGATGGCGGTGGGCCTAGCGCACGATCAGTGGTAGATAGGTACTGTACCCTGCCGAACGCCCGGCACCACACCAGAAGCCGGCGCACAGGGACTGTCTCGCGACGCCAGCAACCGCCTGGCCGGCAGTGCCGCCCATCACCAGCGTGCCAGCCGCAGCTTCTGCCGCACCGCCCGCACCGATCACGTACCAGTCGACGCTCGCCGCATCGCCGGCGGAGAGGGCAACCCCGGACAGGAGCAGGGCACAGGCCAGCACGGCACACTCTCCAATCCTGATTCCTGACTCATCAACCAGCTACTTGTCACCGCCATTTGGGTATGCTATCAGACGCAACTGATAACCCAGAGCTCACGTTGTCTACCTGTTTCGTGCTGAATGTGAGGCAGAAGGGAAATATCCCAATTCCATGGATGCTCTGGCAGCCATTCCTTTCGGTTCGACCCACTTTAACTTTCTGGCTATAATGGCTATAATGGCCTTATCGAAGAAGGGAGGCGAACCATGGGCGTAGTTAGTGTAAGCAAGCTGAAGGATACGCTGTCTGAGTACCTCAACCGGGCAGCCTATGGCGGCGAGCGTATCGTCGTGGCCAGCCGGGGCAAGCCCAAAGCTGCGGTGATCAGCGTGGCTGATCTGGAGCTCCTGGAGGAACTGGAAGATGCGCAAGCAGCGCGTGAGGCGCTGGCGGCCTACGAGGCAGGGGGGACGGTATCCTATGAAGAGTACCGGGCCGAACTGGTAGCCGAAGGCCTGCTGAATGAATGAGCGTCGACGGGCTATGACTCAAGGACCATGGGGCGAAAACCTGTCTGCTGCCAGGGAGCGGTGTGCGCTATGGAAGTTCCCTTGGAGACTGGGTACAGGGGCCAACTCAGGTCGTCTTCACGAGGGTGTCCGCGGGCTGTTTTGCGCCTGCCTGAAAGGTATGCTATCAGACACAACTGATAACGGCGGGCTTACGTTGTCTACCCGTTTCATGCTGCCGGATCCGGCACGGCAGAGAGCGGCTGCGGAATGAGGGAGTGAGGGGTTCAAATTCGGGCGCGGTGTCTTGCTCACAGGGTGCAAGTGTGCTATAATCCTGTTGGGTGATATCGTTTGCGATCCCGCTGTGGAGAACCACTTTGCTGAGTGAAGACGGTAAGCTAGGGTAGGCGCAGTTCCAGCCACATTCGGCCCTGGCTGCGGGAACCAGCGATTTGTCATGCGTGGTGGAGGTAAGAATGGTGATTGAAATGCCCGAGATCGAGGACCGAATATTGAAGGTGGTTGGGGAACTGCCGTCAGGCCTGCAAAGGGAGGTTCTAGACTTTGCGTTGTTCCTTCAAACGCAGCGCCCACAACGACAGCCGGAGCCAAGTATACGGCCCGTCCAGAAGTTGGAAGAGCTGTATGGCGATTTCTGGCCAGAGGACGAATCGGTCGATGACTTTATCGATTCCGTGCAGCAGTGGCGCCGTGAAGACGTCGAGTTGCACAGAGATCTGCGATGAGCGCGGTTGTCTTGGACACAGATGTCTGGTCTTTCCTGTTCAAAGGCGATAGCCGCGCTGAGCACTACCGCCGATATCTGGAAGACAACGTCTTGTGCATCTCCTTCCAGACAGTTGCTGAATTGTACCAATGGATGGAGACGGCAGGTTGGGGTGAAAGGCGCCGGGAAAGACTGTATCAATGGCTGCGCCGTTTCCAGGTTCTCGTCTACGACGACGCTACTTCCTTGATCTGGGCACGCATCCGCAGCTCCCGCGAAAAGCAGGGCCGTCCTGTCTCGGCACAGGACGCCTGGGTGGCTGCCTGCGCCTTGCGACATGGCTCCACGCTGTTGACGCACAACGCAGGTGACTACGAAGGGATCCAGAACCTGGACATGGTGAGTGCCAAGTCCTAGATCTTCCGATACCCTTTGCTGTGGCACCGACCCCCATTTCTATTCCTCTCCAGTGTCTGCTGCCAATCCAGGGGCCCCCGTCAAGCGCCCGCGCGGTGGTCGTCGGCCACCTGTGTAGTCGCCCACGTTGCTTGCGCGATCAAGTTGTTTGTTTCCGTTTATGAGGTATGCTATCAGACGCAACTGATAACGGCGGGTTTGTCTTGTCGACCCGCTTCGCGTTGCCCACATCGGTTCAGCGGCGGAGACGGGGTGCGGAATGATCGGGCTTTGTCCAAGACCGGCTGGCTTGGCGATAGGGTGCACTAACGACTTGTCAGTGACAGAGCTGGAGCCGAGCTGGTGCTCGGCGATCCCAGGGCGCCGGTGACGACTCGTGAGTGCACCCTGGCGATAGAGGTTTCTTGCTCTCACAGCCAGTCTGTGATATAATGGAGGCCGAAAATCGGAATTTCTTCCCGGGAGGGTTGAGATGAGTGCAGTGAACATTCAACTTCGGCGCAAAGGAATCCTTACCTTGCCCGTGAGCCTACGGAGGAAGTACAACCTGGACGAGAACGATGTCTTCACTCTGGAGGATCTGGGGAATGGTTCCTTTCTGCTTATTCCCCAAGTCTCCAATGTCGCGCGTCTTGGCGATCGCGTGGCAGAAGTGATGGCTGAGGAAGATGTAGCCCTGGAGGATATGCTGGAGGCATTGGACGAAGAGCGACAGGACTACTACCGGGAACACTATGACCGGCCCTGAGCTTTTCTTTGACAGCAGCGCCCTCTTTGCCGGTATCGTCTCTGCTAGTGGTGCAAGCCGCGCTCTACTGCTCCTGGCTGAGGCTGGACAGGTTGCTGTCACCGTATCCGAACAAGTTGTGGCAGAGACGGAGCGGGCCGTTGCTCGCAAGATCCCCCGGGCCTTGCCTGATTTCCGGGAAGCCATCCGTGCCACTGGCCTGCGCATTGTCCGAGATCCCTCGCCAGACGAGGTACAGCGATACACGGACATCATCTCTCATCGGCCGGATGTTCCCATTATCGTGGCCGCCATGCAAGTCAGGACAGACTACCTCGTGACCCTCAATCGTCGCCATTTCCTTGATGATCCGGCCGTGGCCGACCGTTCAGGACTCCGCATTGGTACGCCAGGAGATGCACTTGCCTGGGCGCGGCAGTGCTTGGCAGAGACGGGAACCTAGGTGGTGGCCGGAGCCCTGGCCATCGATCCTGACGTGGAGCCCAAGTTGGCCGACAGCCTAGCCAGGCTGCGCAGCCAGCGGGCTATCCAGTGCACCTGTGACTGCTCTTGGCCCGGTTGTCCTCACCCTCGCGGTGTGCTATAATCGGACAAAATCGGGAGCACGGCCGCCTCTAGGGCTCCTTCCCCGGCCAGGTGGATTGGATGTTTACTCGGGACCAGGTCCTTCTCCGACCTCTGGCGTACCATCTGGCCAGCATGGTGGCGTTGCTTTGCTTAGCAGCAGGGACCCGGGCTGGCACCGCGTCGCCGAACCGGCCACGGCGTATCCGGCCCCGGCCTT
>JAMJFU010000147.1:412-9387 GCA_023544525.1 Anaerolineae bacterium | reverse complement strand
TGACGAAAAAGAGCAGCAACATCACCGCCATGGCGATGTCGGGGATGATGATGGGCAGGTACAGCAGTGCATCGAAGGCGGTCTTGCCAAAGAACCGGTATCGCTCCATGGCCAGGGCTACCATAGTGCCGAATACGGTCGAGATGGCCGTCGAGGAGAAGGCAACGATCAGGCTGTTGCGCAGCGCTGTGCCCATGGCCGCGTCCTCAAAGAGGACGCGGTACCAGCGGAAGCTAAAGCCCTCCCATGAGGATACAAACCGGGACGAGTTAAACGAAAAGACGACCAGGATGACGATCGGCGCGTAGAGAAAGATGTAGCCAAAGATACCGCCGGCAGTGATCATCCGGCCGATCCACCGGCCCAGCCGGCTTCCGTGCCGGGCTACACGGCTGGCGGTGACAGGAGGGCTGGCTGCTGTCGTACTCACGTCCTCCTCCTCACAGGGTCCTTCCCCCGACGCGGAAGTAAAGCAAGGTCGCGACCAGCATCATGGCCATGAGCACAAAGGAGAAAGCCGAGCCAAAGGGATAGTCGCGGACGCTCAGGAATTGGCTCTGGATGACGTTGCCGATCATCACCGACCTGGCCCCGCCCAGCAGGTCAGGGGTGACATAGGCACCCAGTGACGGGATAAAGACCAGAATCGAGCCAGCCACGACACCTGGCAAAGTCAGCGGAAAGATGACGCGGGCAAAGGCCCGGAGCTCGTTGGCATAGAGGTCCTGGGCGGCTTCCACCAGCGAAAAGTCGAGGCGCTCGATGGCTGCGTAGCAGGGCAGCACCATGTCTGGAAACCAGCCATAGACCAGGCCGATGACGATGGCCAGGTCGTTGCCAAAGAGGGGCAACGGTTCACTAATCAGCCCCAAGCCCAGTAGGGCATTGTTGACGAGGCCGCTATCGCGCAGGATCAGGATCCAGGCATAGGTCCGCACCAGGAAGTTGGTCCAGAACGGGATCATCAGCAACAGCAGCAGGGTGTTGCGCCAGCGGGGTGGGCGCGTCGCCATCCAGTAGGCCATGGGGTAACCTAGCAGGAAACACACCGCGGTCGTGATGCCCGCGATCTTGAAGGAGCGGGCAAACACCCTCAGGTACAGGGGGTCAAAGAAGCGGGCATAGTTCTGGAGGTTGAACTCCCACACGATCTGGCCGTAGGGGCCGCGCTTCAGGAAGCTGTAGACAAAGACGATGACCAGAGGCAGGAAGAAGAACACGACCAGCCAGAAGAGGCTGGGAAAGATGAGGGCTAACACCCCGAGTCCCGGCCTGCGACGGATGGCTGCCAGCAAGCTGTTGTTCTGCCTTGTCGTGGAGGCGTCGGTCATTGGCTACGATCCCTTCAGTCTGTCAGTAACCGGCCGGCGTCGCTCGGCCATATGGCGTGAACCGGCCCGCCGCCTTCGCTATAGTATCCAGACGGATCCGGTGTCGAGATGACGTTTTGCGCGCGCACCGTGAGGGCGATATCGCCTGGCAATCGCACGAGGAAGCGGGTATCGGTGCCTACATAGACAACCTGGTCCACCTGGCAGGGAAAGGAGTTCTGAGAGCCCTTCAGGGGATTGGGCAGGAGGCGGATCTTTTCAGGGCGCACCGCGACTGTCACCTGTGTGCCCCGCGCATACGAGCCTTCGGCCTCGACTATGATAGGCAGGCCATCGC
The DNA here is from genome assembly GCA_023544525.1 of Anaerolineae bacterium. GTDB lineage: Bacteria > Chloroflexota > Anaerolineae > JAAYZQ01 > JAAYZQ01 > JAMJFU01. Next base: position 7,719 of record JAMJFU010000147.1, on the reverse strand, counting down.
CCGCGAGCACAGTCACCACATCCCCGTCCTGCCCGTCGACCACACCACTCAGAAAGTTGGTCTCACCGATAAAGTCGGCCACAAAGCGGCAGTTTGGCCGCTCATAGATCCCGGTGGGGCTGCCGACCTGCAGGACCTTGCCCTGGTGCATGACCGCGATCCGGTCGGACATGGTCAGGGCCTCTTCCTGGTCGTGGGTGACATAAATGAAGGTGATGCCCACCTCCTTCTGCAGGTTCTTGAGCTCGATCTGCATCTCCTTGCGGAGCTTGAGATCGAGTGCCCCCAAGGGTTCATCCAGAAGCAGCAGTTCTGGGCGGTTGACCAGGGCCCGGGCCAGGGCGATGCGCTGTTGCTGGCCGCCAGAGAGCTGGTTGGGGCGCCGGGGGCCAAAGTCAGGCAGCCGGACCATGGCCAGGGCTTCCTGCACGCGGCGCTCGATCGCGTCCTTGGAGACCTTTTTCATCTGTAACCCAAAGGCCACATTGCGCCCCACCGTCATGTGGGGAAAGAGGGCATAGTTCTGAAAGACCATATTCGTGTTGCGCTGGTAGGGCGGTGTCAGGCCCATGGGCCGGCCATGGATCAGGATCTCGCCCTCGGTGGGATGTTCAAAGCCGGCGATCATGCGCAGGGTCGTGGTCTTGCCGCAGCCACTGGGCCCAAGAAGGGAGAAGAATTCGCCGTCGCGTATCTCGAGAGAGACGTGGTCAACCGCGACCACAGCGGCATCGGAGGCCCCACCAGGGCCAGGAAAACGCTTGACGACGTTCCGAATCTCTATGGCGTTGCTGAGCGCCATGGACACACCTCGAGGATAGTAAGGCACGTGTGATGATGGCTGGCCAATTCGCTCAAGAATTATACCGCGCTCCCGCGCAATAGTCAAACGCGGCAGTTTAGCCATGGGACCTGGGCTTGAGTTTTTATGAAGAATGTGATAGAATTTAGACTAGGGCTCGCATGAAACATTATAGGATATATGGTCCGGTTGTCAACTTGGGTCGGTTTTGCTGTCCGGGGGCATTTCGAGTATAATGGGGCGGCCGGTGGTCTATCAGGCCAGGAGGACAGTTCCGTTTGACCATGACTGTGCACGTCAAGCTTTACTCTCGTTTTCGCCGGCACCTGCCCAAGGAAGCCCAGGGCGAGGCCAACGTCGAGCTGCCGGAGGGTGCGACCCTGGCGCGGTTGCTCGACCAGCTAAACATTAGCGGCCGAGTCCAGTTGGTTTCGGTCAATGACGAGCCGGAACCAGACCGCGATCGCATTCTTCAGCAGGGCGACAATGTCCGCATCTTTCCTTTCGTCGTAGGGGGATAGGCCAGGGGTTTCAGAGCGCAACGGCTGCTGGGAACCCTCTTTCGGCCAACAAGACTAATACCAGGAGGTAGGTACAATGCCGTACGGATATACTGGCAAGGTTCTGCACGTGGATCTGACCACGGGCAAGATGGAAGTGGAGGAGCCTGGCGAAGGATTCTTCCGCAAATACATGGGCGGCAGTGCGCTTGGCTCGTATTACGCCCTGAAGCTGATGCCTGCGGGGACCGATGCCCTGGGACCAGATAATGTCCTGGTGCTCAGCCTGGGCGTGACCACGGGCGCTGCCATCTCTGGCCAGAGCCGGGTGACGGCCACCGCCAAGTCGCCGCTCACTGGCGCCATAGGGGATGCCCAGGCAGGCGGTTTTTGGCCCGCGGAGGCCAAAGGCGCCGGATATGACGCACTGGTGTTCACTGGCAAGGCGGAGAAGCCTGTTTACCTGTGGATTTCGGATGGCCAGGCCGAGTTGCGAGACGCTTCGCACCTGTGGGGCAAGGTCACAGGCGAGGTGGATGCTGCCATCAAACAGGAGTTGGGCGACGAGAAGGTCCAAGTCCTGCAGTGTGGTCCAGCCGGAGAAAAACAGGTTCGCTATGCTTGCATCATCAACATGAGCAACCGGGCCAACGGTCGCACGGGTATGGGCGCAGTCATGGGCTCCAAGAACCTGAAGGCGGTTGCTGTCCGGGGCCACAAGCGGCCGGAGGTAGCCGATCGGAAGGCGCTTGCTGCCCTGGCGCGCTGGGGTGCCCAGAACTTGGAGGACTCGGGCGTCTATGGCATGACCCTGAACGGGACGGCCGACGTCCTTGGCTATCAGAATGAGGTCGGCGGCCTCCCGACCCGCAACTGGGAGAGCGGTTCCTTTGAAGGCTACGAGGCCCTCACCGGCGAGGTCATGACTGATACGATCCTCAAGGAAGGGGATACCTGCTACGCCTGCGTCGTGCGCTGCAAGCGCGTCGTCGAGACGGAATGGCAGGGCCACAAGGTGGAGCCCCTCTATGGCGGGCCCGAGTACGAGACCCTGGCCACCCTCGGCTCCTACTGCGGCGTGAGCGATCTGGACGCGGTTGCCTATGCCAACCAACTGTGCAACATGTACGGGCTGGATACCATCTCTGCCGGCGCGACGGTGGCCTTTGCCATGGACTGCTTTGAGCAGGGCCTGATCGGCCTGGAGGACACGGGTGGGGTCGACCTGCGCTTTGGAAATGCCGAGGCTATGGTCCAGATGGTGGAGCAGATCGCGCAGCGCGAGGGCTTTGGGAACGTCCTGGCTGAGGGCACGGGCCGCGTCGCCCGGCGCCTGGGGCCGGAAGCAGAGAAGCTGGCCGTGGTGGTCAAGAACCACGACCTGCCAGCCCACATGCCCGAAGTCAAGCGCAGCCTGGGCCTGATCTATGCAGTCAATCCCTTTGGCGCGGATCACCAGTCGTCGGAGCACGACCCGGCTTACGAAGGCGACTTTGATGGCTACCGGGAGCGGCTGGCCCAACTGGACCTGTTGGAACAGCAGCCCGAGTTCAGCCTCAGCCCGGAAAAGATCCGGTTTGCCCTGTATACCGAGCAATTCTACAGCTTACTCGATAGTATCAACGTTTGCCAATTCGTCTACGGCCCGGCGTGGCACCTCTACGGCCCCAACCAGTTGGTGGAGATGGCGCGTGCTGTTACAGGCTGGGATCTGAGCTTGTGGGAGCTGATGAAGGTCGGCGAGCGACGCCTCAATCTGATGCGTGCTTTCAATACGCGCGAAGGCTTTGGCCGGGAGGATGACGTCCTGCCGCCAAAACTGGCCAAACCCCGGAAGGGCGGCCCTTCGGAAGGGATGACTTTTGAGCCGGAGGAGCTGGAGCGGGCCAAAGATATTTACTATGGGATGTGCGGTTGGGACCAGCAAGGGGTACCGACCAGGGCCAAGCTGGAAGAGCTGAGCATTGATTGGGTGGCCGAGGCGATCGGCCTCTAAGCCCAGCGACAGGTGATTACACACTGAGTGGCGCCGCGCGCCTTGGGTGAACTCGCAAGAGAGAGGAGACGAGGTGATGAAGATCGTCGTCTTGGGTGGTGCCGGCATGATGGGCTGCATCGCTGTCCAGGACCTGGCTCACAGTGAGGCAGTCGACGAGGTCGTGATCGCCGACCTGAACATGGAACGGGCCGCGGAGGTGGCAGGTTATATCCAGAGCTCCAAGCTGTCACAGATCCAGGTGGATGTGCGCGATCACGAGGCCCTGGTGGGAGCACTGCGCGGAGCGCAGGCCTGCCTCAATGCCACGGTCTATTATGCCAACCTCGAGGTGATGGGTGCCTGCCTGGAAGCCGGCGTGAACTATACCGATCTGGGCGGACTCTTTCACACGACCCTCAAGCAGCTACAGCTCCACGACCAGTTTGAGACTGCCGGCCTGAGCGCTGTTCTGGGTATGGGCAGTGCACCCGGGATCCCTAACATCCAGGCCCGCTACGCCGCCGATCGCCTCGATGCGGTGGAATCGGTGCGCATCTATGATGGCATCAAGCCCCCCCCGCCCGACCAGGTGACCTTCAGCTATGCGGTACCGACGATCCTGGACGAGCTGACTATGAATCCGATGGTATATCAGGATGGCGAGTTTCTGGCTGCAGAGCCCCTCAGCGGCTTTGAGGACTACTGGTTCACACCGCCGCTCGGGCTGTTGCCCATGCATCTCTCCCTCCACTCTGAAGTGGCTACCATCCCGGCGAGCTTCCGAGAGAAGGGCCTGCGGGAATGCTTCTTCAAGATCAACTACTGGGGCATGGCGCCCGAGACGGTGGAGAAGGTCAAGGTGCTGGCCGACTTTGGCTTTGCCAGCCGCGAGCCGGTCCAGGTCGATGCCGTGGAGGTGGCGCCCCGCGACTTGATGGTGGGCCTCATGGGCAAGTACGTGCCGCCCATCCTGTCGTTCCTGGAACCTCCCAAAAAGGAGCCCCCCGACTGGACCAAGGAGATCGTCACCGAGGTGCGTGGCATCCGGTTCGGCCGGCCAGTGACCTATCGCCTGGGCACGCTCACGGTTAAGGGCTCTCTGCCCACCGGCGTGGCGCCGTCCATCACCGCCCAATGGCTGGCCGAGGGCCGCGTCACGCCCGGCGTCTATCCCCCCGAGATCGCCATCGACCCGGAGCCGTTTTTTGACCAGCTGCAGCAACGGGGCATACCAACGCAGGTTAGTGTGACGGAATTCATCTAGGCTCAAAGGAGTTCTGTCCCTGCGGCAAGCGGTATTCCCGAACCGAGGAAGGAGTGACATGGACAACGAGCGCATCTCACCAGTCTGGAGCCGCATCACCGATATCCTCGTCGAACGAGGCGAAGGCGCCTACGTCTGGGATGTCGAAGGAAGGCGCTATCTGGATTTCACCAGCGGCATTGGCGTGGTCAACACCGGCCATTGCCATCCCCGGGTTGTCCAGGCTGCCCGCGAGCAGGTGGGCAAGATCATCCATGCCCAGGTCAACATCTACTACCACCAACCGTTGCTGCGCCTCGCGGATGCCCTGAGTGAAGTGGTGCCACCACCCCTCGACACCTTCTTCTTCTCCAACTCGGGCGCCGAGGCGTTGGAGGGTGCTGTCAAGCTGGCCCGTCACGCTACCAGTCGGCCGAACATCGTCGTCTTTCAAGGGTCCTTCCACGGTCGCACAAACCTGACCATGTCCATGACCACCTCCAAGACCGTCTACCGCCAGCACTATCAGCCCCTGGCAGCCGGCGTATTCGTAGCACCCTATCCTTATGCCTACCGCTATGGCTGGGAGGCTGAGGCGGCCAGTGAGTGGTGCCTGCGTGAGCTGCGGCACATCCTCGCCAGCCAGACAGCACCGTCAGAGACGGCGGCGATCATCGTCGAGCCGGTCTTGGGCGAGGGTGGCTACGTGGTGCCTCCGCCGTCCTTCCTGCCAGGGCTGCGCGAGATCTGCGACGAGCACGGCATCCTCCTGGTGGCCGACGAGGTTCAGTCCGGGTTTGGGCGCACGGGCAGGTTCTTTGCCTTCGAGCATTTTGATGTGCTGCCGGACATCATGACCATGGCCAAGGGGCTCGCCTCAGGATTCCCGCTGTCTGGCCTGGCGGCACCGCGCCAGCTGATGGAAAAGTGGATGACGGGCACGCATGGCGGCACCTATGGCGGGAACCCCGTAGCCTGCGCCGCTGCGGAGGCGACGATCCGCGTGCTCCAGGACGGGCTTCTGGAAAACGCAACGCGCATGGGCGCCGTGCTGATGGCCGGCTTGTGCCAGATCCAGGAGCGCTATCCGGTACTGGGTGAGGTCCGAGGGTTGGGGTTGATGGTGGGCGCCGAGTTCACCGAAAGCGATGGCTCGCCGGCTACAGCCCTGGTGACAGAGGTCCTGGGCCGCTGCCGGCGGGACGGCCTGCTTCTGCTGAACTGCGGGACCTACAGCAACGTCATCCGCTGGATCCCGCCCCTGGTGGTGAGCCAGGAGCAGATTGTGGCCTCACTGGAGATCTTGGATCGGGCGCTGTCGGCATCCATCGAGGGATAGCAGATCTGAGTTGCTGTCCACAAAACAGAAGACCTGGCCTCCCTCAGCAGGGGCCAGGTCTTTCCATGATTCGGGCATAGGCCGCAGTTGGCCGCAGGCTAGAGCTCCACAAAGTAGGCGTTGCAGGCGCGGTCGATCAGCTCCTTGGACAGGGTCGGTGCGACGTCCCGGTAGCGAGCGATGTCCATGATCTCGTCGACGATGTCGCGAGGGTGGCAGGCGCGCAGAGGCCGGTTGATCTTGGCATAGTATTCGTGGAGCAGGTAGCGCAACCCATCCTCGCTGTAAGGTATGCTCAGCCGGGCGCACTCCCGCCGAAAGATCTCGCGAAAGCTCTCCGGGGACGGATCTCCCACCTCGATCTTGTGCCGGATGCGCCGCAGAAACGCCTCGTCAACCAGGTCGCGGGGCTCGAGGTTTGTGGCAAAGACGATAAGCACCTCGAAGGGCACCTCGATCTTTTGGCCTGTGTGCAGTGTAAGGTAGTCGTATCGTTTCTCCAGGGGCACGACCCAACGGTTCAAAAGATCCCGGGGCCGGACCTGCTGCCGGCCAAAGTCGTCGATGATGAACATGCCGCCGTTGGCCTTCATCTGGAAGGGGGCTTCGTAGTACATCGCCACATCGTCCCAGACAAGGTCGAGGGTCTCCAGCGTCAGCTCGCCGCCGGTCATGATCACAGGTCGTTTGATCTTGACCCAGCGGCGGTCAGGGCGGCCGCGCCCAGGCCGGGGGAGCGTCCCCTCCATGAGCGGGTCAGAGACGCGCTCATGGTTCACCTCGTCGTAGACCTTGATGACCATGCCCCCGACCTCGACGGCATAGGGGATGTACATCTCTGCCCCGAGGACCATCGTCCCCACGCTCTCGGCCAGCACTGTTTTGCCGTTCCCGGGGTCGCCGTAGAGAAAGATGGACCGCCCCGAGTTGACGGCTGGCCCCAACATCTCTAGCATGTCGCGCTCGACCACGAGGTGAGACACTGCGTCTCGCAGCGAGTCCTCGTGGATCGATGAGGTGAGCATGGGCTGTTGGCGAATGCCCTCGCCATAGGCCAGGAAGGGCACCGGGGCGGGTCCCACGTACTGGCCGCGGTTGAGGACTTCGCGTGCACGGGTGATGCCTTTGGCGGTGATCGTGTACTGGTACCCTGCCCGGCCAATGCCGGAGGCGCCTTTCACCTCGCACATCTGGTCGCGCTTCAAAAAGTCCATAACTGTGTCTATCACGCCGGTGTACGGCAGGCGGACTTCGTCGGCGATCTCAGCGGCTGACACATAGCCCCGGAAGTATAGGACCTTCAGGGCGAGGTCGGCCAGGAAGCCGAGCGACAACCCGGTCTCGGCCACCGACAGGGGCTCGGTCGGAACAAAAGGTTCTTGGTCGGGTTTGAGAGCTTGGTCTACCATGAGTCTTACGCCTCCGCAATCTGGCTCAGAAGGTCT
>JAMJFU010000147.1:0-402 GCA_023544525.1 Anaerolineae bacterium | reverse complement strand
CTACCATGAGCGGCTTGACCTGCTATCCTTCAAAGAGGTTGGCGTGGGTGGCAGTCTCGTCGATGTCCTCCGTCGTCTCCGTGTCAGCAACGCTGACTCTCCGGCACTGATCGCTCACCGCCGGCAATGGGGAACAGGCAATGTGCAGCGTTCCCAGATTATAGCACAAGCTGCCCTTCCACGCAACTTTGGCTTGCAGGCGAAAACGTCGTGCTCCTATGTTTTTCATGGGGTTGCTGTATGCTCCCCAGGCAGCAGGCATGCTGGGCAGGTCTGCACGAAATGGCGGCCACCCGAGCATTGTTTCTTGGGGGCTGATACTTGCCAAAACACGTTAGGTGGGGTATAATCGCATGCGTTCGACGGGGCGTAGCGCAGACCGGCTAGCGCGCACGGTTCGGG
>JAMJFU010000146.1 GCA_023544525.1 Anaerolineae bacterium | reverse complement strand
CGGTTGCATCATGGATAGCGTCCAGGATGGCCGGAGCAAGGAGCAGCATGGGCATTTCACCCAGGCCGCGTACACCGTAGGGCCCCTGCGGATCGGCGATCTCCAGGACAAGGGGATGGATGTCGTCGGGCATGTCATAGACCGTCGGGATCATATAGTCGGCGTAGCTCTTGGTGCGCAGCTGGCCGTCCTGCATGATAAAGTCCTCGAGCAGGGTCCAGCCCTGGGCCTGGCTGATGGCACCCTGGATCTGGCCCTCGACGTGCGTCGGGTTGATGGCCTGGCCGACGTCGTGGGCGGCCCAGACGTCTTTCAGCCGCACCTGGCCTGTGCGCGTGTTGACCTCAACCTCGGCAATCTGCGTCCCATAACCATAGGTCACGTGTGGATCGCAGACGCCGGTGTCTGGATCGAACATGCTCGTCGGCCGGGGCCGGTAGGTGTATTCGTGGATGGCCGGCCGTTCGCCTGCCTCCCAGCCGGCCTGCGCCGCTTCGCAGGCGCCCTTGACCGCATTCCCAGCCATAAACGATAGGCGCGAGGCACTACAGCTGCCAGCTTCCGGTACCTCGGAGGTGTCTTCGTTGACCACCCGCACCCGCTCGTAGGGCACGCCGAGCGTCTCTGCGGCCACCTGTCCTACCACGGCCAGCACGCCCTGGCCAACTTCCGCCACCCCTATCTTGACCACCGCCTCTTCGATCTGGCCATCGCCATACAGCTCACATTGGGCCGTGGCCTTGTCGGGGAAGCCAAAGCTGTAGCAGACGTTCTTGTAGCCGGCAGCCACGCCGATGCCCCGCACAAAGCCCTCCCCCCGCTCGCCGGCAGGCTCGGGTTTGCCCTGATCGGTCCAGCCGGCCGCTTCGGCGGCGTGCACCAGCGTCTCGCGGATCGAGACGCCGGCCGGGACGATGCTCTGCGTCGCCAGGACCGATCCCTCGCGCAGGGCGTTCTTCAGGCGAAAGACCACGGGGTCCATGCCCAGGGCAGCGGCCAGCTTGGACATCTGCATCTCGGCGGCAAAGATGCCCTGCAGCGCGCCAAAGCCACGGAAAGCACCGGAGACGAGGTTGTTGGTGAACACGTTATAACCATCCACCTTGACGTTTGGCACCTCGTAGGGGCCGGGCGCCATGCTGACCGCATTGTTCAGGACCGCAGAGCTGGAAGAGCTATAGGCCCCGATGTCGGCGATGAGCGTTGCCTCCACGGCCAGCAGTTGGCCCTCCTGGGTCGCCGCCGAGCGGACGTGCATGTAGTAGGGATGGCGCTTGTGGTGGCCCCGGAACGATTCCTTGCGGTCCCAGACGATCCTGACCGGGCGCCGGATGCCGCGCTTGTCGAGGACATAGGCCGCCAGGGCCAACAGGTGCTGGACAGACATGTCTTCTCGTCCGCCAAAGGCACCCCCTGCCGGAGCATAGATGACCCGCACCTTCTCCAGCGGCAGGTCGAGCATGTGGGCGATCTGGTGCTGGTCGTCGTGCGACCACTGGCCAGCCGAATGCACCGTCACTCGCCCCTGATCGTCGATATAGCCCACGCCAGCCTCCGGCTGGAGGTAGGCGTGCTCCTGGTGCGGCGTAAAATAGTCCGACTCGACGATGACCACATCGTCCCGGGCAAAGACGGCTTCGACGTCGCCTTTGCGGATCCGCTGGTGCGATTGGATGTTGTCCGGCCAGGCATCCTGGATCGCCGGGGCTCCAGGCTTCATCGCTTCGCGCGGGTCGGTCACCAGCGGCAGGTCCTCGTATTCGACGCGGATGAGGTCCAGCGCCCGGCGGGCCGCACGCTGCGTTTCGGCGAGCACCAGGGCCACCCGATCAAAGACGGAGCGGACCCTGTCCCCATTCAGGGCTGGCTGGTCCTTGTGGATCAGGCCATACTCGTTGACCGGTACGTCCTTGTGGGTCAGGACCGCCACCACACCGGGTACTCGCTCCGCTTCAGAGACGTCAATCGACAGGATACGGGCGTGCGCCCGGTCGCTAAAGAGCACCTTCGCCTGGAGGCTATCCTCCATGTATAGGTCGCCCGGGAATCGCGCCCGGCCGGTTACTTTGTCCACAGCATCTGGCCGGAGCACCCGGCGACCCAGTGCCTGTCCCTTCATACTGAGAACCTCCTCAGAACCTTCGCATCGTACGTGGCGTACTGCGGCCTGCAGGGGTAGAAACCGGCGTTGGTGGCTGCGCAGTACGCCTTTCGCAGCCATTATACCCACGAAGAAGTAGTTTGACAAAATCCTGGCGCAGGGTTATAATGGCCGAAAGTGGGTCAAAGTTGTCCGATTAGCCCTGCCAACACGTCGCAGGAAAGGAATTGCACTCAATGGAGATCAGCCGGCGGACTGACTATGGCGTCAGGGTCATCCTGGACCTGGCTTTGTTGGACCAGAGCGAGCGGGCTTCGACCCAGGAAATCGCTGACCGGCAGAATATCCCCGCCCCTTTCCTAGCCAAGATCATCTCGCAGCTCTCCTTCTCTGGCCTGGTGACCACGTACCGTGGCGCGGGAGGAGGCGTCAGGCTGGCCCGGCCCGCCTCAGAGATCAACTTGCTGGAAGTGATCGAGGCGCTGGATGGTCCTGTCCGCCTGAATCGCTGCGTCCTCGCTCCGAGCCTCTGCCCGAGGGATGACGTCTGTCCTGTCCACGACATCTGGGCCGACGTCCAGGCCGATCTGACTGACGTCCTGAGCACCACGAGCTTTGAGACCTTGGCCGAGAGGGCCCTCGAGAAAGCCGCCGCGGCAGACCAATAGCCCTGCACCGCAGCTTCCTCTTCTTCCCTGCTCCCTGCGGGCCCCTACCGGACTCGCCCGTACTGCCGGCCAACAATCTCCTGGCCGGCCGCACTGAGCACGAAATCCACAAAGGCCCCCACCGCTTCCGATTGCGGATCACCCGTCACCAGCCATAGCTCATGGCTGAGGGGATAGCTGCCCTGGCTGGCACTCTCCGGCGTGGGCAGCGCACCCTCTACCTTGAGCACCTTGACCTGGGGCGTAACCGCGGCCATGCTCACGTAGCCGATGGCTCCGGGATGCTCCGCCACGTAATCGACCACCGCCTCCGGCGACGGCACCAGGACCGCCATCGGCGTCACTGCCCAGTCGATCATGACCAGCGCCTCAAAGGCTGCCCGCGTGCCCGACCCCTCCTCGCGGCTTACCGGACGCACCTCACCCAGGGAGGCAGGCCCGCCCACTGCTGCCCACTCGTAGGCCCGTCCGCCAAAGAGGTCCTGCAGCTGCAAAAGTCCCAGCCCTTCGATGGGGTTGCTGGGATGCGCGATAATGGCAATGCCGTCGCGTGCGATGGCCGTCGTCCGCCAACGCTCCTGCACACCGGGCAGGAGGTAGGAGGCCAGGGCGATGTCTGTCTCCGCGGAGCGCAGAGACTCCAAACCGAATTGGGTGCCCAGGCCCGTCACCGCCACCGTGACTGTCGGGGCGCGCTCGTGGAACGCGTCAGCCAGGTCGGTCACCAGCGGGGCCAACGTCATCGATCCTGAGGCCTGCAACAGCACCGGTTCGGGCGTGGCCAGCGGCTCGCCGCAGGCGGCCAGGAGCAGAGCCAGCGCCAGGAGGCCGGGGATCGGCAGGCGATGGACTATCGTCCTCTTGCCTGTAAGCATCGCGCTCGTGCTAACGGAACAGGGCGATCAGCAACCCAGCGATGCCCGCCAGGGCGCAGTAGACAGCAAAGGGATAGAGCCGTCCCCGTTGCAGAAAACGCAGCAGGCCCCAGATGGCGACGTAGCCACTGAGCGCCGCCGCCACAAAGCCGGCCGCCAGAGGCGGCACCAGGCCCATGGCGTCGGGGGTCCCAACCAGGTCCGCGAGCTGCAACAGGCCCGCGCCAAAGATGATCGGGGTGGCCAGTAAGAAGCTGAACCGCGCCGCTGCCGGGCGTTCCAGGCCCCGCAGCAACCCGGCCGCCATGGTCGCGCCGGAGCGCGAGATGCCGGGCGCGATGGCCGCTGCCTGGCCCAAGCCCACCAGCAAGGCATCCGGCCAGCGCAGGTCCTTGATCTGGCGCGAGCGTGAGCTCAACCGCTCACTGATGGCCAACAACGCCGCGGTCACCAGCAGGAAAAAGCTAACCCAGGCCGGCTGGCCAAAGAGGGACTCGAAAAAATCCTCCAGAAAGAACCCGAGGATCACCGCCGGGATGGTGCCCAGCACCAGGTACCAGGCCAGCCGCGCCTCCGGCTCGGACCAGTCCCAACGCACCAGCCCGCGCAGCCAGGCCACGATCAGCGCCCACCAGTCGCGCCAGAAATAGGCCACCACGGCGACCAGCGTGCCCCAGTGGACGACAGTATCATAGACCAGCCCGGGTGAATCCCAGCCCAGGACCCAGGGTACCAGCACCAGGTGCCCGGAACTGGAGACCGGGACGAACTCGGTCGCCCCTTGCAGAATGCCTAAAACGATCGCCTGTAGGATGTCCATGTCACCTCGAGCCTTGGTGTGATTTGCGGCGCTCGCGATTCGTCGCCCGCACCTCGTGGGGAATGATGGGATAGCCAGAGAGGAACTCGTCCTTGAAAGCATCAAAGGCGCCTTCTGCCACAGCCTGGCGCACGTCGCGCATCAGTGCCAGGAGAAAGTGCACGTTGTGGATCGTTGCCAGGCGGGCGGCCAGGATCTCTCCAGCCTTGAACAGGTGCCGCAGGTAGGACCGGCTAAAGTTCTGGCAGGTGTAGCAGCCGCAGCCTGCTTCTACCGGCGACGGGTCACGCTCGAACTGCGCGTTGCGGATGTTGATCCGGCCCTGCCGCATGAACAGGGCGGCGTTGCGGGCCAGACGCGTGGGCAGCACGCAGTCAAAGAGGTCTATGCCGCGCGCTACCGCCTCCAGCAGATCCTCGGGGGCACCGACGCCCATCAAGTAGCGCGGCTTCTCCGCGGGCAGCAGGGGTACCGTCACGTCCAACATGGCATGCATGTCGGGCTTGCTCTCACCCACGCTGAGGCCACCGATGGCATAGCCGGGAAAGCCCAGGCCGGCCAGGAACTCGGCGCTCTCCTGCCGCAGGTCGGCAAAGATCCCTCCTTGCACGATGCCAAACAGTGCCTGATCGCTCCTGCTCTGTGCTTCAAGGCATCGGGTAGCCCAGGCGTGGGTGCGGGCCAGCGCTGCTTCATTGTAGGCCCGGTCGTGGGGCTCTGCGCATTCATCCAGGCACATGATAATGTCCGCGCCCAGTTGCTCCTGGATCCGGACCACCACCTCAGGCGTGAACAGGTGCTGCGAGCCGTCGACGTGCGAGCGAAAGACGACGCCGTCGTCCGTCACGACGCGGTTCTCAGCCAGGCTAAAGACCTGGAAGCCGCCCGAGTCGGTCAGGATGGGTCCGTCCCAGCCCATGAAATGGTGCAGCCCACCCATCTCGGCCACCACGTCCGCGCCCGGCCGCAGGTACAGGTGGTAGGTGTTGGCCAGGATCAACTCAGCGCCCAGCTCCCGCAGGTCTCGGGGATCAAGGGCTTTGACCGTCGCTTGTGTGCCTACCGGGGCAAATGCCGGCGTGTGGATCGGACCGTGGGCGGTGTCGATGCGCCCCAGCCGGGCCTGGCTACTGTCGTCGGTGTGTAATAGCGTAAACTCGGAGCTCATGGTTTTCACTCCGGCGCATTATACCGCGAAAGGGTGTAGGCCGCAAAAGATCGTGCGCCTCCAGACCAGCCCAAGCTTGGCCTTTCGCCGCAGCAATGGTACAATCACCCTGGCAGCCCCATGGGTGACTTGCCCGCCTTCCTGCGCCATCCGGCCGGGCGTGGTCCCGTGCGCGAGGCCAGGCCATCGATCGCCGAGGAGGAGGATAGAGCATGAACAGCCGCGAGCGTATCCTGACTGCCCTGGGCGGGGGTGAACCAGATCGGGTCCCATGCGCCCTTGGCTTCTACCGCGTGGATCTGGCTGACCTCGCCCCGCCGGGGTGGCGCGACGATCTGGGGCCAGACGCCGAGTTCGTGGATTTTGGTCCCTCGCCCGAGGAGCAGGCATTGCGTCGCGAGGCTCAGCCGTACCGCGGCGACACCCGCCTCGGGACCATGGCCCAGGTGACGACCTATGCCAACTGGAGCTACCGGCCCGAAGAACCGGCCCAGCGCAACCCGCTGGCCCTGGCCCGCACGCTCGAGGAGCTACGGCAGTTCCCCTTTCCCGACATCGCTGCTCCCTACCATGCCGCGAACCTCGGGGCCCAGGTGCAAGCCCTCCACGCGCGGGGGCTGGCTGCAGGCGGCAACCTGCCCCACCTCGGCGGCGAGCTCTTTGAAGCGGCCTGGCGGCTCCGGGGGCTGGAGAACTTTTTGCTGGACCTCCTCGAACGGCCCGCGTGGGCCGACTACCTCCTGGACCGGCTGAGCGAGCACGCCCGTCGCAACGCCGAGACCCTGGCGCGGGCCGGGGTAGATGTGCTGGCCCTGGACGACGACGTAGGCATGCCAGGCACGATGATGATCGGCCCCCACACATGGCGGAGTTTTTTCAAGCCCCGGCTGGCGGCCATCATCCAGGCCGCGCGCGATATCAAGGCCGACCTGCGCATCCTCTTCCACAGCGATGGCTACTTTGAGCCGATCGTCGGCGACCTGATCGAGATCGGCGTGGATGGCATCAACCCCCTGCAGCCGGAATACATGGACCCCAAGCGCATCCGCCGCCGATTTGGCCCGGGCCTGGCTCTGTGGGGTACCGTCGGGCGCCAGACCACCTTCAGCTTTGCCAGCCCCGAGCAGATCCGCGCAGAGGTCCGCCAGCGCATCGAGACGTTGGGACGCGCTGGCCTCGTGCTTTGCCCGGCCTACGACGTGGATGAGCCTGACATCCCCTGGGAGAACGTAGCTGCCTTCCTGGAGGCAGTGGTGGAATACGGCTAGGCTGCTGGCCGGTCATAACCTCTGTCCCGCCGCCTTTACAGGCCAATTGTGTGAACGTTATTGGCTTTTCTGCCGTTTTGATGTATGATGGGCGCTGGTCAGAACGTGACGACGCCTGTCTGATTCCCCGGATACACTCTTAGATTGGGAGGCTCTAGCCCTTGTCGCCGGTAGCCGTGACACCTGCCGTCGATCTGAAAAACGCTGTCTCTGATAACCGCCTGCTGGGCCTCTGGCGCCTGCTGGGCGGCTTTCGCCTGAAATACGCCTGGGCGACCGCGAGCCTCGGCGTCGCCGCCGTGGCACGCACAGGCAGCTATCTGCTGCTGGGCTACTTTGCCGACAATGTGCTGGGCCAGGCCGGTACGACCGGTATGCTGGCCCTCATTGCCCTGGGCTTTGTCGGCCTGGCCGTCATCCAGGGCGCCTTCACCTTCCTCAGCGGCCGCCTTGCTGCCGAAACGGCCGAGGGCATCGTCCTGCGCCTGCGCAACTACGTCTTTGACCACATCCAGAGGTTGTCGTTCACCTACCACGACCATACCGCGACCGGCGAATTGATCCAGCGCTCTACGTCCGACGTGGACGCCCTGCGGCGCTTTTTTGCCGATCAGGCCATCGGGGCCGGGCGGATCGCGCTGCTCTTTGTCGTGAACTTGAGCGCGCTGTTGCTCCTGAACTGGAGGCTGGCCCTGCTGTCGGTCATCGCCGTGCCCCTGGTGGTGGTCACCTCGATCTTCTTTTTCCGGCGCCTGACCAAGGCCTACGAGGCCTTCCAGGAACAGGATGCCATACTCTCGACCACGCTGCAGGAGAACCTGACCGGGGTGCGCGTGGTCAAGGCCTTTGCCCGCCAGGCATACGAGCGCGATAAGTTTGAGGGCGACAACTGGGAGAAATACCAGCGTGGCCGGCGGCTCCTCCTTATGCACTCCCTGTTTTGGCCCGTGTCCGACATCATCTGCGGCGTGCAGATGCTCGGCGGTTTCGCGGCTGGGGCGCTCATGGCCATACAGGGCACGATCACCGTGGGGGACTACCTGGCCTATGCCGGTTTGGTGATCTGGCTCATCTGGCCCATGCGCAACCTGGGCCGGCTCATCGTCCAGATGTCCACAGGCATGGTTTCCTACGACCGCGTAGCCACCGTCATCCGCGTCGAACAAGAGCCCCTGGACGAGGGCACCTACCAGCCCCCCGACTGTGTGCGCGGCGAGTTCGTCTTCGACCAGGTTGGGTTCCGGTACGGTGACGAGGAGGACGACCCGGTCCTGATCGACATCAACTTTCGCGTCGAACCGGGGCAGGTCATCGCCCTGCTCGGCCCCACCGGTTCGGGCAAGACGACCCTGGCCAACCTCCTGCCGCGTTTCTACGACTATAGCAGCGGGCGGCTGACCCTCGACGGCGTCGATCTCAAGGACTATTCTCGCCACTTCTTGCGCCGCCAGATCGGCATCGTCGAGCAAGAACCGTTCTTGTTCTCCCGTACGCTGCGGGAGAATATCACCTACGGCGTCGACCGGGAGCTGTCTGACGGCGAAGTGGAAGCGGCAGCACAGGCCGCAGCCATCCACGAGACCATCATCGGCTTTCCCGACGGTTATGAAACCCTGGTGGGCGAAAAGGGGGTCACGTTGTCAGGCGGGCAGAAACAGCGTGTGGCCATCGCGCGAACGCTGCTCAAAGACCCATGTATCCTGATTCTGGATGATTCGACTTCGTCGGTGGACACCGAGACCGAGGCGGAGATCCGCGCTGCGCTGGACCACCTGATGCAGAACCGGACGACCTTTGTCATCGCCCACCGCATCCAGAGCGTGATGAGTGCCGATCTCATCCTGGTGTTGGATGGCGGGCGGATCGTGCAAAAGGGCACCCACGAACAACTACTGGGCGACGACGGGGCGGATGGACACGGCATCTACCGTCGCATCTATGATATGCAGGTCCGCATCGAGGCCGAGCTGGAAGACGAGTTGTCTACGAGCGAGCAGGCCTTACTGGGTAGGGAACCCGATGGATCAATCCATCAGGTCACATCGCGCTAGCCTGCAGAGGAAGAACTGTGTCAAGCGAGTTCGAGTTCGAAGAAGAGGAATTTAGCACCCAGTTTAACGGGCGGACGGTGTTGAGGGTCCTGGCCCAGGCCAGGCCGCACTGGCGCTGGCTGGCCGGCTTTCTGATCGCCATCGCCATCGTCTCGGGGCTGGACTCTTACTTTACCTACCTGAGCAAGCGCATCGTAGACGAGGGCATCGTCGCTGGTAACCGCGACGCCCTGCTCAGCATTGTCACCATCTATGGCTCCCTGATCCTGGTCCAGGCCGCTGCAGTCTTTGGCTTCATTTACCTGGCCGGGGTGCTGGGTGAGCGGGTACGTTATGACCTGCGCAAGAAACTCTTCGACCATCTTCAGGACCTATCCTTCTCCTACTTTGACCGGACGCCGGTGGGCTGGATCATGGCCCGGGTCACCTCCGATACGGATCGCATCGCCGA
>JAMJFU010000145.1 GCA_023544525.1 Anaerolineae bacterium | reverse complement strand
AACCGACAGGAGGCGGGCCGATAGGACACCTTTGCCCAGGACCCCGGTCCAGGCCTGCAGCAATAGGTAGTAGAAAGGGGGATGGATGTCCACGGCCGTGCGCTCCAGCAGCGTCGCCAGGTCTGTGGTGGCAAAGTAGAGGCTCCAACCCTCATCCCACCACAACGGCTGGAAGCCAAGCCGGGCCAGCCGCAGGCCCAAGGCAAGCAGGATAGTGGCCGCCAGGACAAGCTGGTACCCGGCAGTCCGCCCACGTTGGCGAGGCCCAGGAGTGCGTAGCCACCTTGGAACGCCCATGGCGCAAGTATACCACAGCTCTCAGGCAGGGGAAAACGCCCGTCAACCTGCGTCTCCGCCCACTGAGCCCGGGCTGCAGCCTGGTTCGGCACTCGAAGGGCCAATCTTGTCTAGAAAAAGTGATTGTGCTATAATGAATTGGCGGTTCTTCTATCTATTCTTTGTTCGATCTTGTATTTTCCGGGGGAGGAAGGGCCAATGGATGCACGGCAAACAATTGCCATTCGCAATAGGATCGTCAGCATCCTTGTCAAGCGTGCCCGGCTCGAGGCAGCCAAGACCCAACAGGAATGCGCCGACTTTCTGGGGTGTAGTCCATCCATGTTCAGCCAGTACGAACGGGGCATGCGGGGCCTTTCGCTTCCCCAGCTCGAGGCCCTGGCCTATTTCCTGGACGTCCCGGTCGAAAGCCTGCTTGATCCAGAGCACCCCTACGAGCAGCAGGAAGAAGAGCAAATGCCCATGTCCCAGATTATGGAGCTGCGCCAGAGGATCCTGGCGGTCCAATTGCGCAAGTGCCGCGAGGCCTCGGGCCTGACGCAGCAGGAGATGGGCGAGATGCTCGGCTGTTCGGCTTATATGGTCTCCCAGTACGAATCGGGCAAGAGCGAGATCCCCCTGGCCGAACTGGAACTTGCCGCGAGGCAGTGTGGCCGAACGCTCGACGGCTTTTTCGACGACGACATGGTTCCGCTCGGGCCAGGCGTGCGCCAGCGACAGCTGGTGGCACGGCTGGATGAACTGCCACCCGACGTGCGCGACTTTGTGCTCAAGCCCACCAACAGCCTCTATCTTCGCATCGCCCTGCTTCTGAGCGATTTGAAGGCCGACAATCTGCGGAACATCGCCGAGACACTATTGGACATTACCTTCTGAGAGGAGCACTGGCCCCGACGGGCAAAGTGAACCAGTGAGCGAAGAGGAACGTTTTTCCATCATCGAGAGCTTGGCGCCCTATCTGGAGAGGTTGGGCACGCTACTTGCCCTTCGAGATCCAGAAGCATTGGCTGCCGAAGTACTGACCATGCTGGTGGCCGACTTTGGGGTGAGGGCCGCCTCTCTGTTCTACGCATCCCGACCATCTCTGCGCGTGCGCCGTGGCCAGCTCACCCCAGCCCTGGAAGCACACATTGACCGTTGGGAAGCAGGCGTTGAGCGGCGGATCGGCACAGGACCGTGGCAGATCGCAGAGCCGGGGGAGTCCATCCTGGCTGCGCAGCCCATCAAGGGCACGCAGCTGGTGGCTATCTATTCCCTGATCCTGGATGGGCAGAAGGTCGTCGGCGCCATCTTTGTCGCCTACCCAAGGGAGCTTGTGCCCAGGGGAAACCAGCGCACCGGCCTGGCCAGTTTCTTGCAGGCCGCAGGCAAAGCGGTTAACCTCGTTGGTGAGCTGTCCCTGCTTCGCGAGCGCCTGGGCCAACTGACCATGTTCTACCAGGTCTCCCAATCGATGACCTCCACACTGGACCTGCGCAAAGTGCTGGAGCACACCATCCAACTGGCCACTGCCGTCTTGGATGCGGGCGCGTCTGCCCTGATGATGATCGATGAGAAGGACCAGCAACTGGTCTTTGAATACACCCACGGCGAAATGGGCGACCTGTTGCACCAGAAGCGCATACCCCTGGATGAGGGGATCGCTGGCTGGGTGGCTACCCACCAGGAGCCGCTGATCGTCAACGATGTCCAGGGCGACCCGCGTTTCAGTCCTCACGTAGATGCTCACGCCGAGTTTGTAACCGATTCCATTGCTTGTGTGCCCATCCAGATCCGGGGCAGGACCATTGGCGTACTGGAGGCCCGCAATAAGCGCAGTCAAGGTGGCTTCGATGCCGAGGATCTGAGCCTGATGATCACAACCGCCAACCAGGCAGGCATCGCCATCGAGAACGCTCGCCTCTACCAAAGCCTGCGCGACGAACGGGACCGGATTATCCAGGCACAAGAAGATGTGCGACGGCAGGTCGCGCGCAACCTCCACGACGGCACCGTCCAGTTCCTATCGGCCATTGCCATGGGCATCGACCACCTGGAACGCCTGTTAAGGTTCAAGCCCGAGGCAGCGCGCTCTGAACTGCAGGCATTGCGGGACCTGACTCGCCAGGCGATGACACAGGCCCGGTTGGCACTCTTTGAATTGCGGCCTCTCATCCTGGAGACCCAGGGACTGGGGCCGGCGCTGGAGACCTACGTGCAGCAACTCCAGGACCACGAGGGCTTTGGCGTCCACCTTGAGACGATCGGCACCCTTCCTGACTTGAACAACTCGGTGTCAGCGACCATCTTTTCTATCGTGCAAGAGGCAGTGACCAATGCCAAAAAACATGCTTCTCCCCGCGACGTCTGGCTGCGGGTGTCACGCAAGAACGGCTGGTTGCAGGTGGTCGTGGAGGATAATGGCAGTGGTTTTGACGCAGAAGCGGTAGAGCGCAACTACGATCGTAAGGGCAGCATCGGCTTGCTGAGTATGAAGGAACGGGCCGAGCTGATAGACGCCAGGCTGACCATCGAGTCGAGTGCTACCCCGCCCAACACAGGGACGAAAGTAACACTCCATATCCCAATCCCCGACGAAGCCACACAGCAACGCCAAGCAGCAACACAGAAATAAGCAGGAGGCATCATGGCAGACACGGAAGAAGCGAAAAGACTATATGATAGAGGTATCGACGCCTACCGGATGGGCGAACACGAAGAAGCGTTAGAGGCCCTGGCCCGGGCTCGAGGCATCTACTCACAAGCCGGCGACCGGGCCAAAGAGGGCGAGGTCCTGAACGATATGGGCGTAGTCCACATCCAGATGGAGGACTGGGACGAGTCCTGGAGTTGCCTGGACGAGGCTCTGACGATCCGCAAACTGCTGGGAGACCGGTCTGCCCAGGCCATCACGCTGGGCAACATGGGCACCATGTACGAGCGCATGGATGAGGATGAAAAGGCCGTAGAGGCCTACGAAGAGGCACTGGCTATCTTTCAGGAGCTGGGCGAGCGGGGCAACGAGAAAGCCATAGCTCGCCAGTTATCAAAGCTCCAGGCCCAGCGGGGCAGGTTCCTGGAGGCCCTGAGCCGCTATAGGGAAGGGCTGGAGGGCGAGGAGGAAGCGGTCGGCGCACAAAAGATGGCCCGCAAGATGTTCCGCGTGCTCGGCCGCCTGACTGGCAGCGGCGGCGCACAAGACCTGGCTTCAGAGGAAGAAGAGGAAGACAGCGTAGAACCCTTCGGCGAGGAGGAGGACTGAGGCCCCGCGCTCCCCGGCTGGAAGCGGTTCGGTGGAAAAAACACCCCTGCAAGCACGAAAAATGGCCGCCCGATCCTTGAGGGATCGGGCGGCCATTGATCTCTCGCTACTGGCGGGCTATTTCTCCTCCGCCTCCCGTTGCGAAGCGGCGATGACCTGCTCTGCCATGTGGGATGGCACCTGCTCGTAGCTGGTGAACTCCATGCTAAAGATGCCTCGTCCCTGCGTGATGGAGCGCAGATCGGTCACGTAGCGCTGCATCTCCGCCAGCGGTACCAGCGCCGTCACGATGCTCTTGTCGGAGACCTGGTCCATGCCCAGCACCTGGGCCCGCCGGGTGTTCAGATCGCTGAGCACATCGCCCATATATTCCTCGGGCACCGTGATGGTGAACCTGTAGATCGGCTCCAAGAGCACGGCGCCAGCCTGCCTCACCGCCTGCTTGAACACCTCCCTGCCCGCGATTTGGAAGGCGATGTCCTTCGAGTCCACCGGGTGTTCCTTGCCGTCATAGACCGCGGCGAGCACATCGACGACCGGATAGCCGGCCATCACACCCTGCTCCAGCACTGCCTTGACGCCCTTTTCAATAGAAGGCCCAAAGGTCTTGGACACGTTCATGCCCACCACTTCCCAGGAGAACTCAAACCCGCTATCCCGTTCCCGGGGCTCGACGCGCATGTGAACCTCGGCGAACTGGCCAGCACCGCCCGTTTGCTTCTTGTGGCGGTACTGGGCCGAGGCGGTCCGCGTGATGGTCTCTTTGTAGGGCACCCGCGGTATTGCCGTGTCGACGCTCAGGCTGAACATCTCATCCATGCGCCTCACGGCGACGTTGATGTGCGCGTCTCCCATGCCGGAGAGGATGGTCTCCCGGGTGCTCGTTTCCTGCCGCCAGCTGAGCGTCGGGTCCTGCTCGCTCAACCGCGTCAGCGTGGGACTGATCTTGGCCGCATCGGCCTTGGTCTTGGGGGTGATGGCCACTGAGAAGAGTGCGCTAGGATACTCTGGCTGCGGCAACTCCAGGGGCATGCCGCGGTCACAGAGGGTATCACCCGTCTCGGTCTCGCTCAGGCGCGCTACGCCGGCCATATCGCCAGCTGGCACCCGCGCCACCGGAGTCTGCTCCTTGCCCCGGATCGTGTAGAGCTGGCCTAGCCGCTCCTCTTCACGCACCCGGCTGTTAAAGACCCGCGAGTCAGATTCCATCGTGCCCGAGTAGACACGGAAATAGGAGAGTTTGCCAACATACGGATCGGCGAGGGTCTTAAAGACCAGGCTGGCCAGCGGACCAGCCGCATCACTGCTGAGCTCAACCTGGCCATTGGTCGCCAGGTTCTTGGCCGGGTAGGGTCCAGCTTCCAGCGGTGAGGGCAAGAGCTGGACGATGGTGCGCATCAAGGGCTGCACGCCAATGTTCATCCCCGCCGAGCCACACAGAACCGGCACCAGGCTGCCCCGCCTCATCCGGGCCTTGAGACCGCGGAGGATCTCATCATCACTCAAGGTTTCGGTCTCAAAATACTTTTCCATGAGCGCGTCTTCGCCCTCGGCAGCAGCCTCGACCAGTACCATGCGCGCCTCTTCGACGGCATCGGCCATGTCATCAGGGATGGGGCTGGCCGTGGCCTTCTCACCCAGGTAGGCTTTCTGGGTCAGGAGGTCCACCACGCCCTGAAAATTCTCCTGCTTGCCAATGGGCAGCTGGATGGGAACAGCCACTAGGTCAAATTTAAAGCGTACCTGTTCGACCACCGCATCCAGATCGACGTTCTCGCGCTCCATCTTGTTCACAAAGACCAGGCGCGGCAGTTTGCGCTCGTCGGCATAGTTCCAGACCTGCTCTGTGCCGACCTCGACCCCGCCCATAGAGTCCAGGACGACCACAGCGGCATCGGCCACGTGGACCGCACTGATCACCTCGCCCACGAAATCCATATAACCGGGCGTATCGACTACGTTCAGCTTATGGTTCTCCCATTCACATGGGACCAGCGAGGCATTGATCGACATCTGGCGACGGCGTTCTTCGTCATCCCAGTCAGCGACGGAGGTGCCCTCATCTACCTTCCCCAGGCGGTTCACCGCACCAGTGTCAAATAGCATAGCATCGACCAGCGACGTTTTTCCCGAGCCGCCATGGCCTAAGAAGACCACGTTACGTAACTGGTCGCTTTTGTAGATCGTCATCCATTTCCTCCATTCTCAGCGGTTCTGGTTCCGGGCTGTATGTGCTCAACAACCTATTCTAAGCCAGAACCGCCAGGATGTCAAAGCTAACGCCGGCTAGGGGCAGCCAGCATCCCCTCCGCTACCAGGTCAGGTGCGATCTGGCCTTCCGGAAAGCGCCGATCCCGGCAAGATAGCATGCGATTTGACTTCCCTCCTTATGGCGACTATAATGATGTCACATCTATGAGCGATTTGCGTCAAGGAGAAGGACGATGGGCCTGCGAGAGCAACTGAGCAACGACCTGAAGGATGCGATGCGCCAGCGGCAGGAGACGCACAAGCGGACCCTGCGCTCCGTCATCGCCGCCCTTAAACAGGCAGAGACTGAACTGGATTCCAGCGGCAAGCGCATCCACCTGGACGACGAGGGCATTTTGGCCCTGATCGTCCAACAAGCCAAACAGCGCCGGGATTCGATCAGGGAGTACGCAAAAGGCGGCCGGCAGGACCTGGTCGACGAAGAGCAGGCCGAACTGGCCATCCTGGAGGAGTACATGCCCCGGCAACTGACCCGGGCCGAGATCGAGGCCGAGGCCCGCCAGGTTATCGACGAGGTGGGAGCCAGCGGCCCACGGGACATCGGCAAGGTCATGAGACCCTTGTTAGATCGCCTGGGGGACCGTGCTGACGGCAGGGAAGTGAACCTCGTCGTCCGCGAGTTATTGGCTGACTGAAATGGAGGGAACAGGGGGCCGACCGGTTACCAGAACGTCTTCGACGCTCGCGCCAAACCTGGACTGGCCGGTAGTGACTGCACCCTGATCAGATGGTTGTTCTTTTATGTTAAATAGTAGACGCCGGCAACGGCGCCCATCACCCAAACCTCGCCCGGAGCGCTGGAACACGGTCCGGGCAGTGGTGCTGGGTCTGCTCATGGCGGCTGCCATCAGCGCCATCCTCCTCATCGATTTCCTGCCCTCTCGTCGTGTACTTCTGGAAGCAGGCGATGTCGGCCCTGCCGACATCCTGGCACCTTACGATCTGACCTACGAGAGCGAGATCCGGACCAGGCAGGCTCAGGAGGCCCAGGCCGCTTCCGTCCAGGAGATCTACGATCCACCTGACACCGCCGTCGGGCGCCAGCAAGAGGTCCGGGCGCGGCAGATCCTGGACTATATGGGCACTGTCCGCGAAGACCCATACGCCTCGGATGAGCAGAAAACGGCATGGCTTTCGGCCATCCCCGATCTGCAACTGCCGCCCGAGGTGGTTGGCTCCATCCGGTTCCTCAGCGACGAAAACTGGCTGGAGGTCCGTGACGAAACGGTGCGGGTCTTGGTCCAGGCCATGCGCGGTGAGATCAGGGAGAGCCAGTTGGCGGCCCGGCGCCGGACCGTGCCTACCCTCATCAGCCACAGCCTTAGCGATAGGGAGGCCGAGATTGTCGACGCCATTGCCAGCGAACTGGTAATGGCCAACACCTTCTACAACGCCGCCCGGACGGAAGAAGCCCGGCAGCTGGCCCGGGAAAGCACGGAGCCGATCAAGGTGAGCGTTCGCAAGGGTGAGGCCATCGTCCGAGAGGGTACGCTGGTCCGGCCAGTGGACATCGAGACCCTGGATGCCTACGGTCTGCGCCAGCAGGCCGTGCGCTGGGAGTCGGTGGCCAGCAGCATTATCCTGGCTCTCCTGACAACGATCATGCTGGAGCTTTTCGTCTTCCGCCTGGAACCGTCTCTGTGGACCCGGTGGCGACGCGCGATCGTCACCTTCAGCTTGATCGCGCTTTTTGTTGCCGCTGCCAAACTGATGCTGCCTCCAGCCGACACGGTCATACCCTACTTGTATCCTCTGCCGGCACTGTCTATGCTGATTACGGTTCTCTTTGGACCAGCCCTGGGCGTTGCCGTAGGGGTTACCGTCGCCCTGCTGGCCACCTACATTGCCGGCGGGGCCTTGGAAATCACGGTCTACCTGGTGGTGGGCACGCTGATGGGAGCCCTGGCCCTGGGCCAGGCAGAGCGGATCAAGGCCTTCCTACGGGCTGGACTGGCCGTAGCTTTGGCAAACGCTGCCGTAATCTTTGTGTTCGGCCTGCTGGCACCGCAGCAGGACCTGCTAAAGACGACCATCAACGCGCTGGTGGGCATCGTCATGGGCGGGCTGGCTGCCAGCCTGACCCTGGCCGCCTTTTTCGCCCTGGCCACCTTGTTGGATGTAATCACCCCCTTCCAGCTGATGGAGCTCTCCCGCCCGACACATCCCCTATTCCGCCAGCTGCTCCTCAAGGCGCCGGGCACCTACCATCACACGCTCCTGGTCGCCAACATGGCCGAGGAAGCTGCGGAACGGATAGGCGCCGATGGCCTTCTGGCCCGGGTGGGAACCTACTACCACGACATTGGCAAGACCGCCCGCCCCTACTTTTTCACAGAGAACCGGGTGGGCACTGTCAACCCACATGAGCGGTTGGATCCCAGGACCAGCGCCCAGATTATCCTGGGGCATGTGTATGACGGCCTGGAGTTGGCCCGCAAGTATCGCCTGCCATCGGCGGTGACTGCCTTTATCCCTGAGCATCATGGCACGGGCGTGACGCTGGCTTTCTACCGCATGGCCGTTAACAACGCCGATGGAGATGGCGATCGCGTCCCGAAGGAGGACTTTTCGTATCCTGGCCCCAAGCCCCAATCCCGGGAGACGGCCATCACCATGCTGGCCGACAGTTGCGAGGCCCGGGTGCGCAGCACCGAGCCCCAATCGGAGGCAGAGATCGAGCGTATCATTGCCGAAACCATCAAGGCCCGGCTGGATGATGGGCAGTTGGATGAGTCGGATCTGACCCTACGCGACCTGAAAGAGATCCAGGCCGCTTTCCTCAGTGTCCTGAAGGGCGTGTTCCATCCCCGTGTCAAGTATCCAGAGCCGGTCAAGGTCAAGGGGGCAGATGGTCTGGAGGTCGAGGTTTAAGTGAGTTTGAGGGGGCAGGAGATGAACGAAAAGGTAAATGTCGAGGTAAACGTCGAGATCCAGGTCGCGCCCGCGTTCATTGACCTCGTCTCAGAAGATCGCCTGCGGCGAGTGGCCGAGACGGTCCTCCGCTACGAAGAGGAGCCCGGCGACGTGACGGTGGTCATCACCGACGACGAGGGTATCCAGGAGTTGAACCGGGATTTCTTGGGCATTGACGAGCCCACGGATGTATTGTCCTTCGGCACAGAAAAGGAATCCGGCCCCTTTGTCGCCTCTCCCGAAACCATCAAGTATCTGGGCGACGTCATTGTATCCTACCCCAGGGCAGAGGAGCAGGCAGGAGAACAGGACTATCCCGTACAGCGGGAGCTGGATCTGCTGGTCGTCCATGGTGTCCTTCACCTGCTGGGCTACGACCACGCTGAGGAAGAGGAAAAGGTCCACATGTGGACCCGTCAGGATGACATCCTGACCAAACTGTGGGTTGGCTCCTGACAAGCAGCTTTGCCGAAGCTGGCTGAGCAGTACGGCTAGTGCCACCGCGCCTGGCCCCTTCTAAATCCAAAGATATATCCCCTTTTTATACCTGACTCCCCTGAAAAAAGGGGTGTTCTGGTCCGCTGAGACCGAAAGTGGTATAATGAAGCAGCAGCGAGTGTGTTCGGCCGTATTCAGCGGAGAGAGACTGATGTTTCGAGAAAACAACCAGCATCTGCAGTTCGATTTCCTTGATCCGTTTCAGCAAATGGGAGAGAAGATGCGCCGACGACTGGAAGAGTCGTGGGCAGGCACCTTCTATCGCGAGATCTTCTGCCGGATTGACGAAACCCCATTTGCTGTGCT
>JAMJFU010000144.1 GCA_023544525.1 Anaerolineae bacterium | reverse complement strand
CCGAAATCGAGGCCTTTCACGCCGCCTTTTTCGCCCATTTTGAGCAGGGCCAGCTGGCTGTGCGCCAGATGCTGCAGGCGGGCTTGCCACTCTCGATGCTGCGCCTTAGCACCGCTTCAGAGACCGAGACCACCCTGGCCCTGGCCGGTCACGAGCGCCTGATCGGTGCACTAGAGCGGCTGCTTCGCCTCCGGGGTGTCGGCCAGGGCAAGTGCATGCTGCTGCTGGGCTTTACCGGCCGCGAGACCCAGGTCAAGGCAGCACGGAAAGAAGCCCTGGGCATCGCCGGGGACCACGATGGCGTCCATGTGGGCCGGACATTTGGCAAAGAGTGGCACAAGAGCCGCTTCCGAACCCCGTACCTGCGCAACACCCTATGGGAATTGGGCTACGCTATCGATACGCTCGAGACCGCAACTGGCTGGGCAAACATCCCGGCCATGCTCGAGGCCATCGAAGCGGCACTTTCGACCGCGCTAGAGGACGTCGGCGAACGGGTCCTTGTCTTCAGCCACCTGTCACACCTCTACCCCTACGGCAGCAGTATCTACACGACCTACCTCTACCGTATCGCCGGCGGTCCGGACAGGCAACAGGCAGCCGAGGAGACGCTGCGTCGTTGGCAGGTCCTGAAGGCGGCCGCCAGCGAAGCCATCGTGGCCCAAGGCGGTACTATCAGCCACCAACACGGCATTGGGACCGACCACCTGCCCTACCTGCCCCGGGAAAAGGGAACCCTGGGCGTCGAGGCCATCGCCGACCTGTGTAACCGCTTTGACCCCGAGGGCACGATGAACCCCGGCAAGCTCATCTGAAGAGGAGGCATGACCATGTGGCGAGCCGGCTGGCGTGACAAAGCCTGGGCGCAGCTCGAGCAGGAGTGGGATCTGATCGTCGTCGGTGGCGGCATCACAGGCGCCGGCATTCTACGAGAGGCAAGCCGTCTGGGGCTGCGCTGCCTCCTGGTAGATAGAAAGGACTTTGGCTGGGGCACTTCTAGCCGCTCCTCCAAGTTGGTCCACGGCGGACTCCGCTACCTCAAGGAGGGCAGGGTCCGTCTCACCCGGGCCTCGGTCCAGGAGAGGGAGCGGTTGATCGAAGAGGGACCGGGCCTGATCGATCCCATGGGCTTTCTCCTGGCAACCTACAAGGGTGACCGGCCCGGCCGCTGGACCTACAGCGCTGGCCTGTCAATCTATGACCTGCTGGCTTTGCAGTGGACGCACCGGCACTTTAGCGCTGAGGATTTCCAGATGCTCGCCCCCCACATCGCGCAGGAAGGGCTGGAGGGTGGGTTTCGATACGGCGACGCCCAGACGGACGATGCCCGGCTGGTTTTGCGGGTCATCCGCGAGGCGATAGAAGACTGCGCTGGACAGCCTCAGAGATGTGCCCTGGCCCTCAACTATGTCGCCGCTCAAGAGCCCTTGCGCGATGCCACCCAGCCCGGCACCCCGATCATCGGCGTCCGTCTGCACGACGAGGTCACCGGCCGGACAGCCGACGTCTATGGCCGCGCCATCATCAATGCCACTGGGGCCTGGGCGGATCGGATGAGGCAGCAGGTGGGCGCGCCATCGCGGATCCGTCCATTGCGTGGCAGCCACCTGGTCTTTCCGGCCTGGCGACTGCCGGTGGCCCAAGCCCTCGGCTTTCTCCATCCCATCGACCGCCGGCCGGTCTTTATCTTCCCCTGGGAAGGCATCACCTTGGTAGGCACGACCGACGTCGACCACCAGCAGTCTCTGGATGAGGAGCCGCGTATCAGCCCCGGCGAAGTCTCCTACCTGATGGCCGCCGTCGAGTCCCAGTTTCCATCGTTGGATCTCACACTCGACGACGTCATATCCACCTTTGCCGGGATCCGGCCCGTCATTGGAACAGGCAAGATCGACCCCTCCAAGGAATCTCGCGACCACGTGGTCTGGGAGGAGAACGGCCTACTGACCGTTACAGGGGGCAAGCTGACCACGTTCCGCCTCATCGCGCTGGATGCCCTCAGGTCGGTGCGGCACCGGCTGCCCGGCCTGCCCCCGCTGGACGATGAGGTCCCGGTGCTCAGGCCCGTGGACGTGGATCTGCGCGCCGAGGGCCTGGACGACGCACTCCGCCGCCGTCTCATCGGCCGCCACGCAGCTGATGCGCAGGCCCTGGTTGCCGCTGCACAGCCGGGGGAGCTGGAAACCATCCCCGGCGCGCAGATCTTGTGGGCCGAGCTGCGTTGGGCGGCCCGCGCCGAGGCTGTGGTCCACTTGGATGACCTGCTCCTGCGCCGTGTGCGCCTGGGACACCTGCTGCCGCAGGGCGGGGCGGAGCAACTGGCGCGTATCCGTGCCATCTGCCAACCCGAACTGGGCTGGGACGACCATCGCTGGGCAGCCGAGGAAGCAGCCTACCTGGATCTGTGGCGTTCTTGTTACAGCCTGCCGGATCGTACCGCTATTCCCGACTGGCGAGCTGAAATGGCAGAGGCCAGGCGACAGAGGCAAGCCTCCCGCCGCCCGCAGCGCAGGCAAGCCATCTGGCGGTCCGCGCTGGCGGCGCTCCTATTGGCCATGGCCGCGGCCCTGGCCTTCCTGTTTCTCCAGCGTCGGCGGGCCCGGGGCGCCCGCCCGGGTCCGGAGGCTCCCGGCGGGTGTTAAGCTGCCACAACGGGTGGCTGCGCCTGGCGCGGATTGCTTCGTTGCACTCGCACTGGCCAGAACCCACCGTCCCAAAACGCTTGCCTGAAGGGCATGCCCTCCGCCGTTGACAGTCCGGCAGGCTCGTGCTATAGTGGTGTCACGCATCCGCCCACGCACGGCAGCAGCCTGCATCGCAGCCGCAGTGGCACGGTCGGCACAACAGGCCATCGCCCTGGCGATGGCAGGAGGCGGGTATGGCCAGCGATCACATCCTCGCGATTGACAACGGCACGCAGAGCGTGCGCGCACTTCTCTTTGATCTGAGCGGCAACCTGGTCGCCAAGTCCTTTGTACCTCTGGAAGCCTACTTTTCGAAAGAGCCCGGCTGGGCCGAGCAACACCCCCGATACTACTGGGACTCCCTCTGCCAGGCCTGTCAGCAGCTATGGCAAAAGACCGACCTGCCCCGGTCTGCGATCGCCGGCGTAGCCCTGACTACGCAACGGTCGACCGTGGTGAACGTCGATCGCGATGGCCAGCCCCTGCGCCCAGCCATCGTCTGGCTGGATCAACGCCGCACAGAAGGGCTCGATCCCGTGAGTGGGCTGTGGGGTATTGCCTTCAAATTGGTGCGCATGACCGAGACGGTGGCCTATCTCCAGGCTGAAGCGGAGGCAAACTGGATCCGCACCCACCAGCCGGACATCTGGGAGGAAACCTACAAGTACCTCTTCCTGTCCGGATATCTCACTCATAGGCTGACCGGCCGGTTTGTCGACTCGGTGGGCTGCCAGGTGGGCTATATCCCCTTTGATTACAAGCGCCTGGATTGGGCTACCCCTCGTGATTGGAAATGGCAGGCCGTGCCCATGGATCCCGATCTGTTGCCCGAACTGGTGCCTCCCGGCAGCCAGCTGGGAGAGATCACCCCCGAGGCAGCCCGCGCCACGGGCATCCCGACCGGCTTGCCCCTTGTCGCCGCCGCCGCCGACAAGGCGTGCGAAGTCATCGGTGCAGGCTGCCTGGAGCCCGACATCGGCTGCCTGAGTTACGGTACCACAGCGACGATCAACACCACCCACCAAAAGTACATAGAGGTAATCCCTCTCATTCCCCCTTATCCCGCGGCTGTGCCCGGGCGCTACAGCCTGGAGGTCCAGATCTTCCGGGGCTATTGGATGGTGAGCTGGTTCAAAGAGGAATTTGCCCACAGGGAACAGCGCCTCGCCCGCGAGCGCGGCATTCCGCCCGAAGACCTGTTCGATGGATTGGTGCAGCAGGTGCCCGCGGGTGCGCTGGGCCTCACCTTGCAGCCGTTCTGGTCGCCCGGCATCCGCGTGCCTGGGCCCGAGGCCAAGGGCGCCGTCATCGGCTTCGGAGACGTCCACACCCGGGCTCATCTCTACCGGGCGATCTTGGAGGGACTGGGCTACGCCCTCCGCGAGGGGATGGAGCGCACGGAGAAGCGCAGTGGCGTGCCCCTGACCTCGCTACGGGTGGCCGGGGGTGGATCTCAGAGCGACGCTGCCCTGCAGATCACGGCCGACATCTTTGGCCTGCCCACAGCCCGCCCTCACACGTACGAGGCTTCAGGGCTGGGGGCAGCTATAGACGCGGCAGTTGGCCTGGGTCTGCACCCTGACTTTGGGACAGCTGTGAAAGAGATGACGCGCCTCGGCGAGGTCTTTGAGCCCAATCCGGAGAACCGGGCGGTGTATGATGGGCTCTACAACCGAGTATACAAGCAAATGTACCGGCGGCTGAAGCCCCTCTACGAAGAGATCCGTGACATCACCGGCTACCCAAGCCCGATCGGCTGAACGAAGCCACCAGGTAACACAGTGTTGTGGGGGGGAAGAAGAGATCTGGCCTTCTCTGCTAGGAGACGGCCGTTAACAACCGGTCCAGTTCTGGATACTCGGCCCGGATCTTTTGTACTCGCTCGCGGACTTGCTCCTCGATGTCGATCATCTCGATATCGCCGACATAGGTCGTCTTGCGCGGGGAAGCAAGCCGCTGCAGGATACTGATGACCGCCGTGATCTCTTTGATATTCATCTCGATCATCTGCAGGTTTCGCTTCAGCAGGTCGCCCTCAGAATTGACCTGCCCCTGCTCATGCTTCGTACTCAGCTCGTAGGTGCTCAGGTTGATGGCGGTAAGCGGATTCATGATATAGTGAGACAAGGTGACGATCATCTGCTTGACCGTCTCTGCCCGTGCCAGCTCTTTTTCCGACTCGTATAGCCGGGCGTTTTCGATGGCGATCGAGACATAGGTCCCCAGGGAGATCAGGAGGCGGGCATCGTCGCGGCCGAAACTCTGGCCACCCAGTTTGTCGGTTACCCCGAGGACCCCGAGAGGCCGCTCCTGGATGTACAGCGGCACGTAAAGCAGAGAGCGCACCAGATAGTCGGTCTTGAGCTTGATGGAATAGTCCCTGGTGCCACTGGTCAGGAAGAGGGGCTCCCCCGTCTCCAGAGCCTTGCGCAGCGGGCTGGTGCTGTATCTGAAGCTCAGGTTCAGGGGCCGGTTCCGATCCACGCCACGGTGGGCGCGCAATATCAGCGCATCCTTTTCTTCATCCAGGAGGAGCAGCGCACCCTCCCGGGCATCGCTGAAATAGCAGGCCGCTTCCACCACCCTGTCCAGAACCCGCTCGAGCTCAAGGACCGAGGTCACCGATTGGCCGATGGCCTGCAGCGTGGTCAACTCCAGCAAGGTCTGCTGCATCTGCCGGTTGGCCTCTGCGAGCTCCTGGGCCATCCGCTCCTTTTCCCGACGCAGCCGGTCCTCGGCCAATGCCCGCTCGATGGCAGCCAGGGTATCTGGGACGCGGAAAGGCTTGGGGATGTAATCGCGGATGCCCAGACGAAAGGCCTGTACCGCGACACTCTCAGAGCCATAGATCGTCATCAGGACGACCGGCGCCTTGTTGCCACGCTCCCTCAGGGCACGCAGAACCTGGAAGCCAGAGAGTTGTGGAAGGTTCCAGTCCAAGAGGATAAGATCCGGCTTCTCCTCCAACGCCATGCGCAGGCCCTCGCGACCGTTGTAGGCACAGAGAACGCCATAGCCTCGAGACTGCAGGACGTCGAAGAGAGCCGAGACAATCTCTTTGTTGTCATCAACAACCAGTATGGTCTCTCGTTCCATGTCGCCGTTCCCTGATCGGCCGATCCGGCAGCGGATCTGCAACGGAAGGGGCCGCCATAACAGGTGTCTGGGTCAATCTCTGGGTTATGCTCCCTAGTTTATCACATTGTTGCCAGTTTGACAAAACCGCCATCTTGTGGAATAATAGGCCCCAGTGCCGAGTACTTTGCACCAGATCATACATAATTTATTGTAAGCTATCATAGGATAGGGAGGTGATGCGAATGGACTACAGTAGTACGTGCGGCGCCGTAGCATCACCTCGGCTTGCCGGCTGAAGCTACGGCGCAAAAGCGGAGGGGCCTCCTCTATCTCAGGGGAGGCCCCTCTCTCTGTTTCCAGGGGACGACAGGAATCACCATGCCCACAGATCACCTCCAAGTCGGCAAATTGCCGCTGGACCTGCTGGAATCGGTGCTGGCCCGCTACACGCAGCAGGACGAGCGCCTGATTGTCGGTGCAGAGATCGGCGAAGACGCGGCCGTCATTGACATGGGCGAGCGTTACCTCGTGGCCAAGTCAGATCCGATCACCTTTGCGACTGGCGAGATCGGCTGGTACGTGGTGCACGTGAACGCCAATGACCTCGCTACTATGGGTGCGACACCTCGCTGGTTCTTGCTTACGCTGCTGTTGCCCGATCGGCAGGCAGATAGGGAGATGGTTGAGGAGATCTTTGCCCAGGTCAGCGAGGCTTGCCAGGCGCTGGCTATCGTATTATGCGGTGGTCACACCGAGATCACGTACGGCCTGGACCGTCCGATCGCCGTAGGCTTGATGCTCGGCGAGGTCGAGAAGGAAGACCTGGTGCGCACCAGCGGCGCGCAGGTCGGTGACGACATCATCCTGACCAAAGGCGTTGCCATCGAAGGGACAGCCGTCCTGGCCATAGAAGCATCCGACCGTCTGTCGGCGCAGATCAGTGACGACATGCTCGAACGGGGCCGGCGATTTCTCAAAGAACCCGGGATCAGTGTCCTGCGCGATGCTCAAATTGTGGTCCAGGCCGGAGAGGCACATGCCATGCACGATCCTACCGAGGGCGGCCTGGCCACCGGCCTTTGGGAGTTGGCCCGCGCATCTCAGAAAGGCATCATTGTGGACCGGGAAAAGATCCACGTCTTTCGCGAGACCGCGGCCTTCTGCCGTGTGCTGGACCTGGATCCCCTGGGGCTCATCGCATCTGGGGCGCTCTTGATCGCTGCCTCGCCCCAAGATTCGGCGTCCATGGTCCAAGCCCTCAACAAGGAGGGCATCAGCGCCTCTATCATCGGTAAGGTGGTGGAGGGTCCGGCAGCAGTCCGGGTCAAGACACCACACGGGCTGGCGCCTGTGCCGTTGTTTGAGCAGGATGAATTGTCCCGTGTCTTTGGAACACCCGTCTAGGGTCGTGAAGGATTTGACTTTTGCCTACTCCTATGCTAAAGTTGACTTTCGCGAACTGATTCAGTTTCCAGTTACATAAGGTTTGATCTATTGGAATTGGGTGAGACGAGGCCATCGCGGCCGTTCAGCGGTGGCCCTCTATGTGCCTACAGGCGTTGGTGAACCGCAATCCGGCAAAAGGGAGGAAGCAAGTTGCCCACAATCAATCAATTGGTGAGAAAAGGGCGCAAGCCCAAGCCAAAAAAGGAAAAGGCGCCTGCGCTGCGTTACACTTCGAATGCGTTGAAGGGCAAGACCACGAAGCAGAGAAGGGGCAACCCTCAGAAGCGAGGAGTCTGCACCCAGGTACGCACCATGACGCCGAAGAAGCCCAACTCGGCGTTGCGCAAGATTGCCCGCGTTCGGCTGACCAACGGCATCGAAGTGACGGCCTATATCCCTGGCGAGGGACACGGTCTGCAAGAACACTCTGTGGTGCTCGTTCGGGGAGGGCGTGTGAAAGACCTGCCTGGTGTTCGATACCACATCGTCCGCGGCGCTTTGGACTCGGGTGGCGTGGAGGACCGCAAACGCGGGCGCTCCAAGTACGGGACTAAGAAGCCGAAGAAATCTACGGTTCTCTAGGAGACGAGGGAAAGTACCATGCCGAGACGAAACCGTCCGCCCAAGCGGGAAATCGCTCCCGATATTAAATTCAACAGCGTGCTGGTATCACGATTCATCAACAAGTTGATGGTCGATGGCAAAAAGAGCACCGCGCAAACCGTCTTTTACGATGCCCTGGACATCATCGAATCGCGCGCCAGACGACCCGGCCTGGAAGTGTTTGAGCAGGCCGTCAAGAATGCAACGCCCATCCTGGAGGTCAAGCCCCGCCGGGTGGGTGGTGCTACCTACCAGGTGCCCGTCGAGGTTCGGCCCGACCGGCGGGTATCCCTCGCGATTCGGTGGCTCATACAGACCGCCCGCAAGCGGTCTGGCAAGACCATGGCTGACAAGCTTGCCAACGAATTGTTGGACGCAGCCAATAACACTGGCGCGACCATCAAGCGACGCGAGGACACCCACAGGATGGCCGAGGCCAACCGGGCGTTCGCCCACTATCGATGGTAACACCCAGTATCCAATACCTGATATCCGATTCTTGCCGCCAAGGTGCTAGAGGCTAGATATCAGTATTCGATATTAGGGACTAGATATTGATCGCCGTCCCATGCCTAGGGAATATCCGCTCGAGCGCATACGTAACATCGGAATCATCGCTCACATCGACGCCGGCAAGACAACGACCACAGAGCGGATTCTTTTTTACACGGGGCGCACCCATCGAATGGGTAGCGTCGATGATGGGACGACCGTCACAGATTGGATGGAGCAGGAGCGAGAGCGCGGGATCACCATTACCGCTGCGGCAGTCACCTGCTTCTGGCGTAACCGGCAAATTAACATTGTAGATACACCCGGTCACATCGACTTTACGGCCGAAGTGCAACGCAGCCTCCGCGTCTTGGATGGTGGCGTCGTGGTCTTTGATGCTGTTGCGGGCGTCGAGCCCCAATCAGAGACCGTCTGGCGACAGGCGGACCGCTATCACGTGCCCCGGATCTGCTTTGTCAACAAGATGGATCGCCTGGGTGCCGACTTTTGGCACACCGTGGACATGATCCGGAACCGACTCAAGGCAGAGCCTGCGGCAATCCAGGTGCCCGTTGGTGCCGAGGACCGGTTCCGAGGCTTCGTCGACCTGCTGACTATGAAGGCCATCATCTACGCCGATGACCTGGGCACCATCCCGGAGACGACGGACATTCCGGAGGAGATGCTTCCGCTGGTGACGGAAAAGCGCGAGGAGCTCCTCGAGCAGGTTGCCGAGCACGACGACGAGATCATGCTCAAGTACTTGGAAGGGGAGGCGATCTCGGCCGAGGAACTGCGACGCGCCCTGCGCGGGTGCACGCTACGTGCAGAGCTGGTACCGGTGCTTTGTGGGTCAGCGCTACGTAACAAGGGCGTGCAAGCGGTCCTGGATGCGGTGGTGGACTATTTGCCTTCGCCACTGGAGGTACCTCCGGTGGTTGGCATTAATCCGCGGACAGGTACCGAGTGGCGATGTTACGCGGATGAGTCCAAGCCCTTCGCTGCCCTGGCCTTTAAGGTGGTCTCGGATCCCTACGTCGGGCGGCTGGTCTACCTGCGGGTCTATTCTGGCCGGCTCAAGGCGGGCAGCACCGTCCTGAATTCGGTCAAAGGCGAGAAAGAGCGGGTAGGCAAGCTTCTAAGAATGTACGCCAACCGCCGCGAGGAGCTCCAATTCATCGAGGCAGGCGACATCGCAGCAGCTGTGGGCTTGAAAGACACGTTCACCGGCGAGACCTTGTGCGATTTC
>JAMJFU010000143.1 GCA_023544525.1 Anaerolineae bacterium | reverse complement strand
AGACCCATTATAGCATCGCTCCCAGCGGCTGTCAAAGCACCCGGGCATAGCCCATCGTGCGGTAGCCCTGCAGCCCTGGGCCCTGGGGCACCAGGTTGACCTTTCAGCCGAGAACCTGTATAATCTCGAAGAGCAGCTTGCGAGCGGAGAGAAACCGTCAATGCCGCCTTTGGTTCCTATTGCAGTCTGCTGGATCCTTGGCCTGGTGGTCGCCCATCACTGGCTGGTCCCGCTGGGCGTCCAGCCCCTGTCTCTGGTCCTTCTCAGCCTGCTGCCCCTGGCCGCGCTGGTCCTCTGGTGGCACGATCGGTCCCTGCGCCTGGGCGCAGCCTGCGCCCTCGTATTGTTGGCAGGCGCACTGCGCTACGGCTATGCCGTGCCAGACCCAATGGATCCCGGCCTGGTGGCGACCTACAACGGCCGGGATGTAACCGCCGTCGAGGGCGTCGTCCGGAGCGTTGACGTGCGGGACAACTGGACCCAACTGCTACTCGAGGCAGAGCTGGTCGAGCTGGAGGAGGGTTGGCAGCGGGTCAGCGGACGAGTCCTGGTCAGTGTTTCCCGCCTTCCCGAGTATGCATATGGCGACCGCCTCCGCATCTCTGGCCCGCTGGACACGCCCACCGACTTGACGGGATTCCCCTATCGCCAGTATCTGGCCAGTCGAGGCATCTACTCGGTCATGGACTGGCGCCAGGCGAAGAAGCTAGGCCTGAGCCCAGTCAGCCTGCTGCAAGCAACACTCCTGTCGGTCCGGGAGCGGGCCCACCAGCGGATCGCGCAGCTGATGCCCGACCCGGAAGCATCCCTGCTGCAGGGCATCCTCCTTGGCACAAGGCGCAGCATCGCCGCCAGCCTCTACGAAGACTATAACAGGACGGGCACTTCGCACATCATCGTGATCAGCGGTTCTAATATTGCCATCGTCGCCGGTCTCTTTTCGCTCGTCTTCAGCCGTCTGGTGGGCAAACGCCTTGCCTACTGGCTCACGGTCGTGGGCATCGCCCTCTATGTGGTTTTCGTCGGTGCTGATGCAGCTGTAGCGCGAGCAGGGCTCATGGGTGGCCTATTTGCCACGGCTGTCTATCTCGGTCGCAGGGCCACCGCCTACGTATCTCTCTTTGCTGCCGCTGTGCTCCTGACCCTGATCCAACCCGGGGCTCTATGGGACGTGGGGTTCCAGCTGAGCTTTGCCGCGACGCTGAGCCTCTGCCTCTTCACGCCCCCGCTGGAGCAGTTTCTGGCGCGGGCCTTCGCCCGATTCACGCCGCCCGACGCTGCCTCAGTTGTCCTGCGAGCGCTGCGAGAGGCAGTGCTTGTCACCATGGCGGCGCAGGTGTTGACGCTGCCCCTGATCGTCTACCACTTTGGCCGGTTGTCGCTGGTTTCGCCCCTGGCCAACCTGCTGATCGTACCGGTCCAGCCGGCCATCATGACCATCGGTGGTGGAGCTGCCTTGGCGGGCCTGGTACCCCTCCTGGGACCCCTCGCCCAGGCGCTCGCCTGGGGGTCCTGGCTGCTCCTGGCCTACACCAACACGGTTGTGACCTGGCTGGCGCGTTGGCCCCTCGCTTCCCTGGAGGTAACCTGGTTCGGCGTCAGCTGGCTGGTGGTCTATTACGGAGCCCTGGCCGGCCTGGCCTGGCTGTGGCCAAGGCGCGGGAGCATAGCGGCCATGACGCTGTTGCCCAGGCGGCGATCTGCGCAGGCTATCCTCGGGTTTTCGGCTGTGGGCGTGCTTCTGGCCTGGGTCGCCGTCCTACAACTGCCCGACGGGAAGCTCCACGTGGCGTTTCTCGACGTAGGCCAGGGCGATGCAGTCTTGATCACAACTCCGCTGGGACAGCAGATCCTGGTCGATGGCGGGCCCAGTCCCGCGGCCCTGACGGCGGCCCTCGGCCGCCAAATGCCGTTTTGGGACCGCTCACTTGAGCTCGTGGTGATGACCCATGCCGATGCTGATCACATCAGTGGCTTGGCAGAGGCAGCGGCGCGCTTTGAGATCGGAGGCTGGCTCGACAGCGGCGAGGGTGGTGAGAACGAGATCTACTCACGGTGCCTGGCTCTCCTAGAAGAGGACCAGGTCCCGAGACACGTGGCACGGGCTGGCCAGGAACTGGCCCTGGGCCAGGGCATCGTCCTCGAGGTGCTCCATCCTCCAGCGGGCACCGGCTCCGGACCCGGCGTCGACGCCAACAACCGCTCGTTGGTACTCCGGTTGCGGTGGGGGAATGCCAGTTTCTTACTGGCAGGTGACGCGGATGCTGCCGCGGAGCGACAACTCCTGGAAGCTGGCTGGCCCCTGGCAGCCAGCGTGCTCAAGGTGGCTCACCACGGCAGCGACGGCTCTTCGACGGCCGAATTCCTGGCAGCCGTCCAGCCGTCGCATGCCGTGATATCGGTTGGGGCGGATAATGACTATAATCACCCGGCCGGTACCGTCCTGGCACGCCTGGCGGCGCAGGATGGGATCACCACCTTGCGGACCGACGAACAAGGCACGATCGAGTTTACCACCGACGGCCAGGTCCTTTGGGTTGACACGGATCAGTAAGCCCTGGCCCTGACGTGAGGTGAGCAGGCCAGGCGGTGCAAGATGCGTATCAGATCGTCCACTCGTCGTGGACGATGGCTACCAAATACCAGATCCCGTCGACTTGCTCCCAAACCAGGCGCAGGCTCCGCCAATCCATGCCGGCATACTGGGGATCAAAGCCCTCAAAATGGTATTCGACGGCCGTCGATCCCGGAAATACCTCGCTGATATTGTTGATGGTATTGCCCTGGCCGATCGTCTCACCGAACCCTATCACATCAGGTTGGGCAAAGTCGACATCGTAGACAAAGCGCTGGGAGTACGCTCCAAACGTCATCTCGATCGGCTCACCGGTGCCGTCGTACTGCCCCCACAGGTACTCAGTTGAGTCGGTCCACAGCTCGCGAACCTGGTCCGGACTGAAGACAAGATCAGCCTGACCAGGTGCCCCCTGCAGCGGCCGCACGTTCGTGTAGGGCGAAAAGGTTACACCTTTGACGGGATGCACGAGGGAAGCGAGCTGCTGCATGTCATGATCGCGCACAGCCAGAATGGCCTGAGCCGTACGCGCAGCGAGCTCATCGGCCACATCGCCCGCCTGCCGGGCCAGAAAGCTGCTGTTGACCCAGCCGTTTAGCTCCTGGTACCGCACCGGAACCCACCACGCATCGTCTACCATCTCGACGCCGGCAAACACGTTAACGTTGCGGCCATGGTAGGGGATGGTACCTACGATCATGTTCGACACACCTGGCGCGCTGCGTACGTTGAGCACATCGTCGCTATATACGCCGGCGACCGCAAACCGGCCCAGACTGGGTCCAATCGCCGGGGTCGGCGTAGCCGGGCGCGGGGTGGCGCCAGGCAGATCGGTGGCGGTTGGCACCACGGTGGCTGCGCTGGTCGGTGTGGCCGAGGACGTTGGTCCTACGGTTGGCGTCTGGCTCGGCGCCAAGGTCGCCGGCGGGATTGGCGTCGGGGCCTGTGCGGTCATGGTCGCCGCTGCCGCCTCCATGATGGCCACCTGGGTCGCCACCAGGTCCGGGGTGGGCGTCGGTGCCGGACCACAGGCTGCCACCAAGACCAGCAGCAAGAGTATGATTGTGAGCTGTCGCATGCCATTTGCCTCCTTCCAGAAACCCTGGTATTATTATAGTCGAGAATACAGGAATTGACAACCTAATTCTCGGCTTTGGGGCATCGGCACAAGGTAGGAGCGGGGGATCTAGTCCCATGGTAGGAGGAGGATACCCTGCAAATTACGTCGCAAGTCCTAGTGCCAACGGGCCAGTGACGTGGTAAGATTAGCCAATAGGCCGCATAGATCTCGACAGGGATCGTGTGTTTTCCATATCTCATCAATCAGCGCGTCGGTCGGCGTACGCATCCAGGGCATGGCTACTGCTCGCTCCCTCGACAGCCTGACGACGATCAGTCATATCAATGGAACCAACTGAGTTAGCCAGACGCTATAAGGCAGGGCAAAGGGATTTCTCTGGCCTGAATTTGGCTGGGGCAGACCTGAGCGACTACAATCTCTACGGGGCCAACCTGTTCGAGGCAAACCTCGGCAAGGCCGACCTCCGCGGGACCGCCCTAACCGGCGTCACCCTTGTGAGGGCAAACCTGGCCGGCGCCAACCTCGGCGGCGCCTATCTCTTCGGCACCGACCTGTCGGGTGCCGATCTACGTGGGGCCAACCTGCGCCAAGCGGACCTGAGCAAATCGAACCTGACCGGGGCCAACCTGAGCCACGCCCACCTCACTGGAGCCCGCTTGGCGCAGGCTTTTCTGTTCGAGGCAGACCTGCGCGACGCCCACCTCCGTGCTGCTGATCTCAGCGGCGCGGGCTTGGGCGGCGCCACCCTGTCCGAGGCCAACCTGCATGGAGCCAACCTCACCGGTGCCGGCCTGGGTGGATCGAACCTGGCCCGGGTGAACCTCATTGCCGCCAAGCTGCGCCGCGCAAATCTCTACGGCGCCAACCTGACCGAAGCCCGGTTGGTCGGCGCTGATCTGAGTGAGGCCAGCTTGGATCGGGCATATCTCTTTCGCAGCGAGATGCGAGGGGCCATCCTCACCAAGGCCGTCCTGGAGGGCGCCAACCTGGGCGGTGCCGACCTCGACGAGGCCGATCTGAGGGAAGCCGACCTGAACCTGGCCAACCTGGATGGCGCTAGCCTGCGGGGTGCCGACCTGCAGCGGGCCAAGCTGGGCGAGGCCAGCCTGAAGCTGGCCAACCTCAGCCAGGCCAACGTGCGAGGCACGATGCTGGCCAAGGCGGATCTGAGGCTGGTCAATTTCACTGGGGCCGATCTCTCCGGCGCAGACCTGAGAGGTGCCAATCTCGAGGAGGCCGATCTCAGCCTGGCCAACCTTTCGAATGCCGATCTAGCGGGTGCCAATCTACAGGGCACCAAACTCAACGGGACCATACTGCCCAACGGGCACAAGAAGAGGTTCTTCACCAGCCTGAAAAAGTTCACCGGCTAGGTGAGAAGAAGAGTCGCAGGCAGGCGGTGCAGGGCACTGCCTGCTTTCTATTTCGCATAGGCGCCGGGTCGGGCCCCAGCATTTCGGCAGGCCTCACCCTGCACGTCACAAATCAGCCTTGCCAATCTCGTGCTCGCTGGGGAAGCACAGCATATTTCGCGCGAACGGAGCTCCCTCCGCCGGGAGAGGCAGAGCCGAAGTGCCAGCGGACTCACGGCTTTCGCTCGGAGGATAATGATGATCAAGCTCGGTACCACCACGTTAGCACTCAACGGCTGGCTCGCAGACCCGGGCCGGCCCAGGGAGAGCCAACAGCAACGCCTGGCCGCCATCCGGCAGATCGTGCAAGGCTATGGCTTGGCGGCAGTGGAGCTCGCGTTGGATCTGCCCATGATCTACCCCTCGATCTTTGACGCCAGCTTCTACGATACCGTAGCGGAGCTTCAGGAGGAACTCGGATTCACCTGCACCGCACACCTCCCCTTCCTCTGGATCGAGCCAGCTAGCCTCAACGTGGCTATCCGCCGGGCCAGTGTGGACAGCCTGCAGCGAGGGATCCAACTCACGCGCCGCGTCAAGGTCGACACCTATGTGCTCCACCTGTGGGGACTGGCCACGACCCTGATCACTGCCCAGCTCGAGGCGCCCGCCGCGCGTCAGGCCATCATGCAAGTGCTCGCAGTTCAGGCGGGGCGCTGCCTGGCGGAACTGTGTGAGACGGTCGAACCCAGGGACATCTGTATCGAGAACCTGGAGGACTCGCACCTGGATCTCACGCTGGCTCTGGCTGACCAGCACAATACCAGTTTGTGCTTCGACGTCGGCCACCTGGTATGGCAGGGCGGCGATGCCCTGGATTTTCTGAGCCGGCACGGCGATCAGATCCGTGAGGTCCACCTGCACGACGCTACCCGTCAATCCACCGGGGGTGCCACTACGGTCCGTGACCACCTGGCTTTGGGACAGGGACAGGTGGACTACCAGCGGATATTGGAGAAACTTGGGGAGATGCGTTACGATGGCCCCGTGATCCTTGAGGTCAACAGCGAAGCGGACCTAGAAGAGAGCTTGCGGGCGCTAGGAAAGGAAGGGTGACCTGCAGGGACTCAACAATGATGGCGCTCGGTTCCGCAGGCTGCTGGACTGGCCTGTTTTCTATGCAGTAGGACCGCCTTCTCGCCAGCCGGCAGCAAACAGGTCATGTCGCGTAGTTTCGGCATTGCGGCGCCCTGACACCGTACGGAAAGCGCTGGTGTTTTGCCCTCCCGGACAGATGCGGTTATAATGCCAGCCAGGGAGCAGCCAAATCCGGGCCTTGGCAGAGGAGGTTCCTGATGCAGATCGCTCATGTGGAAGTAAGCCCTACCAAGTTGAGCCTGCAGGTGCCTTATCGGAGCGCGACGCACCCGGCCGAGATCGAGCACATCGACGTTGTTTTCGTCCGGATCGAGACCCGCGAGGGCCGGGTTGCCTGGGGTTGTGCGGCCTTTGACGGCGCGCTTACCGGTGAGACGCTGGACCAGGTCCTGAAAGCCTCCCACGCCTGCGCCGAGCGGGCCAAGGACCTGAATCCCCTGAATACAGAGTTCGCCCTCGCCGAACTTGCGCCCCTGACCGAAGGCACGCCCTCTGTCCGCTGTGCCTTTGACATCGCCTTCTACGACCTGTTGGGCCTGGCGGCGGGCCTGCCACTCCATCGGCTGTTGGGAGGGTATCGCTATCGCGTCCAGACCTCCATTACCATCAGCCTGGGAACTGTCAGGGAGACAGTACAAATGGCCCGCAATCGGGTGCGGCAGGGATTCCGCATTCTCAAGCTCAAAGGCGGCGTCAATGCCGGAGAGGATGTGGAGCGGGTACAGGCGGTCCATCGAGCTCTGCCGCACGTCCCCCTGCGGTTGGATGCAGAGCAGGGCTACACCGTGCAACAAGCTGTGGATGTCGCCCGGGCACTGCAGGACGAGATCGAGATCCTGGAGCAACCCACACCCGCCGGCCAGCTCGACGCTCTGCGCGAGGTCACCCGGCGGAGCGCGGTGCCCATCCTGGCAGACGAAAGCCTGACTGATCCCGCTTCGGCCCTTCGCCTCGCTGAGCGGCACGCAGCCCACGGCCTGAACGTCAAGCTAGCCACATGTGGAGGATTGCACTGTGGGCGACAGGTAGATGCCATCGCCCGCGCCGCCCGGATGATGACGACAGTAGGCTGTATCAACGAGCCAGCCCTCTTGATCGCCGCCGGTCTGGGCCTGGCCCTCAGCAGCCCTAACGTGCATTATGTAGACCTGGACGGTCACTTTGACCTGGTAGACGACCCCACCCACCCGGGTTTTGACTTTGACGAGGGCTGGCTGGTCGCACGGGACGTGCCGGGCTTGGGCTGCACGGTCGAGCTGTGACACCAGGCGCAGAAGCGGGCCACCGCCCCCACCCCCCAGAAAACGGTCTGCTCTGACGTGAGCCTGCCCGAACGGCCCCATCGCGGCGCCCCACCCGCCAGGCAGTCAGCGTCGTCACAGATTGCCCTCATCTTTGTGGCACGGACCGTCCTGAACACCGCCCACCGCATCATCTATCCCTTCCTGCCAGCTTTGGCCCGCGGACTCGACCTCTCACTGGCCGCTGCCAGCGGGCTGGTCACGGTACGCTTTGTCGCCGGGCTGGCCGCTCCCTTCATTGGGCCCTGGGCTGACGGCCAGCCCCGGCGCCGGACCATGGAGATCGGCCTGGCACTGCTGGTCGTGGCTGCGCTGCTTCTGGTTGCCAGCAACAGCATTGCCCTGGCGGCTGTCGCCTTTGCCCTGTTTGGCCTCTCCAAAGTCTTCTACGACCCTGCGGTCCATGCTTACCTCGGTGAACTGGTGCCGTACCAGCGGCGGGCCCGGGCCATCGGAGCCGTCGAGCTCTCCTGGTCGAGCGCGTGGCTCATCGGCGTGCCGGCGACCGGCCTGCTCATGGACCGCTTCAACTG
Source organism: Anaerolineae bacterium (assembly GCA_023544525.1). Taxonomy (GTDB): domain Bacteria; phylum Chloroflexota; class Anaerolineae; order JAAYZQ01; family JAAYZQ01; genus JAMJFU01. The sequence continues at coordinate 1,597 of JAMJFU010000143.1, read as the reverse complement.
GCGTTCCCCGTGGCTGCTTCTGGCAGCACTGGGCGTGCTCAGCCTGGGGCTGACCCACGCCCGCCTGCCGGCCGTCAGCCCCCCTGCCCAGCGACGCAGGTCGACTACCGCGATCCGCTCGCTCCTCCACGCTTGGCGCGATCTGTTGCGGCAGCGCCCGGTGATCGCCCTGCTTCTGACCAGCATGCTGCTGTCGATGAGCATGGAGTTGCCGTTCATCGTCTATGGCGCCTGGTTGGAGGATGCCTTCGGCCTGGGCCTGAGCACCCTGGGCCTGGCATCGATCGTCGTCGGCCTGGCCGAGGCCTCGGCCGAGCTCGGGACGACGCTGCTGACTGACAGGGTGGGCAAGAAGCGCTCCGTGTTCTTGGGGCTCCTGGGGTTGACGATCAGCCTGCTTTTGCTGCCCACCCTTGCCGACCTGGGCCTGGTGGCGGCCCTGGCCGGGGTCGTACTGGTCGTGCTCAGCTTCGAATTCGCCATTGTATCGCTCCTGCCGCTGGTCACCGAGATGGCACCGGGGGCCCGGGCCTCCCTCCTCTCCCTGAACGTGACTGCGTTCAGCCTGGGCCGCATGGCTGGCGCCACGACCGGTGGCTGGCTCTGGTCCTGGCAGCCAGAACAGATCGCTTACCAGGCTGTAGCCGGCGCCACCTGTGCCCTGTTGGCAGCAGTGGCTGTCTGGCGAGGGCTGGCCGAGATCGAGGGACCGACGAGCGGCCAGGAATAGGTGCCAGTCGTCCTTTGAGGGCCGACTGCCTGGCACCTGGATATGGCGGATCGCTGGCACTTCACCGGCCCCGGGTTTTGTGGTATAATGCTGGCTGACCAGCACGTCGACCCACGGAGGGGGACATGTCCGAACGGCCTAGAGCCGTCCGAGGTTGAAAGATCTGAACTCGTCCCAGGCATAGCGGAGTGGCATCCACCACTTGTCGCGGCCAATGCAGCGGTAGTACGGCGGCCTGACGGCCAGGATCCGGTCACCGATCTTGTAGCGGGGCAGAATGGGAGTCGACACCACCAGGCTGCCCATCTCGCCGGGCCGCATCTCGTGGAGCATCTTGACCCCAGAGCGGGTCTCAATCTCGAGGAAAAAGAGGTCGTAGTTGGGCACCCAGGCGCGCCGGTCGTCCCGTTGTTGGCCGAACATGCCTTCCGTGGCACCATAGATCTCGCGGATGGCGGCTGGACCGTAGAGGGCCTTCAGAGACGGAACATACGTCGTGTTGATGCCTGGCACGCTTCCCAGCGTCATGATCTGCGTCTGCCAGAGGTCTTTCGGATAGCAGCCATGGACACGGTGCAAGTACCGCCCAAACTGGACGGCGGTGGTCGCCACACCGCCAACCAGCGTCACATTTTCGTCCTTGCATGTCTGGTAGGCCAGCTCAAAGCGGGCGTCCCAGTCAGACTGGGTCTTGCCCCCGCCCAGGGCATCGATCTCTTCCTGGGTGGGCGCTGAGCGGATGGGCGTCGAGGCAGACACGTATTTGGTATAGATGCCAGAGCTGTAACCGTACTCCACCTCCCGTTCGCCGACATGTACCGTGCCCACCACTGAGGGGAAATTGAGGTTAAGGTTCACACCCTGGAA
>JAMJFU010000142.1 GCA_023544525.1 Anaerolineae bacterium | reverse complement strand
TGATGGTGTAGCGCCTGCTCCCAACGGCGCTCCTCGTAATGGCCCAGCCCCAGGTTGGTGTGGGCGAACGCCTGCCCCTCCAGGTTCTGCGAGGCGAGACAGATCTCCAGGGCCAGTTGCAGCACCTCCCTCGCCTCGGCGTACCTCCTCTGCAGGCGATAGACATGGCCCAGGTTGGTGAGCGAGCGGGCGCGCCCTGCCGCATCACCTGCCGCAGCGCTTAACCTCTGCGCCTGGTCGTGAAGGGCTGCCGCCGCGGACCAGTCTCCCCGGTCCCGTCTCTGCTCGCCCAGGCGGTCCAACAGCGCTGCCTCCGCGGCCGCGTTGCCCTGCTGGCGGCAGATGTCCAGGCCGATCTCCACAAAGCGCTGCCACTCGGAAAGGGCACCCTGTCGAGCCATGTAGGGGTGGAAAGCCAGGAGCAGGTCTATCGCGGGTTCCCAGGCAGCTTGCAGCTGCAACGCCCGGGCCAGCGCCTTGACGATGTTCTCCCGCTCGCTGGCCAGGGAGGGCATGGCCAGTTGCTGCACGGCAGTTTGGTCCAGCCAGAAGCGGGCGTTGGCGGCCACCTTCTCGCGAAACAGGGCCGGCCAGAACCCGGGCTCCCGTGGAGCGTTTGCCTGGCTCACGGCCTGGCCTGCCACTTGAGCACCTCGTTGAGCAGGAAGGTTTCAGTCAGACGATGGACCCCGTAGCGTCGCGCCTCGACCGTGCCCCTGACGTTGACCAGGCAGAGCCTCACCAACTGCCGCAGCGGCGCTGCCAGTTGCTCCTCGGCCAGCTCGCTGAGGGCTGCGATCTGCGCCAGGCCTCCACCGCTCTCGGCGACCAGGGGCATGATGGCCAGCACCCGCCGTGCGTCATCGCTGAGCAACTGCCAGGAGCGCCAGTAGATGAAGCGGTAGAGCTCCTCAACCCTCCGCCCCTGCGCCTGGCGTAGGTCCTCCACAACGCGGGAGAGGCTCAGGCTGTGGATCTGGCCCACCAGCAGCTTGAGTGCCAGAGGGTTGCCGCCCGCGACCGCGTGGACCTGCAGGAGCGTATCTGCCGGGGCAGAGGCTACGTCGGACATGCCTCGTTCGCGCGCCTCGTGACGCAGCAGGGCCAGGCTGTCTGCTGCCGACAGCTCGTCCAGGCTGAGGCAGAGGACGCCAGGATAGTCGTGCAGGCTGTGACGAGAGGTCAGCAGGAACTTGGTGGGGTTCACCAGCTCCCGCAGGTCAGGGACCAGGGCTCTGTAGTCGGCCGCGGTCTCCAGGTTGTCGACCACGACCAGGTAAGGGTGTTCTTTGAGCCTGGCCCCGACTGCTTACTTTCTGAAGGCCAGCGGTAGCCTGCTCAGATCCCGAAAGCCGAACTGCTCGATGAGGGCATCCACCAATGCCTCAGTTGTCAGTGCCGCTGTTCCTTCGGGCGCCTCCTGCAGGCCCTCCCACAGCACAAAACGCTCCTGCTGGGCGCTGACCCAGCCGACGTCGACAAAGGAGAGACCATCTGCCAGGACCCGAACACCGGCGTCGGCCAGCGAGGTCTTGCCGATGCCGCCGATGCCCACGACCGCCACAAGCCAGGGAGGCGCCTCCGAGGCCAGAACCGTTGTCAGGTGGGCCAGCTTGTCGTCCAGGCCGAAGAGACGTGGCGGGTCCTTGATCTCCAGCCGTTCGGCGATCCGCTGTTTCTTGATGGAACGGGCCTCGAGCTCCGCCTGCCAGAGGGTGCAGGCCAGGCTGGAGAGGGCGGCGCGCTGCCGTTTGTACACCACATCCTCGGTGAGGTTCAGGCGGTTGGCAGTGGCTGCTGCGGTGTAACCATCCAGAAAGCGAAGGCGCAGGACCTGTGCTTCCTGCCCGGCGCCCTGCTGCTCCAGGGCGTTCAGGGCCTCCAGTACAACCTCTTTGACAGCCAGGTCGGGATCTGGCGCAGGGGACTGTGCCAGGCGTTGAGCTACGCTGAGCATCTCGCCCCACGGCAGGTCATCTTGCTTACCGGCATGCCACCTGCGCAGCACGGTGTGGACAGCAGCCAGTAGCTCCTCGCGCATGAACCCTATTCCCTCCGGCTTCTGAACTCCTCAGTGAAGGCCCTCCTCGCCAGCACAGGCAGAGGGACCGCAGTCACCAGAGTCCCAGGGCCAACCTACCGCCCACTGTTGTCGCTCACCAACGGCAGATAACAAAGCGCCAGTGGACGTACGGCCGTGGGCAGCGACCCACACCCAGTGCCGGTGACGCCGACACTCAGACTTGTGCCATGAGCCTCCCTGAGGACCTCCGGCCCGCTGCGGACCAGGCCATCGTTGCCCACCACGGCTGCATATAGATACTGGTCGCCACCCCCCTGCCAGGTAAGCACGGCGTTGTCATCAGCATCGCGGGCGAGAGAGACGGCATAGTTCTCGGCCTCTAGCGTGTTGGTCAGAAGCCTGGTCGCCATGGGCAGCGGCAGCGTCGTCGTATAGGTCTCATTCAGCATTGCGTACGCGATCTGCGATTCGCCGGCTTGGTCGCCACTCTGTTCCCAGGCCACGATGATGTTGCCCGAAAGAAAACCAACTGCATCCGAGCCACCCGCGCCATTGGGAGCATCGCTCACTCGTGACGGTGCGTGGACCAAACGACCCGCGCTGTCCAGTACAGCGTAGTAGATCTGCTGGCCCAGGCCATGTTGGCCCGTCCACGTCAGCAAGACATGTCCGCTCGCCAGCCGCGTGGCGCGGACATCGCCGTCGTTCTGACCAACAGGATTGTTCGTCAGGTTGGTCGGGCTGAGGCGGAGATCACCTGTCCGATCCAGGACCACGTAGTGGATATCCCCGTGCTCAAAAGAATAGTCAACGGACCACGCCACGAGGAAAAAGCCATTCCGAAAGGCCGCCGCGGCCGGACCCGAGAGAAATCCCCGTTCATGGGCTTCGGCTGATGCTATCAGGCTGGGCCCCCTGATCTCTGCGCCATCGGTCCCGCGGACTGCGGAGTAGATCTCGGTAATGATCGGGCTCGGCCCCGCATAATCCCAAAGCAGCCGCCAGGCTAGGAGCACGTTGCCGTTGGTCGGTCCGACGGCAGGAACCGGGTCGGCCGTCAGGATTTCGTCTCCATATTCAGCCGGACCTATGTCTGTGACTTGCGTGATCGGGAGGACAGGGTGACCTGCGACGTCAAAGGTCGCGTACTCGATGTTATTCCAGCGGCCGAGGTCCACCTGATCGGGACCAGCCCAGGCAACGACGATGGTTTCGATTGGATACTGGGCAACCGCTGGTGGGCCGACGTCATCCTGGTCATTGGTCACCTGCACCACGAGGGTAGCGTCGGACAACACGATGTCCAGGTATTGCTCGGTGTCGGTGGTTTCATCTGGCGCCCACCTGTCGCTGTAAGCATGTACAAAACCACTGACCTGGAGGGGGGTGACGGTTGTGGAAGAAGGGAGGCCAGAGGTTGCCTCAGGCGCGAAAGAGATCAGCGCCCCGCAGGTTCTGGCACCCACACCGCGTGCCGGAACCTCGGCCCCCACGAGCATCGCCGTTGAGACAAGCAGTATGAGCGATGCCACGCCTGGCAGTGCCATCCGTCTTGTCCGCAACCGGTCTCCCGCCGAAGGACCCATGCTTGGACCTCCTTGCACGGGACAACGCCCGGGCACGGGAACACAGCGAGCGTTGAGCCGCTGCTCCCAAATACCGCTCACAGAAGAAGAGAGGCGGCATCTCGCCGCGCAGTACAACAGCGGTCCTTGGCGAGAAGCTACAGGGTCAGCGAGAGCCGGTAGGGCCCACCAATTCCGCAGAGCGATGATGAGGAGGCACCAGGTGCGGAATCGTACATTGATTATACCATCCTGAGCCACCGCCGTCAAGTGGTTTCTTCTGCCCCCGCAGGATCGGCCGCCCACGCACAATACAGACACATGATGCTGCCAACCTGCCGCACGCCTGTCGGGGCTTTCTGAATACGGGCAGCTGTAGCCAGTTTGTAGCCAGCGTATCGCTATACTGGGGAAACAGAATCTGACAACCCCCATCGCTGGCAGAATCCGGCAGGTTGGGGCAGGCTCCGGCGGTTACGGGCAGGCGGATCTGGTGTACACTGAGATCACGAGCATTCATACCAGAGGGATTCAACGTGCCCAGATCGACGAAAGATGAAGTTTATGTCATGTTAGCTCCCGGCTTTGAGGAGACGGAAGTCTCCACCATAACCCGTTTGCTGCGCAGGTCAGGGCATCCCATCGCTCTCGTGGGCCTGGCTGCCGGCCCGGTACGAGGGGCATACGGCTTGTCCCTGCGACCAGACCGGGTTCTCAGCGAAGTGGAGACGGCATCTCCACGAGCCGTTGTATTGCCCGGAGGGATCCAGGCGTCACGCCGGTTGGGCGCCGATCCGCGGGTGCATCTCCTGGTGCGCCGTGTCGTCGACCAGGGTGGCTACGTGGCGGCGCTCGAGAGCGCCTACGCGGTTCTGTTGAGTGCAGGGCTGCTGCCCCTGGGGGAGGCGCAACCGGGCAACGGAAGTAGGGCGCAGCCAGGTGCCGGGCCGGCCCCTTTCTGGACGGGCGGGGTGCCGCCCCAGAGTCCGGCGCGTGTCGAGCTAGACGGGCAGGTGATCTTTGGCCGGGACTCGGGAGCAGCCCAGGAGGTAGCCTTGACCCTGGCCTGGCTGCTGGAGCAGGGCGTAGCCCGGGAGCCAGGGCAGTGGTGACGAGTCCGGGCTGGCACACGAACGGGGACTGCAAGCAAGATGCAGGAGGATACTGCAATGACCTACATCCGTTGGTTCCACGAGATCCGTGCCGAGGACGTGGATTCGGTCGGTGGCAAAGGGGCCAACCTGGGCGAGATGGTCGCCGCCGGACTGCCGGTACCGCCCGGCTTTTGCCTGGCCGCCTCGGCCTACCGGGATTTTGTCGCATCGACCGGCCTGGACCAGGAGCTGAGCAGCATCCTGGCTCAGATCCGGCCCGATGACCCGGCGGATGCCGGGCTCCACGCGGCCCGTATCCGGAGCCGCATTGCTGCCCAATCTGTCCCGGAAGGCATCGCCCGGCAGGTCCTGGTCGCCTATCGACGCCTCGCGTCGGAGCTGGGCGCCGTGGATCCGTCGCGGATCCCGGTTGCCGTGCGCTCCTCGGCGACCGCCGAAGACCTGCCCACGGCGTCCTTTGCCGGCCAGCAGGAGACGTACCTCAACGTCCGCGGGGAAGCAGAACTTCTGGAGAGGATCAAGGACTGCTGGGCCTCGCTGTGGACCGATCGGGCGGTGAGCTACCGCACCCTGCAGGGTTTTGACCATCAACGGGTCTACCTGGCCGTCGTCGTACAGGCCATGATCCCCTCCGAGGTGTCGGGCATCCTCTTCACCGCCAATCCAGTCACCGGCAATCGGGACGAGGCCGTCATCAACGCCAGTTGGGGCCTCGGCGAGGCAATCGTCTCCGGCCTGGTGACGCCGGATACCTTCACCGTGCACAAGCAGGACGGCGCGATCACCAGCCGGCAGATCGCGGCCAAAGAGCTCGCCATCGAGTACGGGCAGGACGGGGGCACGGTGGAGAAGGTACTGGCGGCAGCGCGTCGAGACCTGCCGGCGCTGTCCGACGCCCAGGTGCTCGAGCTGGCAACCCTGGGCCAGCGGATCGAGGCACACTACGGCCAACCGCAGGACGTGGAGTGGGCGTACGCCCAGGGTCGCTTCCACATCCTCCAGGCACGGGCCATCACCACACTGCCGTCTGCCTCAGAGGCATCTGCCACAGAGATGGAATACAACCGCACCATGTTTATCGAGCTCTTCCCCGATCCCCTGTCACCCGCCTTTCTGGCGGCCATCCAGCCGCTGCTCCGTTCCATGCTCGACTTCTCTTTCACCCTGCTGGGCTTTGGGCGACCCAGGGGCCTGCCGGCGGTGGGTGCTTTCTACAACCAGGTCTACTTCAACCGGAACTATATCGAGGCCGCCTTTGCACCTCTATCGCCGGCCGTGCGCGAGCGCCTGGTGTCCCAAATCGTCAACCCCTTCGCACGCCACGAGCAGGGCATCAAGGGTGAATTGTCCAGGCCCTATCTACGCATGCTCTTGCGCATGCTGCGCTTCATGGTTACTTTCCCTGCCCGTCTGCCGGGCCTGGTGGCGCGGCACCAGGCCAAAGTTGTCGCAGTCTCATCCCTGAATCTGGAGGATGTCTCGGACGCAGAGATCGTGACTACAATTCGCAGCCTGGTCTTTGGCACGGCGCGCAAGCTGCTGGACAACGACTTTCTGATGATCGTGGTCATCGACATCACCTACCAGATGCTGGGCACCCTGCTTGAGCGCTACTTCGGCGCAGACACAGAGAGCCTGCGCAGCAAGCTGATCTCCGGCGTCACCGGCAACGTGACCATGGAGGGCAACAAACGCATCTGGGATCTGGCCCAGCTGGCCGGGGCCCAGCCGCAGGTGGCTGGCCTCATCCGGGAATACGAGGCACCAGAGCTGCTGGCCCACCTGCAGCAACTGCCAGAGGCGAGACCGTTCCTCGAAGAGCTGCAGCGATTTTTCGGCGAGTACGGCCACCGCGAGATCCGGATGGACGTCCTCTATCCCACCTGGGGCGAGGATCCTGCACCGGTTCTGGGCTTTATCCGGAGCTACCTCGACGCCGACCCAGAGCAGAGCCCGCACCGGCAGCAGGCACGGCTGGCCAAGGAGCGCGAGGAGGAGACGCAGCTTGTTCTGGCCCGGGTGGAGAAGGATCTGGCCGGCCGCCTCCTTGTCTCGCCGCTTCTGCGTTGGGTGCTGCGCCACACCCAGGCCAACACCCGCGAGCGGGATACGATGCACTTTGAGCTGACGCGCCTGTTCCCGCCCTTCCGCCGGCTGCTACTGGAGCTGGGCCGGCGTTGGAGTCGGCGTGGCCTCCTCGACCAGGCCGATGACATCTTCTTCCTGACCCTGGACGAGATGGGCGAGATCGCGGCCAGTCCCTCGGTCGTGATCGACACCGTACAGGCACGCCGGGCCGAGTTTGAGGCAAACAAGCTGCGCCCCTGGCCCGACATCATCCGCGGCGGCCAGGAGATCTATGCGGCCGACCGGCACGTCGAGGCGGCAGCCGTCGAGGGACAGCTCCAGGGCGTAGCCGGCAGCCCCGGTGTGGTCACCGGCGTGGCGCGCATCGTGCGTGGCCCGGAGGAGTTCGGCCGGCTGCAGAAACGGGACATCCTCGTGGCCCCCCTCACCACCCCGGTCTGGACGCCGCTCTTTGCCATCGCCGGAGGCTTGATCGCCGAAGTCGGCGGCATCCTGTCTCACGGCTCGATCGTCGCCCGCGAGTACGGCATCCCGGCAGTCATGTCTGTGGCCGGAGCAACCAAGAGTGTGCAAGAGGGACAGGTCGTGACCATCGACGGCAACCGGGGGATCGTGTTCCTGGGTCCGGGGAGGGCGGTATGCTCCTAGCCCTGGCAGTCGCCGGCTATCTCTTGGGCTCGATCCCGGTGGCCTGGCTCGTCGCCAGGGCCGTCAGCGGGCAGGACCTGCGCCGGGTGGGCAGCGGCAACGTCGGCGTGCTGAACACGGCAGTCAGCGTGGCGCGCTGGGCCGGCCTCCTCGTCTTTGCTGCCGAGGCAGCCAAGGGCGTGGGCGCCGTGCTGCTGGCTCGATCCCTGTCGAGCCAGCCGGCCGCCGCGCCGCTGGCGCTGCTGGCGGCCGTGGCCGGGACCCGCTGGTCGATCTGGCTGCGGGGCGCGGGCGGACGGGGGAATACGGGCTCCGTGGCGGGCATCCTCCTGCTGTCCTGGCCCACCGTGGCCTTCGGCCTGCTGCTGTGGCTTGTGGCCCGCCTGCTAACGCACCGCTCCTTTGTGGCCACGCGGGTCGTTCTGGCAGCCTGGCCCCTCATCTTTGCCCTGCTGTCCCGGTCGTGGTGGAACGGCCTCGCCGGCGTTGCCCTGAGCCTGATGTTCGTGACCACCCATCGCCCTGAGACGGACGATCACCTCCTGGTCAAAGACCGCTGGCCGAGCCTGTGGGCCTTTCTGAGTGGCCCCCGGCGCGGGTAGCCAACCACCTGCTTCCGAGCAGAAAGGAGACGACGATGAACGTCACCAAGAACTTGAAAAAACCGAATCGTGTTGTGGCAGCGACGTTGCTGCTCTGCCTCTTGCTCAGCGCTTGCGGCGCTGAGCCAACGCCGACCCCCGTGCCGCCGACGGCAGTGGTCCAGGCACCGACCGACACGCCGGTCCCGCCAACCGATACACCCGTCCCCACCGACACGCCCATTCCGCCGACCGATACCCCTGTACCGACGGACACGCCCGTCCCGCCAACCGATACACCCGTCCCCACTGCTACACCTCGGCCTCCGACGGCTACACCTCCACCACCTACGGACACACCTCCTCCGCCGACCGACACACCGCCGCCGCCCACAGATACGCCGGCACCTACCGCCCCGCCGGCACCGGTCGCCAGCCCCACCCCCAAGCCGGTGGCCAGGCCTGCATCGGGCAAGATCCTGTTCACCTCCAACCGGGTGAGCTGGGACGACATCTTTGTGATGAATGAGGACGGTAGCGACGCCAAACGCCTGACCAGCATGGGCAAGTGCTACGACGCGCACTATACACCGGACGGCAGGGCCATCTACTTTGAGCACGGCGATGACATCTGGAAGATGAATGCCGACGGCAGCGGCCAGACCAACCTGAGCAACACCACGGCCAACATCGAGGCCTTTCCCGTCGTAGCCCCGGACGGCTCGCGCATCGCCTACCTGTTCGGCTGGCCTGGCGGCTTTGAGATCTATACCATGAAGCCTGATGGAACGGATGCCAAGCCGATCACCAGCCGCAATGTCGACTGGATGCCGGCCTGGTCGCCCGACAGCAAAAAGATCGCGTTTTCGTCCCTGCGCGGCGGCAGCTTTAACATTTGGGTTGTCAACCGCGACGGCTCCGGCGTGAGACAGGTTACACCGTTTGGCGGGGAGCGGATCGCCATCACTCCGGTATTCTCGCCTGACGGCCAAAGGATCGCCTTCTCCACCATCAGCGCGGAGACGGCCTGGGAGATCTGGGTCGTCAATCTTGATGGCTCCAACCCGCACAAGGTGGTGGGCACCGTCGGGAGTGATCCCAACAACAGCACGAACATCGCCGCCTGGCGCAAGGGCAAGTTCCTGATCGCCGGCTTCCAGGGACGCTGGGATCCTTACTTTGTGGCCGACACCGGCGGCGAGCCGGTTCGTGTGCCGGCCAGCGACAAGGACGACAAGCCAACCGATTGGTGGGTACCGTAACCAGCCCGAGCGAGCTCGGGAGTCCATCCAAGCGGTGCCTGGAGGGCAGGTGGCTGCGGAGCGCGATAGACTGGATCCCCCGGCTTGCCGGGGCTGGGCCGGCTCACAGCCAGGACCTGCGTCTTGAGAGGGTTCCTGCGCCGACGCAACCAGCCCGAGCGAGCTCGGGACTCCATCCAGGCGGTGCCTCGTGAGCAGGCGGCTGCGAAGGGCGTGCCACTGGATCCCCCGGCTTGCCGGGGCCGGGCCGGCTCCTGCTCCGACGTAACCAGCCCGAGCGAGCTCGGGATTCCATCCAGGCGGTGCCTCGTGAGCAGGCGGCTGCGAAGGGCGTGCCACTGGATC